>JBPCIY010000057.1:0-97097 GCA_051005855.1 Solirubrobacteraceae bacterium | reverse complement strand
CCTTCCTGTCGTCCATGTTCTCGAGCACCAGCCGCGTTCCAAGGGACCCGTAGGCGTCGGGATCCGAGAGGGCATCCGGGTGCGCGACGATCGATCTCACCCAGACCGGGAGCTCGGCGAGCTGCTGAACGAGCACCGGCGCTTCCAACCCCTGATGCTTGACAGGTGCATGAACGCTGACGTAGCGGAACGGCATGCGTGGCTTGGCCAAGAGATACCTGACCAGCCCGGGCAGCTCGGCGCCCGAAAGCGCCGACAGCTCGACGGCGAAGGTGGAGAACCTGCAGGCCTCGTCGACAAGCGCAGGCCAGACGCCGCGCGCAGCTTCAAAGACGCCGGTCGAGATGCCGATTGGATGGTGGTCGGCGAGCATATGGCTCGTTGCGTCAGCGCTCGTGGTGGCCACAGAGCTACGGTATCTCGCGCCGCCGACGACCAGCGGCCTCAGGGCTCGTCTACGGCTCGTCGGGCTGCTCGATGCCGTCTCGGTCCCGGGGATACGAAGCCGTGTTGGCGCTGCCTCCGAACGCGGCGGTGAACGCGGCCGCCCGCTCGGTCGCCGGCCGGGCGTGGAGGTAGCGGCTCGTGGTGGTCAGCTGCGAGTGCCCCATCGCGTCCTTGATGCTCACGAGGTCCACGCCGCCGGCGACGAGCAGCGATCCGAACGTGTGGCGCAGGTCGTGCCAGCGGAGCGGGCGCAGTCCGGCGGCGTCACGGGCCCGCTTGTAGCGGCGGCGCAGCGCCGAGCCGTCCAGCGGCCGGCCGAGGGCGTTGCAGAAGACGTAGTCGTCGGCGGAGACGAAGTCCTGGCGCTGGGAGAGCCGGTCCAGTGCGGCTGCGGCCTGGTCGGCCATCGGCACGCGCCGGACATGTCCGGTCTTTGTCGTGCCCTCGACGCCGGAGGACAGCGACCGGCTGATCGTCAGCGCGGAGCCGGACCAGTCGACGTCTCGCCAGCGCAACGCTAGGAGCTCTCCGAGGCGAAGGCCGGAGTAGGCGGCGACGCGGATCGCCTCGCTGTCGCGGTGGTCCTCGAAGAGCTCGAGCTCACCGCGCGCCGCGACGGCAGGACGGTGAAAGCCGGCCTCGAGCGAGCGCGCGATCGCCTCGATCTCCTCAGGGGAATAGAACAGGAGCACGCCCGGCTCGGGCACCCGCCGGCGGTCGGTGCCGAGGGCGGGATTCGTGGGGAGCGAATACGCCGTCGGCTTCATCCCGTAGTTGAACGCGGCACAGACGATCTCCCGCGCCCGGTTCACGCTGCGGGCCGACACGCCCGTGGCGGCGACCGTCCGCAGCAGCGCCTCGACCTCGGCGGGGGTGATCTTCGCCGCCGGCTTATCACCGAGCGCCGCCATGACGAGCCCCGCAGTGGTTCCCGTGCCCCGCTTGTGCGGCGTCCCCGGCTCGGCAAGGTCGGATTCGTGGGAGCGGATGGTCGACGGCTTGGCGCCGCGGACCTTCTCCAGCCACTCCAGGTACCCGTGCGCGAGCTCGCGGAACGTAACCCCTCGCGTGCGCCGCTCGCGCTCGACGCGCTCTGACTCGTTGAAGTCCTTGACGTAGGTGGCGACGAGTTGGGCGGCCGCCACGTGTGCCCGCCGCTCGTCGAAGTATCCGTCGGCGACGCGGCCGCGGCGCGGCACCCAGCCGCCCAGGACGTCCCCCGTCAGCCACGCCGGCCCGATCCGCCGCTTCACCTGCTGGCGGGCGTAGCGGAACTTCGCCTCGTAGAACGGCTCGCCGTTGTGCTCACGGAGGAGCAAGAAGGGGATGGGGAGGGGATCCCGCGGAGGCATCGCAAGAGGAAGGATATCTCATGGGTACCACGTGGGTACCAACTTTCTCGTGGGTACCACTTTGGGTACCAAACTGACCAAAAACTACCCCACAAGCGGGTCTTTTCTAACTCTAAACTCGCCCCATTTGCGCGAAGTAGAGGGCCTTTTCGCTACTCATAACCCGAAGGTCGCGAGTTCGCATCCCGCCCCCGCCTGAAAGGCCGGTCAAGCCGGGTCTGAGGTTGCGGTCTTTGCGGGCGACCTCGCCCAAGGACGAGGTGGCCGCCCGCGGTGGTAATGCCGGCCCGAGGTGTTCCCCTGTGTTGGTCGCCGTCGTGCGCACCTACCCCGCTTCCGACGCCGGTCTCGCGCCCAGACATATGAACGGTTGGAGGCGAGCAGTGGTCACCGCTGGGCAGCAGTTCGGCGCAGCGAGTCAACAAATCGGCGCATTGTCGGCGACCTTCGAGTAACGTGCGCGGGCTCAGGTGCGACTCAGGTGCTGTCTATCTCTGCTCGTAGCCGCGGCAGGACTGCTGGCAGTTCCGGCGGCCGGAGCGGCGGCTGGCTCCCACCACCCACGGTCGCCCCGGTCACACCACAGACGGCCGGTGCTGACCCTGCGCACGGTGACCGTCGCCCAGCAGCAGATCCTGCGCAGGGGGAAGGTCCGGATACGAGTCAAGGCACGGCGGACCGGACGCGCCCGCATGTATCTCGTGGCTCGGGTCCCCGGTGCCGGAGCCCCGGTCGTGGTCACCCGGGCGAGGACACTGCGGCTGCGGGCGCGCCGATGGCGAACAGCGTCGCTAACGCTTACTGCCGCCGGCCGACGGGCTCTGGCTGGCTGCGCCGCCGGGCGGACGGTGGTGCTCCGCGGGGCGGTACTGCGTGGGCGGCACGCGGTCCCCGGTCGCGTGTACTCGAGCCGGAGGCGACGGCTGGCGGTGCAGAGCGGTTTCTGCGCCGGGCGCGGCGCAAGCCCACCGCCGACCTCGTTCGCCACCCCCAACAGCGACCGCTGCGACATCATCGACCCCGCGGTCTGCCTGCAGCCCTTCCCCAACGACTATTTCACGGCTCCCGATGCCTCTACGGCCACCGGCCGGCGGGTCAACCTCAACCTCCTCTCGATGCCGGCCAACAAAGCCGGTAAGCCGATCGACCCCAGTGACATCAACCGCAACGACGGCTTCAGTCCGGGCGCCTCGATCGTCACCCGGGTTCCGGGCATGGACACCCAGCAGGCGTTCGCCGCCACCGGAGCGGTCCCGATCACCGATCTCGCTCGCACCTATGCCCCGGACCAGCCGGTCGTGGTGCTCAACACGAGGACGCTCCAGCGTCAGCTGATCTGGGCCGAGATCGACGCCAACCCCAGCAACCCCGCCGACGTCAACCTGATCATCCACCCAGGCGTCAATCTGTCAGAGAACACTCGCTACATCGTCGCCCTGCGCGGCATGCGGGACGCCTCCGGCCACGTCCTGCCGGCAGGCGACGGGTTCCGGCTCTACCGCGACCGCGTGATCACGAGCAACCCCCAGGTAGAGGCTCGGCGAGCCCATTTCGAGAGCCTCTTCAGCACCCTCACCCAGGCAGGGATCAACCGTGACAACCTGTATCTGGCCTGGGACTTCACGGTGGCGAGCGAGCGCAGCCTGTCCGAGCGTCAACTCGCGATCCGCAACGACGCCTACCGCCAGCTCGGCGACACGACGCTCACCGACCTCAAGGTGCAGGGGCACGCGCCGGCCTTCCAGGTCACGACCGTTACTGACTTCACCCCGGCCCAGAACGCCGATATCGCCCGTCAAGTCCAGGGCACCTATACGGTCCCGTGCTACCTGAACCTGCCCGGCTGCCCCACCGGCTCGCGCTTCTCCTACCCGATCGGGTCGACCACCGGGCCGCCCACGTGGATCCCTGGCAACACGATGACCGCGAGGTTCACTTGCAACATCCCGCGGGTCGCCATGCAGGGCGGCGGGGCGCGCCCCTCGCTCTATGGCCACGGTCTGTTCGGCAGTCGCGCCGAGGTCAGCCAGCAGCAGCTCGAGGACATGGGACAGGAGCACAACTTCGTCTTCTGCGCCACCGACTGGGTCGGGATGGCCTGTGCCGACCTGCCGCCGTCTGACCCCCAAAGCGCGCAGGCCCTGCTCGCCGACTTCGCGCTCACCCGCCATGTCCCGCCGGCGCCCAACTGCGACGTTCCCACGGCGATCGCCGACGAGAGTGACCTGTCCAACTTCCCAACCCTCGTCGACCGCGTCGATCAGGCCTTCGTCAACTTCATGTATCTGGGCAGGCTCTTGATCCACCCTCAGGGCTTTGGCGCCGATCCGGCCTTCCGGGACGCCGCCGGTCACAGCGTGATCGACACCAGCCACCTTTACTACGACGGCAACAGTCAGGGCGGGATCTTCGGCGGGTCGCTGATCGCGCTGGAGCCCGACCTCACGCGCGGGGTCATCGGTGTCCCGGGCATGAACTACAGCCTCCTGCTTCAGCGCTCGAGCGACTTCGGCACCGGACAGCCGCCCAGCCCCAATCCGACCGACCCCGGCTCCGTGGTCCCGCAGTACGCCTATCCGCTCTACCAGGCCTATCCCAACCAGCTCGAGCGGCAGCTGATCTTGTCCTTGATGCAGCAGATGTGGGACCACTCCGACCCCGATGGCCTGGCCGCGCACATGACCTCGAACCCGCTGCCCGACACTCCGGCTCACGTGGTCCTGATGCAGGGCGGACTCGGCGATCATCAGGTCAGTCAGTTCGCGGCCGAGGCCGAAGCGCGGACGATCGGCGCCAGCATCCACTTGCCGTGGGCGGATCCGGGACGCGACGCCTCGGTCGGCGGTCAGCCCTACGGATTGCCCGCCATGGCAACCAGCCCCTTCTCCGGGTCGGCATACGTCTTGTGGGACATCGGACCGGTCCGGACGGCGCCCTGCCCGCCTGGTGACAGTCCCTGCGGCACGCCCCCGCCGCCCACGACCAATACGCCACCGAGCGTGGGCGAGGACCCCCACGAGTGGCCTCGTCGGTCCCCGCTCGCCCGCGTTCAGAAGTCAGACTTCCTCCAGCCCAACGGAGCCGTGGTCAACGTGTGCGGCAACCGGCCCTGCTATGCCGGAGCGTGGACCGGGCCGTAGCAGTCGCCCGCAGTTCGAGCCTCCGGGAGTGACGCTCTCCTCTGAGACTCAGCCGCCGGGGGTTCCTCAGCCGAGCCGCGGCCGCGTCGCCGTCGTTTCGGACCTCCTGGTCGGTGGCGCGGTCATTCGGCGGGGGTGGTGCGTTTCGCGATTGGCTTCCGACACGCGTCGTGGGCCCGGCAAGGCGCGGAACCCGAGCTTCGCGGACGTCCTAGCCCCGGTCAGCGCGAGTATGGCAGCGACGTCGATTGACCGATCGGCACCCCGCGGGCCGAACGCGCTGGGCATCGGGGCGCAGGGAGGCCGCGCGCGGGCCTATGCGAGAATCGGCCCGAGATGGAGCCTGCTCGGTCGATCGTTACGGGGGCGGCCGGTTTTATCGGGTCGCACCTCACACGAGCGCTGCTCGCGGCTGGGGGAGAGGTGGTCGGCATCGATTGCTTTACCCCTTACTACTCGCCTGCCGCCAAGCACCAAAACCTTGCCCGCGTCATGGCTCACCCAAGATTTCGTCTCGTGGTCGCAGACCTCGCCGAGCTTGACCTCGATGGCGTCTTGGCATTCGGTGACGTGGTGTTTCACCTGTCCGGCCAACCGGGGGTGGGTAGCAGTTGGGGTCCGGGGTTTACGGATCATTTGCGGAACAACGTCCACGTGACACAGCGCGTTCTCGAGGCGGCTGCCCGTCGCGGCGTCGGCCGCGTGGTGTACGCGTCGTCGTCGTCGGTGTACGGCGACGCCACGGTCCCGATGCTTGAAGACGGTCCCAAGCGTCCGCTCTCCCCGTATGGAGTCACTAAACTCGCGGGTGAACAATTGTGCCTGATGTTTGGGCGGCACTCCCACTTGCCTGTAGTGCCGCTCAGACTGTTTTCTGTCTACGGGCCGGGCCAACGGCCTGATATGGTGTTCAGCCGCTTCATTGCTGCGATTGTGACCGGGTCGCCGATATCCATTCGCGGTGACGGCAGTCAGCGGCGTGACTTCACGTACGTCTCAGATGTCGTCACGGCACTGCAGGTAGCGGCGCAGCGCGCACAGCCGGGCGTGGCGGTGAACGTCGGCCGCGGCACGGCCGTCTCGCTGTTGGACGCGGTTGTGGTGCTCGAACGGCTGCTCGGGCGCAGCGCTCACCTGGCCTGGCACCCGGCGATGGCGTGCGAGGCTCACGACACGCTTGCCGACACCGTTCGCCTCCACGCCATCGGCGCGGCGACTCGCGTGGCCTTGGAGGAGGGGCTAGAGCGTCAGGTGGCTTGGCATTTGGATGGGTCAGGGCCGCGGCGCGTGGCCGTCCAGCGGCCCGCCGCATGAGTGTGTTCCGCGGATCGGGCGCGCGGGGGTGAAGAACACGGTTCTCGCCGCCGAGCCCAGCGCTGCCCAGGCTGCCGCAGTGAACATCAGTGTGATTTTGCCCGTGCTCGATGGTGAGGACACATTGGCGTCGCAACTGGACGCGTTGGCCAACCAAACTTACACGGGCCCGTGGGAGCTGATCATCGCCGATAACGGATCCAGCGATCAATCCGTGGCGGTGGCGAACGCCTGGCGCGACAGACTCCCGCGTCTCGTTGTCGTCGACGCGTCGCATCGGGCGGGTCGTGCCGCGGCGTGTAATGCTGGAGCGCGAGCAGCCCGTGCGGACGCGTTTGCATTTTGCGATGCCGATGACGTGGCAAGTCCGCAATGGCTCGAGATGTGCGTGGAGGCTTCGCGCGCGCACCATCTCGTGGCCGGCGCGCTCGACCATTACACGCTCAACCCGTCGGCTCCGCGATGGAAGCGGAGAGTGCTGGCCCGCCCGCCGCTGATGCCGGGATGGAAGGCGTTCGCCGACGGCGCGAACATGATTGTCTCGAGGGCGGCGTTCGAGGCGGTAGGCGGATATTCCGAAGAGTGGCTTCGGGCCGCGGACGTAGACCTGTCCTGGCGCCTCGAAGCGGCCGGGTACCCGTTGTACTTCGAACCGGCCGCTGTCATGGCCAAGCGGGGCCGGTCGACGTACCGCGGGATATGGAGGCAGTCGGCAGCGTGGGGCGTCGCCGACGTTGAGCTTCGAAATCGCCATCCCCGCATCGGGCGGTTACCTGGGGAGGATGCGCCGGCTGGGTTCGTGTGCACGCTGCTAAAGGACGCAAGGCTTCGAGACCGTGAGCTGCTCTTTGACCTCCTACGACCGAGACATCACCGGTCATGGCTCGCCGCATCGGCTCGCCTGTGGGGGCGGCTCAGCGCGTCGACTGGGCAGCGTTGGGGGAAGCAATAGGCGCTGGCTCCAGCCGCCGACGCGGTCGTTGGCGTACCCCGGGGGGTCGTGGCGCTGAGCAAGTTGAGTCCTGCCGCGGACGCGGTGTCGGGGGATGCCGAGTAGGTGATGAACAGCGGTCCAGAGTCATCTGGGAATTGGAGCACGATCGCGCTTCTGATCGCGGTGCTCCGGCACCCCTCGATCAGACCAGCAAGCCGGCGGCGGTCTCGAACGTGGCCGCGCTGACCTGCTCCGCCGCCGCGCCCGCGCAGGCGTTGAGCTTGTTACACAGCTCGGCTGAGCTCGGCGGTCGCGACGGCGCGCCGGGTGGCAGGTCGAGGCTGGTTCGGCGTCGCTCGCCGGCCCGTGTGGTGACCTCGATCGTGACCTCGCCGGCGAGCAGACCCTCGCCTGACTCGCTGGTGATGACCTCTGCGAGCGCCATCAGCTTCTGGGCCTCTGGCCGCTGTACCGCTTGGTCGGTGAAGCTGTCCAGGTCGGGCTGCCCGTCCAGTAGCGCCGCCGCCACGCCGTACTCGAGGCTGAACTTTCCCTGCAGCCCGGTGATCGGTTGACGGTGGATGAGCGGCTTGAGCGAGCTGGCCGGCGTGGTCACCGTGATCTGCGTCACCTCGCCGGCCGAGACGCCCTCGACCTGAGTCATGGCCTTGATCGGGCGCTGGAGCGCGTAACAGCATGGATAGAGCTTGATGGCCAATCCGTCGCGCACCCCGTCCGTTAGGCCGGCGCGCAGGATGTCCTCACCTCCCACCAGGGCAAACCAGTCCTCGAGTGCCCCAGGGCTGGCGGTGGCTCCGGCCTCGGCCAGACCGGCGGCGCGGACCCCCGCGTCGACGGCGAAGCCGACCTGCAGTGACTTCCCCGCGGTGCCGAACGCCGCCTGCACGCCGCCGGCCGCCGGGATGGCCAGCGCGATGGCCGCCGCCGTCTGGTCGGGGCTCAACCCCCGCGCCACCGACGCGGTAACGGCGGCGGCCGGGGCGCCGGCCGTGCAGGTCGTGTGCCAGCCCGCGCGGTAATGGTCCCACCCGAGCGCCGTGCCGAGGCGCCCCATGACCCCGGCGCCGGCGAGGTAGGCCCGGGCCCCACCGCCGGTGGCCAGCGCGGCCGGGACACAGATGGCGCTGATGTGGGCGGTGGACGGGAGGTGCAGGTCGTCGTAATCGAGGACATGGGCCTGCGCGGCCCAGCGCCCGGCTTCGCCCAGGCGCTCAAACAGCGGGCGCAGCTCATGCTCGCGCGCGGCGATCATCACCGCCAGCGTGTCGTGGAGCGACCGCTCAGCCAGCGCCAGCTCCGCCGGGCTGGGCGCGAATGCGGTCGCCCAGGCGGCGAGAGCCTCAGCCAGGGAAGTCATCGGCACGTCCTGCCCGGGCGCGCCCCGCCCGGCTATGAGGTGGCGGCCGTGGTCTCGAGCGATCGCCCGGTCGTCCGGATGCCGAACAGGATCAGCGCTCCGGCAAGGACTCCGGAGATCGCCATCACCACGAACGCGCCGGAGAAGCCCCAGGCCGAGTTGGCGCCGAGCACGATCAGCGGCGCCAGCGCCCCGCCGATGTGGCCGAGGCCATCGGTAAGGGCCACGCCGGTGGCCCGGGCGTTGGTGGAGAAGTGCTCTGCCGTGTACGTGTAGAGCATTGGCACCAGCAGTCCGATCGTCGTTGAGGCGATGAAGCCGAAGACGATGATGATCGCCGGTGAGACAAAGATCCCGATCACCAGCAGGGAGACCGCCCAGACGACGGCCACCGCAGCGGCGGCGAACTTGCGCTCGAGCCGATCACTGAAGTGCGTCGTGGCGTACGCGCCGAGCAGGAAGCCGAGGCCCGAGACGATCAGGTAGGTGGTGCTGTCGGCGAGGCTGTAGCCCTTGTCGACGAACAGTGTGGGGGCGAGCGTCAGCCAGCCGTAGTTGCCGACGTAGTAGACGAACCAGATGCCCACGAACAGGGCCACGCGCCTGATCATGGTCGGCGCGAGCAGCGCCCGGACGGGGTATCGCTCGGCCTTGGCCTCGTCGGGCACCGACTGAGGCTGCGGCAGTTCCTCGTCCATGCTCTCCCGCGCTGACGATTCGGCTTCGGCCACCACTTCCTCGGCCTCGTCGACGCGGCCCTGGGTTACGAGCCACCGCGCAGAGTGAGGCAGGTTGCGGCGCATAAACAGAATCGTCACTCCGCCGAGCGCGCCGATCAGGAACAGGATCCGCCAGCCGCTGGCAAAACCCGGCACCAGTCCGCGGGCAACGAACGGCACGACCGCGAACCCGGCATAGGCGGCGGTGGTCGCCCAGCTCGTGTAGCGGCCTCGCAAGGGGGCCGGGGAGAGCTCGCCGATGTAGGTGGTGACCGTGGCGATCTCGGCGCCGATGCCGAGTCCGGAGATGAAGCGGAAGATGATGAGCTCGGGCATATTGGTCGACACGGCAGCCAACACTGTCCCGAGTGAGAACACGCCGACTGACAGGCCGAGGCTAAGACGGCGGCCCCACTTGTCGGCAATCGTGGCGTCGGCGAAGGCGCCGATCACGTAGCCCACCAGGCTGCTGGTGACCGACAGGGTGACCGTCGATTTGGAGACGTGGAACTGGGTCGCGATCACCGGGGCGGCGAACGAGATCGTGACGATGTCGAAGAAGGCGAAGAAATAGCCGGCCCCCACCACCCACAGCAGCTTGCGTTCATACGGCCATACCGGGATCCGATCGAGCCGCGCCAGCGGTCCGAAGCGGCGCCCTCGGCCCCCCGCCCCGCCCGATTCCTGTCCTGTCACGGGTGACTCATTGGGCATCTTGTTCCTCCCATAGTTAGGGGCTACCCGGGCACGCGCTGACAAAACCGGACCCGCCCTGACCTTGGCCGATCGCTGCGCCGACGCGATACTCACCACCGATGCATCTCATTCCCGCCCACAGCGTCCGCGGAGTCCGGTGACGTGAAACTGCCCTGACCGACCGCCAGCGCGCTCGGCGGTGCGGCCGTGACCCCCGCTCTGAGTCTCGCCTACGCGATCGACCGCCGAGCCCGCGGGCAGTCACGGCCACAGGACTACGACGACAGCCTCGTCCCCGGGCAGATCGTGTGTCGTGCGTCTGTCCCACGTCACCAGCGCGAGGAGCGTGACCGCGGGCTGGCGCTGCGCTGGAGCTACGGCTCGGCCTTCGGGCTCTGGTACGGCGTGCTGCGTCGGGGCCGAAGCGAGCCAACGGCGACCGCGCTGTTCGGCGCCACGCCGATGAGCTTGACCCTGACGATGTTTTCCGCTGCTCGGCCACACGCCGCCGCCCTGGCAATCGAGATCGACCTGCGCGACGGGCAGCCAATGATCGTCTCGGATGGCCTCGCCCGCGTGATCTAAATCGAGCTGGCGAGGGGCTACTGCCCCGGTGTGGCGTTCGGTCCGGGCGGCGGCGCTGACGCCTTGCCGTGGATCGCGTGCCAGAGAACCTGGTCAAACATGTGCTGCGCGACGCGGTCGATGTGCGTGAAGTCATAGCCCTTGCTCAGGGCCCGGTTGACCGCGGTGTTGGCGTTGCGCAGCAGGAGGGGGTAGGTGGGGGCACGGACGTTGAACGGCGCGGAGTTTGAGGGCGCCCGCGTGAAGACGTCATACATCGGCGTGGCCACCCGGTCGGGAAGGCCGAGCGGCTTCATGCCGAGGATCAGCTCGATCGAGCGGATCACCGAGAGCATGTCGTAGCGGGTGTGGATGACCGCGCCGCGCCGGGCGAAGGGGCTGAAGACGCCGACCGGCATCCGGTGCGCGTCGACGTGATCGGCGCCATCCTGGGAGTCGTCCTCGATCGTGAAGATGGCCGAGGAGCGCCAGATCTTCGAGTGCGAGATCTCACCGACGATCTGCCCGAGGCCGTAGTCGTTCTCGGCCACCATCGAGCTGGGCGTGCGGGCACCCGGCGAGACGCCGTTGGTGTGGTCACTGGGGAGGATCAGGTAGTTGAAGGCCGGGACGTTGCCGGCCGCGATCTGCTTCTCGAAGGCGGTCTTGAAGCAGGCAAAGCGCGACTCGGCGTTGCTGGCTGCGCCCGGCGGCAGCGAGGAGTCAAAGGTCTCCGCCTTGGCGCCCTTGTTCAATGAGGAGTAGATCGAGTCGGTGCCGATCGAGGTGTCGTTCGGATAGCAGCCGAACGGATAGCCGACGTTCGAGTGCGAGAACTTCTGGGTCTCGAGGGTGGCCTGCTTGGCGGTGATGTTCTTGTCGACCACGTGGACGACCTTGAGGATGTTGGGCGGGATCGTCCCGGCGATCACCTCGCCGTAGTTGAAGTAGGGGATCTGCTGCTGCTGGGCGCGGTCAAACAGGAAGCCCGTGCCCGGCCAGCTGATCGTGTAGGCGCCGAAGTCATAGGGCCGGTTGCGTCCCGCGTAGTTCTGCTCCCAGTTGCGCTGCACGTAATCGGAGACCGCCGCGGCGCTGGTCCAGAAGTGCCCGTCGATCGACGCCTCGGAGTTCGCGTAGACGTGATCGAGCAGCGGGAATCGGCGCACCAAGGCGTGGATATTCGGGGTCACGCGCCGACCGAACAGGGTCAGGGAAGGGGCGCCGTCGCCGCGGTGATCGTCTCCGAGCACCTGATCGTAGGTGCGGTTCTCACGGATGATGAAGAACACGTGCTTGATCGGACCGCCGCTTCGCAACGGGTTTCCGGCCGGGCGGAGCTGGAAGTTGGTCGGAATGATCTGCCGGTTGGCACCGAGCGTGAACGCGCGCAGCTGCAGGTCGGTGGGCAGCGGCAGGATGCCGGCGCGGCCGGAGCTGAGCACCGCGCTGCCGGGGTGGGCGAGCAGGTTGTTGTCGTTGGAGCTGAGTGGGTTGGGGCCGTTGCGGTTCGGTCCCGCGCCGAAACCCTTGGCCGCGATCCAGAGCAGGCGGTGTCGCGTGGTCTGGACGTCGGCGGGGTAGGCGGCGGTGGGTATCCGCCCGATCCGCAGTCCCGACGGCAGCGCGAACACGGCCAGCTCGTCGGCGGCCGACTCGGCCGCGAACAGCCGGCGACCGTTGGGGCTGACCGCCACCGCCGCCGGTGACTCGCCGCCGCCGAGCGATCGATCGACCGACAGCACCTTCTCGAGCCGCAGTCGCTTGGTGTCGAGCACCGCCACCTGGCTCTCGTTGGCGATCGCGACGTACGCGCGGGAGGTCTTCGGGTTCAGGACGATTCCCTCCGGATGCGAGAGGTTGGCTCCGGCCTGGATGTCCTTGACCTTGGTCGCCGAGGCCAGCGAGATGACCGAGACGGTCCCCGGACCCTCGTTGGAAACCAGCCCGGTGCGGCCGTCGGGCAGGATCGCGGCGGCATAGGGGTAGGTCCCGGTCGGCACGTAGCGCACGGCGTGGGAACGGATGTCGATGATCGCCGCCGCGTCGGCGAGGTTGAGCGGGACCAGAAGCGTGCGACCGTTGGGGGAGACGGCCAGCCGGTCGGGCCATGACTCGCGCACCGACGGGGTGGGCGGGAAGCTCTGCACCGAAGCGGCGGAGGCCGGCGGGGGCACGGCGATCGTGCCCGTCTCGCGGCCGCGGCCGCTGTGACGGTCGTAGCTGAAGACGTGAATCACGTCACCGCGGCGCCCGGGCAGGTGGGGGCGCATCTGATCGGTGTCAGTCGAGTCACGGAGGCCGGAGACGTAGGCGCGGGCGTGCCGGCCGTCGATGGCGATTCCCCCCGAGGCGCCGGGGAGGCCGAGGATCTGAATGACCCGGGGGTGCTTGCCGGTCACGGCCACGATCCGGATATCGTTCAGCGCTCGTCCGGTGGAGACCGTCCAGTAGAAGCGCCCGTCGGGAGTCATCGCACCGCCCGTGGGAAAGTGGCCAAGCGTGACGAGTCGTCCGGGCGGTCCCAGCAGCCGGCCGTTGCCGGTCAGATGAAGACGGGGTCCGATCCGCCCCGGGCCACTCCCGGCGGCGACCGCGACGCTCGTGATCGCGGCCGCGGCGGCGATCAGTCCGAGCACGACGCGGAGAGGGTGGGATCGCGGCACAGGGCCACAACATATAGGCGGACTGGGCGAAGGCCAACTGTACCGACAACACGGTACAATATGGTACCGCCTAGCCGGTACATTCTAAACCTGGTCTGGCGCGCTCGGTCCGGAGGGTCGGTCGGCGAGCGGTGAAGCCCGCCGTAGCCATTCGCTAAACAGCGGATCGACGATGTACCAGGTGCCGTCTCGCTGGTCGCAGAGTCCCCGGCGTTGGAGGCGTTCGAGCGCTGGCCGTACGCGAGAGTGACTCGAGAAGCCGTAGCGGGTCGCCAGCGGCCGGCTGGTGACATTGTCTCCGCCCCGGTCAGCGACAAGTTGCAGCGCCCGGACCTCGTTGACCTCGCCCTCGTCCCCGCTCATAAGCACGTTGAGCACGGATGCGAACTCAGAGCGCTCGATGGTCCGGACCAGCCGATCGTGGGCGTCGATCACGGTCGCGAGCCCCACAGGCTTCCCGGCCGGTGTGTTGACCCAGCACTCCCAGGCCAGCTGCTGGGTGCTTCGCGGGTGCGCGCGAGTCGCGTTGAGCAGGTGGTTCAGCGCGGCGTCGTCGGCTGGCTTGCCGGTGGCAGCGAACTGGAACTCGAGATATTCGAGAAAATCAATCCGGCTGATGACCGGCAATTGCATCTGCGCCGCCTCGCCGAAGATGGGCTGGTCGGAGTTCTCGAGCATCATCTGCAACGCGTTGCGGATCGATCCCGTGAATACGAGCGACACATGGTTGGCGCCGGTGCTCATCAGAGCCGAGCGAATCACCGACAGGGGGTCGCCGGGGCAGTGACGCAGGCGCTGAAACTCATCGAAGATGACGATCAGGTGGTCTGACAGCGAGCGCAGAGCGATCAACTGCGCGTGGAGGCTCTCGGCGTCCTGAGCCGGGCTGAGCCCCGGGCTCCGGACCGTGCCCTTGATGACCTTGATGTCAAAGCCAAACTCCTTCTCCAGCGCGCCGATCTGGCGCTGAGCAGCGCGCCGCAGGCGCTTGATCGGGTGGTTGGTCATGGCGTCGTGCACGCACCCGATGAACCCCGGGATGCTCACCACCCGCTGGAGATTGACGGTGACAACGTCAAAGGGCGGCGCGTCGCCGCCGTGAGCCTTCGCCAGCTCGAGGGCCAACTGGTTGGTGAACGTCGTCTTGCCGGTGTCCCGGGGCCCGAACAGCGCCACGTTGGTCTGCCCCTTGAGGGTCAGGGCGACCTGACGGGCGAACCCGTCCATCCCGATGATCTTGGCCGGATCATCGAGCGGCCGGTCCCAGATGAACGGGTTGAGCAGCTCCGCCATGATGAGATCGTACCGGGTAGGTGGTACAGAATTGGACCGACTAGGCTGTACAAAACGGATGACTTCGCCTCCTGCCCTTTCCCTGCGCGCGCTGACCAAGCGCTATGACGGCGGTCTTCTGGCCCTCGACGGCTTTGACCTCGAGATCCCCGACGGTGAGTTCTTCGGGTTGCTCGGACCCAACGGCGCCGGCAAGACGACGTTGATCAGCGCGGTCGGCAACCTGATCCGGATCACCTCGGGCGAGATCGATATCTTCGGTCAGCCCCATCACGACCCCGAGGCCCGGCGGATGATGGGCTTGGCCGAGCAGGACGTGAACCTCGATCGCTTCCTCGACGTCGAGGAGACGCTGGTCTATCACGGCGGTTACTACGGGATGAGCCGACCGGAGGCGGTGCGTCGCGCCCGGGAGATGATGGACGTCTTCGATCTCCGCGCCAAAGCCGGGGTACGGGCGCCGATGCTGTCAGGCGGCATGCGCCGGCGCTTGCTGCTCGCCCGGGCCCTTATGCACGAGCCGCGGTTGGTGATCTTGGACGAGCCGACCGCCGGCGTGGACTTCGAGCTGCGGATCGAGCTGTGGCGCTACATCCGCCGCCTGCACGAGGGGGGCACCACGATTCTCCTCACCACCCATTACCTCGAGGAAGCCCAGGAGCTCTGTCAGGACATCGCCCTGATCCGCGGGGGGCGCCTGATCGCGCGCGACAGCCCAGCCGGGTTGCTCGAGTCCTACGAGGCCGACTCACTCGCCGACGTCTACGTCAAGGCGATGGCGGCGGCGTGAGCGTGTCAGCCGCCACGCAAGAGCCCCGCACCGCGACCACGCAAACCCTGCTCGAACGCCGGCGCGGACTGATCGCCTTGGGCGGGCGCGAGATCCTGCGCGTGCTCAAGCTCTGGACCCAGACCGTGGCGGCGCCGGTCGTGGCCTCGTTTCTGTTCATTCTCGTCTTCGGCCTGTCGCTGAGTGGGCGCATCCGCCACGTCGACGGCTTTGACTACCGGGAGTTCATCGTCCCCGGACTGATCACGATGGCGATGGTCCAAGCCGCCTACAGCAACAACTCCTCATCGGTGTTCCAGTCGCGGTTTGACCGCTATCTCAACGACGTGCTCGCGTCACCGATGCGCAACTGGGAGATCAACCTCGGGCTGTCACTCGGCGGCGTGGTGCGGGCGCTGCTGATCGGCGTCGCCCTGCTGGCGCTCGCTCTCCCAATCACCCACGTGCCAATTCATCAACCCCTTGTGCTCATCACCGGGGTCGTGCTCGGGTTGACCCTGTTCGCCTCGCTCGGGGTCGTGGTCGGCATCTACGCCAAGACCTGGGATCACGCCGGCTTCGTGCAGAACATCCTGATCGTGCCGTTGAGCTTTCTGGGCGGCGTGTTCTACTCGGTCTCGACGCTGCCCTCGCCGTGGAGCGAGGTCTCGCACGCCAACCCGGTCTTCTACCTCGTGCAGGCCGTGCGCTACGGGTTTCTGGGCACCAGTGACGTGCCGGTCGGCATTGCTCTGGGCATCACCGCGGTGCTCGCCGCGCTGACCGTGACCTGGAGCGCCTGGCTGTTTCGCAGCGGGCGCAGGCTGAAGCCCTAAGCCGAGTCAGGCGACACCAGGGCCGGCCTGGCGACCCTCTTCGTAGGCGCTGGTGCGCTCTCGGGACGTCTCCTCGGATTCGGCACCGTCGGCTTCAGCGCTCGGAACCGCGGAGGTACCCGCGAAGTCCTTGCGCTCGTGCTCACCGATCAGCTCCTGGTCGGCCAGGCCGCGCTCGTGAAGCTCAGCATGCTCTTGGTGCAGGTCAGCCTCGGCCCGTTCGCGCTGAGCCTCCTGCTCCGCGACGCGAGCTCGACGCTCGGCCTGCTCAGCCTGCCGTTCGCGGCTCTCGGCCTCGGCGCGATTCTCGCCCACCGCCGCTTCCCGTCGCTGCTCCAACTCACCTTCGCGCTTTCTGATGCGGCCACGCTCGCGCATGCGCGGCAGCGAGACGACGAGGGCGATCAGCACCAGGACGACAACTACGACGATCACGATGATGGCAACGGTGGACATTCCAGCTCCTTGTCATTTGGCAAGTTCTTCCCCTCCGAAGAGATTGCCCGCATTGCCCCCAGGCAAATCACTGCGGTGGCTGGCCGGCGAAGTCGACCTCGAGCGCCGAGTGATCGCTGAGATCCTGCTCGCGCCAGCCATGGTGGTATTGGCAGGCGATCGGTCTCAGTGGCGGGGAGGCGAAGACGTGATCGAGGCGCCAGCCGCCGCCGTGCCCGGCAATCCGCCTCCAGGTCCAGCTCGGTTCGCGGGCGCCGTAGCCGTGCAGGGCGCGGAAGGCATCGAGATAACCGAGCTCGCGCAGCCCCGGAACGACGCTCAGCTCGGCGGTGTCCCACTCGGCTCCGCGCTCGGGACGGAGGCGACCGTGGGTGTCGCGGGCGAAGGAGAGCGTCTCGCCGCTCGGCAGCTCGCGGCGGGGAGTATTGAGATCGCCGCACAGCACGCGCGCGCCGGGGCCCGCCGACGCCAACCCGGCCCGGATCGCTTCGAGCGTCCGCACCTTCACCCAGCCGTTGGCGGCGTTGGGGACATGCAGGCAATACACCTCGACCGGCCCCAGTTCTGTCTGGATGGCGGCCCCGACGGCAGACTCGGGCCTGGGCACGTCCAGCGGTCGGGCGACATCGGTGAGTGCGGTGCGGGAGGCGACCATCACCCACATCGCCGGTCTGGGCTCACCGGCGGGCGGGGGGTCGCCAGCGCCCCACGGCGAGCGCACATGGACGAGCCCGAGGAGCTCAAAGGCGCGCGTCCACACAGGCTCGGTCCGCCGGGTTACCTCCTGCAGGGCGACGACATCGGGCTCGCGAGCAGCGAGAGCAGTTGCCTGCTCGGCCAGCCGTTCCGTGCGCCGGGCGACGTTCCAGGTGATCAGTCGCAACCGGCCGGGAGACATTCCGCTCAGCCTAGGTAGGAAGCGCGGCTCGGCGAGCCGGTGGCGCTACGGGTTTCTGGGCAGCCTCAACCGCGAGCGCCCCAAAGCTCGATCAGCGAACCCGCTTTGCCAAACACGGGATCGGTCTCGGGCCCCGGGACCCGGGCGATGTTCGCCACCACCTCGTCGTGCTCGTCGGGGTCGCCGCGCCGCAGGTCCCAGCGCATTCCGTTGGGGTAGGCGCCGACGACGAGCAGCTCGTCGTCTCCCAGGTTGCAGTGTCCGACTCCGGCCGGCAGGACGGCCACGTCACCCCGCTCCAGATCAACCGACCTACCGGCGGGTCCCCCGAGCATCACCGTGACCGAGCCGGAGACGATCCCGAGCACCTCATGGGAGATCGAGTGGAAGTGGTGAAAGGGGTAGATCCCGTTACGCCAGGCCCCTTGCCAGCCATGGCCGGCGAACAGCTGTTCACAGTCCGATGCGGAGCGCACGGCGTCAACGGACCGGTAGACCAGGGCCGGGAGCGTCGAATTAGGAATCTCGCCGTCGTCTCTGAACGTGTACGTCTCGGGCGCCATGGCGGCTAGGAGAAGCTCCGGAAGAAGATCCGTCCGGCCCGGCGGCCGCGGACGAACCGGGGATCGGCGACGCCGATCTCGGCGATCCGACCGTGCTGGACCTTGAGCACGCCGCGGCTCAACCGGCTCCCGCTGGGCACCACGTACCAGGTGTTGCGCCCGACGTGGAAGCCGCGACCGGCCCGCAGTCTCCGGGCGACCGTGGACAGCCGCGCCCCGGGACGTACGCCGCGCAGCGCGTAGTGGCGATTGGAGGTGAGGATCACGACCGCTGCACCGCGCAGCCGCCGCCGCGCCGAGCGAGAGACCAGGCGCAGCAGAGCGGGGGAGGGGTAGCCGACCCGGATCCCACCGCGCGCTGGGCAGAAGAAGTCCATGTAGCGTCGACCGCGCAGGGAGACCGCGGCAAAACGGCTGCGGGTCCGGCGGCGCGTCAGGCCGAGCTTCACCGGGCCCAGGCTGGTCCCGGCCAAACGGCCCGACGGACGCGCGCACACAAGCCGAGGGGCGGACCGCGCGAACGACACGCCCGTATCGACGCCGCCGGCGTAGCGCCCGTAGGCTTGCAACGAAACCGTTCCGAAGCCGCCGCCCGAACCGCTGGCGCCGTGCGACAGGACCGCGATCGCCAGCGTGTTCCTACCGTTCTGATCCAGCACCCCGGCCGGCAGGTAGAACAGGTGCTGGGGACCGAGGTCGTTGGCGTAGCGGCCGACCATCCAGCCGTTGAGGAAGATCAGCGCTTCGTAGGACTGCGTGGCCGCATCGGCGAAGTGCAGGCCGATCGGGATATCGGTCTTGGCCGGCAGGTTCAAAGCAAAGGACGTCCGGTACCAGCCTACGCCCGGCGGCACACCCCGCGAGCTCCAACGGTCGGGCAGGGTGACGCCGGACCACGCCGAGTCGTTGAAGCCGGGCTGATACCAGCCCGCGCGCTCGCCGTACAGCCCACCGTTATTCAAGGGCCCGTGGACGAGGTCGGCCGGACGGTCGCCGCCGAGCGTGCCCTGGATGCGCCACGTGACCGGCACCGGCGACCCGAGCAGCGCGGCCGAGGCCAGGCCCCGGGGGAGCTTCTGCTGTTCGGTCGCGGTGGCGAAGTCCTCGGCGTGGCCGTCGTCCTCGGCCAGAACCGAGACTACGTTGGCCTGTCCGGCTCGCAGGTCCGAAGCGGGGAAGTTCACGGTCTGCTGGCCCGGGGTCGCGGTGGTGGCCAGGAAGTGGCCGTTGAGCCACACCGAGCAGGTCGAGGGGCCACCGCCGGTCTCACAGTCCAGCCGGAGACCCGTCTCGGTCCCCAGCGCGGTGAAGTGGCCGCGGTACCAGACGTTGCCGTAGTGAAAGCCGTAGTTGTCCATGTCCAGGACCGGTCCCACGGCGGGCTGCTGCACGGGGCTGTCGGCGACGAGCTTGTCGGCCACCGTCCACTGCGAGTCGTTAAAGGCGCCCCGGGCCTCGGGCGCCTCGGCGGCAAAGCGCCAACCGGTCAGGGCGGGCAGCGAAACGGCGGGCGGCCCCGGGACCGACCCGGCGAGAGCGCCACCGGCCTGCGCAGCAGCGTCAACGAAAGACCCGTTGAAGGTGACGCCCCGCAACGGCTGGGGTGCGGCGAGCACGACTAGGGGACTCCCGGGCGCCGCCCGCGCCAGGTTGCCCGACCATGCCGAGGTATCCATGGCTCCGCCGAGCTGACCCTCGGTCGGGAAGGACGCCGAGGTGTCGCCGCGCATCCCGAGCACGCCACCGCTGATCGCCGCCGACCGAATCAGGTAGGGGCCGTAGGAGAGCAGCGGCCCCTGCGGCGTATCGGTCAGCCAGATGCGCCCGGAGTCCTGTTGGTTGTCGATAACCACCAGCAGCGTCCCGCGAGGGCTGGCAACCAGCAAGCGGGTCAGACCCCCGTGCACGTAATCCAGCCGCAAGTCGCCCCGGGCCGCGTCCCAGGTGCTCGAGACTGAGCCCTGAAGCGTGGTCACGGTCGGCTTGGCCGCATAGCGCAGGACGGTCTCGCCGCTGTCACCGCTCGTCCCGTACAGGACGAGCGCCTCCTGGCCGCCGATCCGGGCGTGGGTCATCACCTGCGAGGTCGAGTAGACCAGATGCGCGGTTCCGTCCAGGTCAAGGTCGGCGACCAGCATCTTCATGTCGCGGCCGTGCACGGTGATCGCCGACCCAGACTGCTGGGGGACACGGGGGTAGGTGCCGTCGGGAGTCGACACGGACAGAGTGGTCGAGGCGACGGCGGTGGAGGTCGGGTCCGAGTGGCGCAGGAACATGAATTGGCTGTGGGTATCCGGATTCTCCCGCCGGGCATAGAGCAGGTCTGGGTTGCTGCCCTGTGGCTTACCCGTGGAGGTCGTCTTGGTCAGTGGTCCGAGCGCTTGCGCCGCGTAGGCCAAGCGCTTGTCGTCGTAGAACTTGGGCGTCAGTTCGCGGGCCTCGTTGATCGCCGCGCCATAGTCATAGGAGGTGTAGTCGCTGGGCACCGCCTGCCATCCCCAGCTCGTCCCGCCGTAGGCCATATAGGCATTTCGCATCGTCACCCCCTGGGCGGTGGCGGTGTCGTTGATGACGCGCTGGAAGGGACCGTTGGTCAGCTGGTAGCAGTTGCCGTAGCCCGTGCCTCCCCAAGGATCAAACGCGCCGCCCTGGAACTCGGGGATGAAGCCGGGGGTGCCGGGCGAGTCAACCGCCGTGTTGGCGGACAGGTTGTCGAGCTGGAGGCCGATCTGGCTGCTCCAGGCTTGAGGCGAGGAGCAGTTGAAGCCCTGGGGGTAGTCGTCGGGACCGCTCAGATCGGTCACTCCGGTCCAGCCCGGGCCGACGATCAGGTTGGCATCCGTGGGGACCTTGATCCCGTCGGCGTGCACCTTGGCCACAAGCGCCTCCATGTACGGCCGCTCGTTCTCGGTGCGCACGAGCTCGTTCTCGATTTGGTACAGGATCACCGAGCCGCCGCGGGTGATCTGGTGGCGGGCCACGATCGGATCCAGCGCGGAGAGGTACTGCTGCCAGGCCTGGGTGTAGTCGGGGGCCGACGTGCGCGCCGGTCCCGCCTGCTCGGCCAGCCAACCGGGGAAGCCGCCCGAGTCCACCTCAGCGTTGATGTAGGGGCCGGGACGAAAAATGACGTACAGCCCGGCCTGCTCGGCCATCGTCAGCAGCCGCCCGACGTCGCGGATCCCGGTGAAGTCATAGACCCCGGGAGTGGGCGACTGGTAGGCCCAGTCGACGTAGATCGACACGGCGTTGTAACCCCCGGCCCGCATCTTCTCCAGCACGTCGCGCCACAGCGACGGGCTGGGCAGGCGGAACATGTGAAACTCGCCGGCCCAGATCGGCACCCGACGACCGTCGATCATCAGCGAGTAGCGGTCGTAGGCGACCGTGTGCGGCGAGCCGAAGCTCGGAGCCAGCGGATTGAACTTCGCCGCCCGCGCCGGGGTCGCGAAGACGCCCGGGCTCAGGCTCACGACCAGGCCCAGGACGAGCGCCCAGCGCAGAGGACCGAGGGACTTGAGCGGCGCCACGGACAGACGCTATCCCGCCAGCGTCCGCAAAGGCAAACGACGACCGAAGGCAAACGACGACCGGACACGGCCTTCGGAACCTACTCACGAGTAGCTAACCTTGACCGCCCGAGAGCGAAAGGACCAGAGCCATGGAAGCAGCCACCCCGGAGCAGGAGAGCACAGAGACCAACGGCGCGGCGGACAAGCCGCCGTTCTCGCTCGAGCTCAGTCAGGACCAGAAGGACATCCGGGACTGGGTCAAGGGGTTTGCCGAGCAGACCGTCAGGCCGGCGGCGGCCGAGTGGGACGAGCGCGAAGAGACGCCGTGGCCGGTGATTCAGGAAGCCGCGAAGATCGGGCTGTACAGCCTCGAAGGGATCGCTCAGTTCTGGTACGACGAGAGCGGGATCATGTTCCCGATCGTCAACGAGGAGCTGTTCTGGGGGGACGCGGGGATCGGGATGGCGATCATGGGCACGACCCTCGGCGTCGCGGCGATCCAGGCCAACGGCACCCCTGAGCAGTGGGGCGAGTGGATCCCGCAGTGCTTCGGGACCGAGTCACAGCCGGAGGTAGCGGCCTTCTGTGTCTCTGAGCCCGACGCCGGCTCGGACGTCTCGTCGCTGCGCACCCGCGCCAAGTACGACGAGGCCAGCGATGAGTGGGTCCTCAATGGCCAGAAGGCGTGGGCGACCAACGGCGGCATCGCCAGCATCCACGTGGTCGTAGCCCAGGTCGATCCCGAGCTCAGTGCCCGCGGCCACGCCTCGTTCGTGATCCCGCCTCAGACCAAGGGTCTTGAGATGGGCACCAAGGTCAAGAAGCACGGCCTGCGGGCTTCGCACACCGCCGACGTCTTTCTCGATGACGTGCGGATCCCCAACTCGTGCCTGCTGGGCGGCAAGGAGAAGCTCGACCAGCGCCTCGCCCGCGCCCGCGAAGGCCAGTCCTCACGCGGCCAGGCGGCGATGCGCACGTTCGAGCTCAGCCGTCCCACGGTCGGCGCCCAGGCGCTCGGCATCGCCCGCGCGGCCTACGAGTACGCGCTGGATTACGCCAAGGAGCGCTCACAGTTCGGGCGCCCGATCATTGACAACCAGGCCATCGCGTTCACGCTCGCGGACATGAAGATGGAGATCGACGCCGCTCGCCTGCTCGTCTGGCGCGCCGCGTGGATGGGCCGCAACGGCCACGACTTCGAGAACGCCGAGGGCTCGATGAGCAAGCTCAAGGCCGGCGAGGTCGCCGTGTGGGCCACCGAGCGCGCGATCCAGATCCTGGGCGGCAACGGCTACACGCGCGAGTTCCCCGTCGAGCGCATGCACCGCGACGCGAAGATCTACACGATCTTCGAGGGCACCTCAGAGATTCAGCGTCTGGTCATCTCCCGGGCGATCTCCGGGATGCACATCCGCTAAACCAGGCGGGCAGCGATCGCCGCGGACGACGCCAGTGTCCGCGGGGGTGGGGCTGGCGAGCGCCGCCGGCCCGGATAGGCTGGCGGCCGGGCAGAGCCATCGCGCGTCCGGCGCGCAGCGCAAAGGAGCCCGCACACCGGCTTGGACGCGGCTGACGTCGCCGGATCATGTGCGGAGCCCATGCCCAGGTGTTTCCGCTGGCGAGCTTTCGATCGAACTGCGGCTCGCCAAAGGTACCCGCGGGGGCGACGCGGGACGTCCTCGTGCGCGTATGAGATGAAGACGTCACTCACGGGCAGCTACGGTGCCGCCAGTCTCGCGCACGGCTGGCCGGTGCGCACGGGCGCCGCCTGCGGTTCGGTAGAGTGCCCGCGCACGCGAGGATGAACAGCGCGATGGGGGTTACGCACGTGGACAGGCTCAAGCGTTCGCCGATCGGGGGCGCTCGGTGACGACCTTGGCCGCCGAGCCGGCGGGGCGGCGGCCCCTGACGCCCGGAACCCCGGCTCCGCTGCTGGGCTGGGTGCGGGGGTCCTCCACGGCGCGGCGACTCCCGCTGCCGGTCTGGCCGCGCGTGGCCATCACCGTGGCCGCGACGCTCATCCTGGGCACCTGGGGGTACCTCGAGCTCGGCCTGCCCCGGCGCCTGAATCTGTTGGAGAGCCTCTACGCCGCGGTCAAGCTCTACACATTGGATCTGGGACCCGCCAACGGCGGCGTTGCGCGTCCCGATTGGCAGATCTGGTTGGCTCTCGCGGCCGCGGCGGGGCTGGTCTTGCGTGGTGTGCTGGCACTGGCCCGAGACCGGGTGCGCCGGGCGTCGGTGGGTCATCTGCTCTCCGGGCACGTGGTGATCTGCGGAGCGGGCGTACACGGCACCCGGCTGGCGCGCACGCTCAGCCATCGGCACGATGTCGTGCTGATCGATCTGGATACGGTCAGTCCCGGGATGCAGGAGCTGCGGGGCCGCTACGAATGGCGGCTGATCGGCGATGCGGTCAGCGCGCGCACCCTGCGGGCGGCGGGCGTGCCACGGGCGCACTGGCTGATCGCCGTGACCGGCAACGATTTCGTCAACTCGCAGATCGTCAGCGCCGTGCGCAGCCTCGGCGGGGCGGGGCAGGCCCGCGACAACATCCACGTCCTGGTCCAGATCGAGGATCCGGGCCTGGCCCGGTTCCTCGAGGAGGATGAGGGCTCAGCGCCGAGCGACCAAGACGGGCCGCATCCGGTGGTGAGCCCGTTCAGCGCCAATGCGATCGCCGCCGAGGCACTGTTGGACGAGTCCCAGGTGCGCCGCGGCGACGAACCCCTGAGACCGCTGCTCGCGATGCGCAACGGCACCGCCCCCAACCTGCTCCTGGTCGGCGACCACCCTGTGATCGACGCGCTTGTCCTGGCGGCGCTGCGGCGCTGGCGGGTGCGCCAGCTACGCGAGCTCGAAGGCGGGACCGGGGTGATCCGTCCCTCGATCCACATCAGTGTCTACGGCCCCGGGGCCGAGCGCCGGGTGGCCAGGTTGCACGAGACGTGGCGTCCCGAGCCCGAGGTGCTGACTCTGGAGGGACGCGACAGTCCGCCGCCCGGCGAGGTCGGCATCGAGCTCGACGACTGGTTGCGCGAGCCCGACCGCGGAGACCACGCGATCGTCGCCTGCGCCGACGAGCTGGACGGGATCGCGCTCACCCTGGCCGCGGCGCGGGCGCTCGGCGCCAAGACGCGGATGACCCGGGTCACCACCCAGTTTGAGAACGAGCTCGACGCCTACGTAGAGGAGCGGACGGCGCGCAGTCCCGCGCTGGCCACCACCGAGGTCAAGTCGATCGCCGACCTAGGTGCCCGGCCCGAGCGGATGGCCGAGCGGCCGGGCGTGCAGCGCTTGATCGAGGCGCTCGAGCGCGACCGCGAGTTGCGCCACGGTGGCGTCCCAAAGGCCGGGGCCGAGGCCGGGGCTGGGGCCGGGGCCGACCGAAGCGACCCCGTCGCCCGGGCCCGGGCGGTCTTCGCCCGTCCCGAGATCAAGGTCCGCTCAGGCACCACGTGGCGGATTCGGCCCGCCGAACGGCGCCTGCTCGATGCGTTGCTCGACCTCGGGGCGGAGCTGGAGGCGGTACCGGTGAGCGCGATCATGCGCGCCGGCCTGCAGATCGACCTCGATTCGGCTCCCGGCCGGCTCCTCGCCGCGCGCCGGCTGACCGAGCGCGGGGACCCGGCCGCCCTGACCGCCTGGTGTGAGTACCTCCGCCTCGTCCCGGCGGGTGGCGGCGCCGCCGGAGAGCAGACTGTGGCCGATCCCGCGGTCGCGCGGCTGATCGCCCTGGCCGCCGCCGTCAGCGGCGATCGCCGCGCTCTGCTCACGCTGCCGCCCGAGGGAACGGCCCTGGCCGGCGCGTCCCGCGTCGCGATCTTCGCCGGCGCCGCGGGCTCGATGACCGCCCTGACGAGCCGGGAGCTCGAGCCGCTGCTGGAGGCCGCGCTGGCCGGCTACGACGGCGCGATTCTGTCCGGTGGCACCGCGGTGGGGATGCCGGGCCTGGTCGGCCGCATCGCCCAGCGCCACGAACTGCGCTTGCTCGGTTATGCGCCGGCGGGCCGAGGGGACCACCAGCTCTACGACACGGTGCGGGAGACGCCGGACGCCACGGACTTCAGCGTGCTCGAGCCGCTGGCCATGTGGACGGACATCCTGCGCGCTGGGCTGTCGCCCGGCGACGTCGCGCTGGTCGCCTGCCCAGGCGGCCCGATCACCCTCCAGGAGGTCGTCCTCGGACGGGCTCTGGGGGCGCGGGTGGGCTGGCTGGATCCGGCCGCCGAGTCGCCCCGTGCGCTCGACGAGCTGCT
Source organism: Solirubrobacteraceae bacterium (assembly GCA_051005855.1). Taxonomy (GTDB): domain Bacteria; phylum Actinomycetota; class Thermoleophilia; order Solirubrobacterales; family Solirubrobacteraceae; genus Palsa-465. Next base: position 71,301 of record JBPCIY010000057.1, on the reverse strand, counting down.
CCCGTTCGGCGCCGCCGGAGTGCTCGAGTTGCCGCCCGACGCGATGACGCTCCGCGCCTTTCTGGCCCCGACGCGACTCTCCGAGCCACCGCGGGAGGCGGTCGCGCGCTATCTCCACAACGATTACCGCCGCCGCCAGCGCCAGCGCAAGAGCTCCGGCGACCCGGCGCTGGCCCCCTGGGCAGAGCTGCCCCCGAGCCTGAGGTCCTCAAACCTGGCCCAGGCCGATGACATCCCCAACAAGCTCTCGCTGATTGGCAAGCGCCTGGCCCCGGACGGAGAGCATCTGGACCTCAGCTCCGAACAGGTCGAGCTCTTGGCCGAGGTCGAGCACGGCCGCTGGAACGCCGAGCGACTGGCCGCCGGCTGGCGGGTGGGGCCGCGCCAGGTCGGCCGGAGCACCTCGCCGGACCTGATCCCGTGGTCACAGTTGCCCGATGACGTGCGCGAGTACGACCGCGAGGCGGTGCGCAACATCGCCCCCGCGCTCGCCGACGCGGGCTGGGGGGTGACCGATGGCTGAGGCCAGACAAGCGACTCCTGCGCTCACCGGGTCCGACCCCCAGCCCGAGCATCCAGCGGCCTTCATCTCTTATTCCCACCTGGACCTCGAGTTTGCCGTCCGGCTTCGGGACGCGTTGGGGAGCAAGGGCAAGGACGCGTGGCTGGACGAGAACGAGATCCGCGGCGGCGAGCGCTGGAGCGAGGAGCTCGAGCGGGCGATTCAAATGGCCGACGCCTTCTTGTTCCTGCTCAGCCCCCACTCGGCGGGCTCGCGCGAGTGCCGCGCCGAGCTCGACCACGCGCTGAAACTCAACAAGCGCATCCTGCCCCTGCGGGTGGCCGAGACGCCGCTGGGAGCGCTCCCGGACGCGGTCCGGGCCTACCAATTCATTCCCAGCCGCCGGCTGTTCGCCGAGGACTTCGACGCCGCTCTGGCCCAGCTCATCACCGAGATCGAGACCGATCGCGACTGGGTCCGCGAGCACACCGAGTGGAGCGACAAGGCGGTCCAGTGGGAGCGCCACCGTCACGACCGCAGCTACTTGCTGGACGGCTCCGAGCTCGAGGCGGCCGAGAGCTGGCGCTCCCGGGCGGCCGGCAAGCGGCCCGGGCTCAGCACCCTGCAGAGCGAGTTCATCGATGCCAGCCGCCAGTGGGCGACCCGGCGCCTGCACCGGACCCGCTCGTTGGTGTCGGTAGCCCTGGCCGTGGCGCTGGCGCTCAGCGTGGTCGCCTTCGTCCTGCGCCAACAGGCGGTCACCGAAGGTCAGGTGGCCAAGTCGGGCGAGCTCTCGGCCCAGTCACTCCTGCAGCTCAACACCGACCCCCAGCTCAGCCTGCTGCTGGCCGCGCGGGCGGCCCGGGTCAGCGAGACCCCGGCCGCCCTCGACGCCCTGCGCACGGCGATCCCGCAGAACCACCTGCTGCGCACCTTCGCGAGCGCGAGCAACGCGCCGTTGCTCGATGCGCGCTGGAGCGCTGACGGGACGATGGTGGCCACGGCCGGCCAGGACGGTTACGCGCGCGTGTACGACACCGCGACCGGACGGCTGCTGCGTCGCTTTCAGACCTCGACGGCCAACTCGGGGGGCGTGGCCTTCGCCGAGCACGACCAGGCCCTGCTGACCTGGAGCGCGGGAGTCATCCACCTCTGGAAGCTGGCCACCGGCGGCCTCGTCCGGACCTTCACCGATCCCTCCTTTGACCAGCTCGCCGACGTGGAGGTCAGTCCTTCGGGGACGATGATGGCCACCGCGGCCGGCCCGGGCGGCTTCGGCGCCGCTCTGCTCTGGACGCTTGACTCGAGCCGTCCGTTGCACGTCCTCAGGCGCGCCGGAGCCCAGGTGGACGGCGCGGCGATCCCGTCGACTATGGCCTTCAGCCCCGACGGCCGACTGGTCGCCGGGGGGAGCGAGAACGGCACCGCCACGGTCTGGGACACACGCACCGGCGCCGGCGTCCGCTACCTGCGCTTGGGAACTACGTCGGGTATGCGGACACGTCCGTACGTCTTCACGGTCGCCTTCAGCCCCGACGGCGCCCGCCTCCTGACCACTCAGGAGGACGTGTCAAATCGGGGCCGGACGGTGATCTGGAAGCTGAGCCGTTGGACGACGGTCGTCGTCCCGGGAACCTCGTCGACCTGGAGCCCCGACGGCCACTATGTGGCGACCACGCAGCCGGACGGCTCAGCGGCTGTCTACGCCGCCATCACTGGGCAGCAGTTCTCGGCGCGGCTGAACGGGAACGTCGCGATCACCGGGGTGTCGCGCTTCGGGCTGGACACCGGAGGCCAGCCGACCCAGCTCATCACCGGCTCGCGCAGCGGTCAGGTGTCGGTCTGGAATCTGTCCTCCGGGGCGGCCAGCGAGACGCTGGCCGGAGACGCGGGACTCGTGACTCCGGTCGGCATTTCCCCCGACGGCGCGCACATCCTCACCTGGTCAGCCGATGGCTCAGCCCGCCTCTGGGACAGCGGCCGGATCGTCGCGCAGCCGAGCGTCAGATCGCACGCGGTGGCAGTGGCGGATCGATCCCTGCAGGCGCTGGACTCCGGATACGCCCAGCGCGCCGATCTCCTCAGCCCGGTGCGCGCCATTGTCTCCGCCGCCGGACTAAGGGTTCTCGACGCCCGGACCAACGCCGTGCAGGCGGTCGTGCCCGCCGGCGGCCGCAGTTTCGACAACGCGGCCTTCGATGCCGCCGGGCGGCTGATGCTGGTGATGACCTCGACCCTGGGGCAACACGGATTCACCGCGCCGGCCGAGTTGCGGGGGATCCCCGGTGGGCGTGTCCTGCGCGTGCTCTCCGGGCCGGGAAGTCGGGCGCTGGGTGGGGCGGTCAGTCCGGACGGCCGTTTGGTGGCCGCGGTCGACGCCAAGGGGGTAATCGGTGTCTGGTCGGCCGCCACCGGCCATCAGCTGCTTGCGTTCCGCCGCCACGAGGTAGCGCACGCGACCACCGCGCCCCAGCTCGTCGACCTCAAGTTCAGTCCCGACGGACGCCTTCTGCTGAGCGCCGACCAGCAGGGTCGGACCTTCGTCTGGGTGGCCCGCACGGGACGGGTGCGCAACGACCTCCGGGGCCCGCCCGTCCCCCTCGGGCAGTATCTGGGCATGGGTGGCGCGATCAGCCCCGACGATCGGCTCGTGGTCACGACCCGGAGCTGGGATGATAACGCCCAGGTCTATCGGGTCGGGCATCCCCAACTGCTGACCACGCTGCGAGGCCATTCGTCGGGGATCGAGGACGCCGCCTTCAATCCCGCTGGCAACCTGATCGTCACCGCGTCGGCCGATGACACCGTCCGGGTCTGGGACACCCAGCACTCGGGAGCACTGCTCACCGTGCCGATGCCCACCACCGTTCTCCGGGTCGGCTTCAGTGCCGACGGACTGGTCCTGGTCACCGACACGGCGTTTCCCTACGCCACCCTGCCGTGCGCGATCTGCGGCGGGTTTTCCCGGTTGCTGACCCTCGCGCTCCAGCGGGAGACGCGGACCTTCACCGCTGAGGAGCGATCGCTATTTCAGACCGGCTGACCCCCGTGCCGACCCCGCTCGCCGCCCGGGTCAGGGCCCCGGCCCCCACGGCGCGCCAGCGGGGGCTGGCCTTCCTGCGCCGGCTGTGGCGCGGGGGCCTGTTGCGGCGCTGGCGGGCGCTCCGGGGCCCGATTCTGCTCATCGTCGGGCTCGGTTCCTTGGTCTTGGGGACGATCGGCTACCTGCAGCTGACCAGCGTCAGGCCGCGCTACGGGTTCCTCGACGCCCTCTACCGGGCGATCACGCTGTTCGCCTTCGGCGGCGCCGCCACCCCCCCGATTCCGGTGGCGCTGCAGATCGCGCGGATCGGCGCCCCGCTGCTCACCGGGTATGCCGCCATCGGCGCCGTCCTGGCCCTCTCGCGCGAGCAGGCGCGCGTGGCCAGTATCCGTCTGTTCGTCCGCCACCACGTCGTTATCGCCGGGCTGGGGGGCACCGGTCGGCGTCTGGCCGCGGCGCTCGTCGATCACGTTCCCGTGGTGGTGATCGAGGCCAACCCAGCCAGCGAGCACCTCGTCGGCGCCCGCCTGCGCGGGGTGCGTACCCTGACCGGCAACGCCGCCGACCCCAAGCTGCTGCGTCAGGCGGGCATCGAGCACGCCCAGACCCTGGTCATCGCCTGCGGCGGCGGCGGGATCAACGTCGATGTCGCCGCCGCGGCGATCGGCGCGCTGGAAAATCGGGGACAGCCGCTGACCGTCTTCCTGCATCTCGAGAACCTCGACCTCTGGAGCTCGCTGGCCGCCGAGGGCGCGACGTTTCGATCGCCGCGGTCAGACGTGCGCCTGGAGTACTTCAATGCTATGGCGATCGGCGCCCAGTTGCTGGTCGAGCGCCAGCCGCCCTTCTCCGAGGGCCGCGATCCCCGGCAGGAGCATGTGCTGATCGTCGGGGTGCAGGGCATTGGCGAGCAGCTGATCCTGCAACTGGCGCGACTCTGGGTCAGCGCTCCGCAGCGGGCGGGGGTCAGGCTACGGCTGACCCTCACCGGTCCAGACGCCGACTCAGACCTGGCCGGCCTGCTCGCCCAATATCCGACGCTCGAGCAGTACCTGACGCTCGCGACGCGGCCGCTGGCCATCGACGCCGCCGCCTTTCAGGCGGGCGCCGCCATGGCGGAGGCCGGCGGCCTGTGCGACGTGACCCGCGCCTACGTGACGCTCGCCGACGAAAGCGTCGCCCTGCTGGCCGCGCTCGCGCTCCACGCCCGCCCCGACACCTCGGACATTCCGGTCACAGTCGCGGTCGCCGACGACCACGCCGGCGTCAGCTCGGTGCTCGGATCCGAGCGTGGTCGTTTCACGGCGATCGAGGCGTTCGGGGTGTTGAGCGAGGCGATGCGCAGCAACCTGCTCCTGCGCGGGACCAACGAGCTGCTCGCCCGGGCTCAGCATTCGCAATGGCTCATGCGCCAGCGCGCGGACGCCGCCCGGGCCGTCGTTCGCAACCCCAACCTGCGGCCGTGGGAGGAGCTGGACGAGACCCAGCGCGAGCGCAATCGGCGCTTCGCCGACGACGTCCACGCCAAGCTGGCGCTCGTGCACTGCATGCTCGTTCCTCGCCCGCTGCCCGCGCGTGACGAGGAGCTGTTCGCGTTCACCGATCAGGAACTGGACGCGCTCTCACGCCAGGAACACGAGCGCTGGATGGCGGTGATGCTCGAAAGCGGCTGGCGCTACGGCGTGCCCCGCGACGACGCCCGCCGCATCCATGACCAGATCAAGCCCTGGGCAGAGCTCGATGAGACCAATCGCGACAAGGATCGCGACGCGGTGCGCGGGATTCCGCGGATGCTCGCCGTGGCCGGGTTTGCTATCCGGCGCTTGACGGCAGGCACACCGACGGCTTGAAGTTGCTGAGCAGCCCCTTGTTGAACGCGGCCGCGAGGTCGCCCGCGGTCACCGTCCCGGGGGACGTGCTGGTGCCGGCGGCCGGGGCCTCGAGCGCCAGCAGCTTGTTGATGCCCTGCTCGTCGGAGGGCTGCAGGTAGCCCTTGGCCTGCGCGTAGGAGAAGTAGAAGCCCGAGAAGCACGAGTCCATTTTCTCGAGCTGGGCCCCCGTGTATTTCTTGCTGAACGCCCCCAGCGCATTCTCGACGTGGTACCCGTAGAGGTCGGCGACCAGGAGGAGCAGGGCCGAGTCACCGAGCGGGGCGACGTTGGCGGTAACCGTTCCGAGCGGGAACATGATCGTGTCGGTGCTCGGGCAGTACTCGGGGGCCGAGGCAGAGGTGACCTGCGTTGATCCGCAGGTGGTCGGAGTGTCGGCCACCAGCACCGCGCTGGCGGCCGGCAGCTGGGCGTGGGAATGCGAAAAGACGATCTGCCACAGCGAGGAGACGCTGCCCAGCGAGGCACTGAGCTTCTGGGTCAAAGACAGGCCGGCGAAGCCGTTGATATGGGCATGCTGGCCCTTGTGGATGCTGGTTCCGAAGTGCTTGACGCTGGCGATGGTCACGCGCTGGCCTGAAGTGCCGCCGAGATGTCTGGTCACGGTCGGGCCGTGAACCGGGACCGAACGCAGCTTGGCCGGGCTGGCCCTTGCCGTAGTCGTGGTCGCAGAGCTGCTCGGGCCGGAGCTGCTCGAGCCGGCGCTGCTGCTGGAGCTAGAGCTAGAGCTAGAGCCGCAGGCCGCGAGGGCGCCCGCGGCCAGCACGGCCGCCAGGAGGGAGATCAGTTTGGTCGCCATGGCGGGATTCCTCTCTGTTCAGCCGACCCGGATCAGGCCGAGCGATAGGGTCGTCGGCTGCCCGGCGTGGACGGCGACGTTCTGCTTTTGTACCGTTTTGGTGCCCTGGGGTCCGACCGAGCGCAGGGTTACGGCCACCGGGCTCGAGGCCTGCGAGCTGGTCACGCTGACGCGGTGGCTGGTCGGGCGCAGGCCGACGCTGAGCTTGGTGCCGGCCTTCAGGCGCGTCGGGGCGACCGTGACGAGGTTGCCCTTGCGGCCCTGGTCGCGGGCCAGCTGGAGCGTCGGTGCCGAGCCGGGCGCGCCACTGAGGCGGAGCGAGAGCTTGGCGCCGCCGGGGGTGAGCGTGATCTCGGCCTGTGCCCCCGCGCGGGGCATCAGGCGGGCCACGGTGGCGCCGAAGCCGGGCCCTGAGACGTGGACCTGGGCGGCGTCGCTGCCGGTGGGGTTTCCACCCGACAGCGTGATCTTCACCTGGTCGTTGGCCGGGACCTGGTAGACCGGCTCCGGGGTCGCCTTCCAGATCTGATTGAGGGCGGGGCGGATCACGCGCGCGCCCTTGATCTGGTTGACGAACCGGTGGCCGACGTAGCCCAGGCGGCGCCCGTCGCTCGTGGTGATGAGCAGGTGCGCGTGGGCAACCGGGTTGCCGCCCAACGAGATCGTGGTGACCCCGGTGCGACCGGCGGCTGAGCAGAACGGACACTGCTGCTGGTGCAGGATCGAGGACAGGGGGGCCAGGGCGAGCTCGTTGGCGGTGCCCTGCCCGCTCCAGACCGCGTTGGGCTGGCTCGGGTTGGTCGCCACCAGGTACTGCCAGGTCTCGGCCTTGGCGTCGACCAGCATCGCCTGCGTGGTCCCCGGCTTGTTGTTGTCGTAGAGCAGGATCGCGTACTTGCCGTTGCCGAGACTGGCGATCCCGGTCGGCGTGACCGCGTGACCTTCGCGCTGGGGGTCGCTGGGCGGGCCGTTGTAGAGGCCGAGCGAGTAGACCTCGCCGGAGGGATTGCGCATCGCCCGGGCCAGGAATTTCACCACCGCCGAGGGCTGTCCGACCAGCTCGGCCTGCTGGACCGCCGGGACGACCTGGGTCGCCCAGCCGTAGGCGATCTCGCTCTGCAGCTCGGGGCTCAGCCCGAGCGAGTACGGGATGCTGGCGCCGTACGTGCTCGGGCTCAGGTTGTGCTTGAAGAAGCGCAGCGCGGTCATCGAGAAGCCAAAGCAGTGACCTCCGACCATCGCCTCGGCGGTCTGCTGTGCCCACTGCGCGGCGGCCGGGGTCAGGGTGCAGGTGTCCGACGGGGCGGTCGCGCAGACGACATCGCCAAACAGCTCGCGCATGGCGTGCGCATCGAGCTCGTTGCCGGCAATGAAGCCGTAGTTCTGAAACGAGAAGCCATCGCGGCTGGGATCAAAGCCCAGCGACGAGATGACCTTTCCCGCCACGTGCGCGCTGGACACGTTGCCCAGCGCGGCTCCGGTGTCACTGGCAAAGACGACGTGGGCTCGCTGGGGGAGTGCGCGGGTCGGGGACCGTTGGGCGTGACTGGGGTGGTGGGTCGAGCCGCCGCAGGCCGCCACCAGGGCGACGACGCTCACGGCGGCGAGCATGGTTACGGTCGTTGCCCTCATGTGGTGCGCCCCTTTACTTGTGCTACTGCCCTCGTTGAGGCGCAAAACATACCGCAACCGCGCAATACCTCATAGGGCAGTGGCCGGCTTGGGCGTACCTGGGGGTAGGCGACAGGTCGTCCGGAAGTTTTCCTGTTGCAGCAGCGGTGAGTACGGGCCGCCCGTTTCGTAAGGGGCCAGGGCGACCATGCCAGTGAGTAGATGGCGCCCGGCCTCCCCGAGGTGACCGCGCCAGCACCCCCACGCGGTGTGGGTGAGGTCAACCAGGGGCGTCGCGCCGGGCAGGAAGCCGTAGGTCAGGTGAGGAAGGCAGACGACGTAGTCGTTGATGAAGAAGTAGGTCCGCGTGCGGCGCTGGATGCCGCAGTGGGCATAGCTCGAGTGGCTGCCCAGCGCGGCGTAGATTGTGGGGTGCTCTCCGTTCCACTGCACGGCCGCCGAGTGCCACCGGTAGGCCTGACCCTCGTCAGCGTGGCGGGCCATCCACAGATAGCGCGGCTGCCCGGTCCGCGGATCCAGGAGCACGGCCACGTGCTCGAGGTCGCCCTGGTGATAGTCGGTATTGCCGACCGTCGAGGTGATCGGGTGACTGAGGGCGAGCAAGGGGATACGGATGATCGGGAAGTAGTTCAGCGGATAGAAGAACCAGTACTCGAGGCTGATCAGGCCCCCCGGCAGGCCCGGATACGAGCGTCGGGTGGTGCGCGGCAAACGGTAGAAGTAGACCTGCGCCGAGGCGAACGGATCCAGCCGAGAGATCCCCCGGGGCCAGCCCGGCAACAGCGAGTCCCCCACCCCCAGCCGCGACGCGACCGACAGGAAGTTGTCCTGGATGCTGTCTAGGGGCGAGGGCCACTGCAGGTAGTCGGCGCGGGAGCCGGGACGGGTGAGGGAGGTCACGGTGGGATCGTGGACGCGGCAATGGCCGGCTTCAATCAGGCACGGCCCGCGTCCGTGCCAGCGAGCCTTGAGCGCCGCCGAGAGCGACATCGGCCAGAAGCGATCAAAACCGCTGACCACCACGGTCGGCTGGTAGCGCAGCGCGAGGGCGGCTAGCGCGGGCGGATCGGTGGCCTGGATCGGGGCCTCGCCGACCGCTGACAGGCGGGAGTCTTCGCGCGGGGCCGTGACCAGCTCGGAGCGACGGAGGACGCGCGGGCCGTTGGAGAAGGGGTCGTAGAGCGCAAAGGCGATCGCCCCGACGAGCAGCGCGACGATGGCGAGCAGCCCCAGCAGCAGATGACGGACAAATCGCACTTGACTCCCCTTCGCCCCAGGATTCGAGGTGGGCGATGATTTGGACGCCGAGGTCTACCATGCCGCGCCAAATGCGGCCGTGCCCGACCTGTCGCCATCCGACCCCCGAGGGCAATTTCTGCGTGCGCTGCGGGGCACCGCTGTCCGCTGATCTCGCCCATTCTCGCCACCGCCCCCAGTTCGCGGCCGCCCCCGGGCAGCGTCGGCGCGTTCCGTGGCTGATCTCGACGCTGTTCCCCCAACTGCCCCGCCACTCCGAGCGCCACTTCCGGGCTGCTGTCCTGCTCGGGGGCGTGCTCGTGCTCGGGCTGACCGCCGAGCGGCTTTTCGGAGTGGCGATGATCAGCGCCGCGCTGCTCATGCCGCTGATTACCCTGCTCTACTTCTATGACGTCGACGTGTACCGCGACGCGCCCGCGTGGTCGATCCTGTGGACCGTGGGATGGGGGGTGCTCACCGGCGTCGGGGCGGGACTGCTGACCCAGGCCTGGGCGCCGACCGGAGCGGCGCTGATCGACCGGGCGAGCTCGGACCAGGTCCTCACCGGGGGTCTGCTGGTGCCCGCGTTGAGCGTGATCGTGATGCTGATCGGTCCGCTGGTCCTACTGCCCTATCGGCGCTACAACGACGTCCTGGACGGCGCCACGTTCGGCAGCGCGTCCGCGGTCAGCTTCACCGCCGCGCAGGTCATCGTCGTGGGGGCCGGGGTGATCCAAGGCGGTCTGCGGCCGCCGGGCGCCGTCCTGCCCTGGGCCGCCCGACTGCTGGCGCTGGCCGTGGCCACGCCGGTCCTGACGATGAGCGCCGTGGGCTTCGCGGCCGGCGCGTTATGGCTGCGCTACCGGGCACCGGTCGGGGACCGCCGCGCCCTGGGGCCACTGGGACGCCCGGAGACGGCGATCGCGCTGGCCCTGGCGCTGGTGCTGCTGGGTACGGTGACCGAGACGTTTGCGCCCGTGGGCCTGTGGTTGGCGTGGTTGGTCGTGCTCGACCTGGTCGCCCTGTCGCGGCTGCGCGAGACGCTGCACGTCGGCCTGCTCGAGGAGGCGGGGGAGCGGGAGATCGGGCCCGCGACTCGGTGTGTCAACTGCGGGGCCCAGACGGCGACCCATACCTTCTGCGGCAACTGTGGCATCGCGCTGCGGGCGCTCCCCAACACTCGCCCGGGGACGGCGGCGACGCCATCTGCGCCGGGCTCGTTTCGGGGCCGGCTGTCGGTCGGTGAGAGCGGCCTGGCCCGCAGCGTCGGCGCGCTGCTCCTGATCGCGGGCGGCGCCGTCGCCGCGCTGGCGGTGGTGCTCGTGGCCACCCCGCAGGCCCGCCAGCCGCGATGCCGCCCCGGGGTCGTGTGCGGCGCGCCGCCGCCCCCCGTGGCCCGGGTCGGCAGCTCGAGCGGCTACACCGGCTGGCAGAGCGCGGGACTCGGTTACTCGCTGCGCTTCGTGAGCGGGCAGTGGACGATCGCGAGTCAGAGCCGCGACGGCGTCGTGCTGCAATCGAGTGACGGGATCAGCCAGATCGCCGTGCAGGGAGCGCCAGCCCCACCGGCGGCGCCGGGCGCCCTGATCGCCGCGCGCCGGTCGGTGTTATCCGGAGCGCTGCTGGGCCTCAGCCCCGACCCCGGGGCCGCCGACCAGCTCCTGGGTCCCAATGTCGGGCTGACCGCGGGCCTGGGCGCCGTCTATCGCGCCACCACCAACCTGCCGCAGGCCCCGGACACTCCGGTGTCCGTAGCGGTGATGGCCAGTCGCACGGGACCGATCGCGATCGTGGCCACCGTGATCACGCCGGCCGGCGACCCCGCCGCGCAGGCTGCGCGCTTCGGCCAGGCCGACGACGTCCTGAACTCGATCCAGGTCAACCGCGCGCGGGCGGTCCTCGGCCGCTCACCCGTGGGGGCGCAGGCGCCGGCGCCCAGTCCCGGCGCGGGCCGGGTGAGCTATCTCGGTCCGGCCCCCGGGCCGCGCCGGCTGAGCTTCGATCTCGTCCTGCGCGTGCCCGGCCAGCGGCGCATGCAACGAGCCCTCGCGGCCCTCCTGAACCCGCGCTCGCCGCAGTTTCGCCACTTCATCACCCCCCGCCAGTTCGGGCGGCGGTTTGGTCTCTCGCGTCGATCGCTGATCTCGCTGGAGGGCTGGCTGCGAGCCGCCGGAATGCGTGTGCAGGCGGCTTCTCCCCAACGCACGCAGCTCGCGGTCAGCGCCGACATCAACACCGTTCGCCGGCTCTTTTCGGTCGGCATCGGCGACTACCGCGACCCGGCCGGACATCACTTCACCGGCGTCCGCGGGACGGTTCGAATCCCGGCCGCGCTCACCTCGGTGGTCACCGGAGTGATCGGGCTCGACACCGGGCCGCGGTTCGTCGCCCACGATGTTCCCCTGACCGGGCTTGACCCCGCGGCGGCGGCCGCCGCCTACGGTGTGACCGCGCTTCACCGGGGCGGTCTGCAGGGTCAGGGCGAGACGATCGCCGTGGTCTCGTTCTCGACCTTCGATCCCCAGGATCCCGCTGCCTTCGCCCGGCAGAATCATCTCCGTGGTCCCCAGATCCAGGTCATCCCGGTGGACGGCGGGACCACCGACACGTCAGGGACGCTCGAGGCCAACCTCGACCTGGACGTAATCCGGGCGATCGCCCCGCGGGCGCACATCCTCTTCTACGAGGTTCCCCAGTCCACCCGCGCCTATGCCGACGTGATCAATCGGATCGTCCGCCAGCGCCGGGCGACCATCATCTCCTCGAGCTGGGGACAGTGTGAACTGCGGCTTGACCCGGCCGAGCGCGCGGCTGATTCGCGGGTACTGGCCGCCGCGGTCGGCGCCGGGGTGTCAGCCTTCATCGCCAGTGGCGACCAGGGCGCATATGACTGCCAGCAATCAGACCTCGCCGACCGGCGCCGCAGCGTGGATTGGCCGGCCGCCAGCGCCAACGCGGTAGCTGTCGGCGGGACCCGACTGCTCCTGGGACCGGGCTCGCGCTATACGGGCGAGGCGGCCTGGGAGGATCAGCTCTCGGGCTTTGGCGGCGGCGGCGGCGTGAGCATCAACGATGTTCGCCCGGTCTGGCAGCGCGGCTCCGGGGTCAGCGGCCCGTGGTCAACCGGACATCGCCAGCTCCCCGACGTCTCCGCCGCCGCGGATCCGGGCACCCCGTGGTCGTTCTACGCCTACGGCAGCGTCGGGACCGAGGGGGGCACCAGCGCCGCAGCGCCGTTCTGGGCGGCGGCGATGGCGCTGGTCCGCGAGTACGCGGCCCGGCACGGGGTTGCTCAGCTTGGCTACCTCAACCCGATCCTGTACGCGCTGGCCGGCTCGCCTCAGCGTTTTGCTCCCTTCCACGACGTGACCCGGGGCGGCAACCGCTTCTATCCCGCCGGCCCGGGCTGGGACCCGGCCACCGGGCTGGGCTCGCCGGACGTCTACAACCTGGCTCGGGACATCGTCCGCTACCTGCGTGGGCACCCCGCAGTGTGCGGGGCGCGGCCCTGCCGACGGCGCTGAAGCCTAGACCCGCGGCCCGACGCGCATCGACGGCTCGGGCTCAGACCGCCACTGTGCGGCGAGCGCCGACAGCCCCGCGGCTCGCTGGATCAGCTCAACCGTGGCTCGATTGACCTCGAGCAGCTGCTCGCGGCTGGCCGTGGCCGCGTCGATCGCGAAGGGTGCGTCCGCGTTCTCGGGCCACGCCCCAACGTTGTCCAGGCGCTCGCTGAGGAGCAGGAAGTTCTCCCGCAGGAGAGCCATCAGAGTCAGGTAGCGGACGAAGCGATGACGATCCCAGTCAAACGTGCCCAGGATCTCCTGACCGGCCTGGCGCCCGCGGGTGACCAACTGCTCGAGCGTGGCCGGATCGGCATCGAGGTGAAAGCCCCCCTCGCCGGGCCCCATCCGGATCTGGCAGACCCGGTCACGAAAGCCGGGCAGCTCGGCCTGGAGCTCGTCACGCCAGTTGCGGCTGGCGTCCTGAACGTGGCCGAAGAAGCTGCCCAACGTATGGATGCCCGCGGAGGGAGGCAGACGCGGTCCCAGGTCCCCGTCGGGCATGAACACGGCCGGGGCGTCGGGGTCGGTGCTGGTCCCGGTGACCAGGTCGAGCCCGAAGGTCGGGTGGCTCGGCAGCCAGTCGTCGAAGAAGTGGATCGGGAAGTTGCTGGTCAGGCCGCCATCGGTCATGTAGCTCTCGACCGGTCCGCTCGCCTCGGCATGGGCGCTGTAGAGCCTGAGCGAAGACAGCAGCACCGGCACGCTGGAGCTGAGGCGCGCACCGATCACAACCGGCAGCTGGTCAGAGGGCAGAAACCAGGTCCGCGAGCTCTCGCGCTCGGCCGCCGGCACGCCGGCGACCTTGAGCACGTGCGCGACGACCTCGGCCGGGAACAGCCGCGCCAGCTCGGCCGGAGCGAACAGGTACTGCTCCTCGGCGAAGGGGATCCGGACGGGCCGGGCCAGCCCGAGATCGGTGGCCACCATCTGTAGCGCAATCCCGGCCTCTTTGAGCATGGCGAAAGTCAGGGGTTGGTCTGCCGGCAGCCCCGCGCAGTGCTGGATCTGCCGGTGCAGCCACTGGGTCAGCCCCTCGCCGGCGCCGGCCGACATGCCGGTGCAGAGCCCGAAGCCATCCGCGCCGACGCTGTGGTGCACAGCTCGGCCGAGCGAGACGAGGGGAGCGATCACCGTCCAGGCGGCGAGCATCATCAGCACCGTCGCCGCCAGCACGGTCAGCACCACCGCCGGCGCCAGGGCCAGGTGCCGAAACCCGTAGAGCAGCAGCACCAGGACCCCGATCGCCGCGATCAGCGCGGTGGCCGCCGGCCACGGTCGATAGGCGATGCCGGTGCGCGCGAGGGCCGCTGACTGCCGGCGCCGGGAGCCGCGAGCGCGAGCCAACCGCAAACCGAGGTCGAACATCGGCCGCGCGGCGGCCGTGGGGGCAAAGAGCCCGAGGAAAAAGCCGGGACGCGAGAACGCCTGCACCACATCATCGAGCCCCCGCAGCTCGATCGAGCCAGAGCGCTGACGTGCGTACTCCGCGGCCGCTGAGACCGAGGCGGCGATGGCGCCGGCGGAGGTGCCGCCCAGGCTCTGAAACCGGTAGCGCGTGGACAGCTCCAGCACCGCGCTCGGATAGACCACGCCGCTGGTCACGCCGCCCTTCATCACCAGGTCGCAGGGCGGCAGTCCGGACGGGTGTGGCCCGGGGTTGGTCATCCGAGGGTCGTCGCTGATTATGGGAGCCCCAACTGCTGGCTGGTGCAGTTGGTGGAGGGCGGAATCTGACCGGGCCCGTAGTCGTCCGGGCGCGGTGGCACGGCGAACCCGAGCGCGGCGGCATTGCCATCCTGGAGGCGCCCGACGTCGGATCCCGAGCCAGGATACCCGTAGCGGACCACAGAGCTCTTCACGGGCCGGAGAATCTCAGCACCCTACCGGACCTGAGCCAGATGCGCCGGTTTTTAGTCGAACCCGGGAGGGACAGCCACCAGGCCCCGGCCACAGGCCGGGCAGGCGGCGGTCGCCGAGGAGCCGGTGAGGTGATCGTGGTCGTGGCGGCGAACGCTGCCCAGCAGGCGCAGGCTCTGCCAACAAACACAGCGCGAGTGACCCGGGGCGGTGCGGCGCGACGACGCGAGCAGCGGCCCGGAGGCGATGATCTGCATCTCGCCCAGGTCCTCGAGGTGATTGGCCACCGAGGGGCGATCGTCGACGGCGACCCGCTCGAACAGGATCCCTTCACCATCCACCGGTGACGGCACGAGCCGCAGCTCGAGGCCGGTGACGATCTCGGCTCCGACCGGGGGCATTTCAGGAGCCATCTGACCGACCGCCTCTCTGTTCTTCTGACCAAGATGCCGCTCGGGAAGCGAGAAGAGCAGATGCTCACTGAGCGCAGGGCCCACGCTACCACAGACCGGGGTCAAGACTGACCCGTTTCACCGCACGTCATGCGTCCGTGCCGGCCGGTGAGCGGCGCGGGAACGGCGACTTCAGGGGCCGGTTGCCTCGGGTGAGTCGGCGTGGGGTGCGACGTGCGCGAATTCGTCTGGGTTGGCCTCGCGGTTGGACGTCTCGAGGTTAGAGGTCTCGCGGTCCGGGATCTCGAGGTTGGAGGTCTCGCGGTCCGGGATCTTAAGGTCGGAGGTCTCCAAGCCGCTCAGCTCGGTGGTTCCGTTGGCTGCCGCTTCCTTGCGGGCGTTCTTGCGGGCGTTCTTTTCGACTCGGCGCTCGCGGAGCCGGCTCTCACGAGAGAGCTTGGCCATGGTGGTCTTCTTCTTGCCACGTGAGGACATGCAGTTCCTCCTGGGTTGAGAGTCGCCAGCGAGGGCGATGGGCGCGGCGGTGACGGGCGCGCGCGGGCCCAAGACCGGCCGAGCTAAGGCGCTGGCGTGCGGTCACTACCTCGCCGCACCTTGAAAGCTATCGCGCGGGAGCGGTGGACGCGACAGCGCGAACAAACACGGCGGAGGGGAGTGTCCCCTCCGCCGCAGTCAGTCTGGCTAGAGGGCCACTACGTTGCCGGCGGCGGGACCCTTGGGGCCCTGCTCGGCGTCATAGCTGACCTTCGCGCCTTCGGCCAGCGACTTGTAGCCGCTGCCTTGAATCGAGCTGTGGTGGACGAAGAGATCCTTGCCGGAATCATCGGGAGTGATGAAGCCAAAGCCCTTCTCGTCGCTGAACCACTTCACGGTTCCTGTTGCCATGTGGCATTCCTCCGATTATGTGCACTGCGAAACGCGGAGGAGCTGAAGAGCAACGACTGCGGTGACGCGGGGCACTACGAATTCAGCCGAGCGAATGCTCGACCGAGAGAAGCATAGCGCGCCAGCGCTCACGGGGTGGGCCGGACCCGGGCACGAAGCTTTTGAGGCCGGGCCGGTGCCCCGTGAGACTGCTACCGTCCAACTACGGGTGATGTTGCCCGTGAGGCTTCTCGCGCTTGGCGCGGAGGGCCTGCGAACACCTCACGCTGGCGAGGGAAGGGAGACGGGATGCCCACTGGCTCGGATGACGCTCCGGAAGCGTCCACCGCACCAAGCGAAGCCGCCTCCGACGGCGCCTCGCCTGACGCCCCCGCCGCCGAAGCCCCCAAGCGCAAGCCTCAGGTAACTGCCCGCGAGCGGGCCGAGCGCAAGCGCGAGGAAAAGCTCGAGAACGTCCGCGAAGAGGTCAAGGCCGGCTCGCTGGTGATCCGGCAGATGACCGACGAGGAGCGGGCTCTGTACCCGCCGCGCGAGAACGCTCCCCGGTCCAAGCGGTTCGGAGGGCGATGAGCTTCTCGGGGCGCCAGGGTCTCACCGCGCGGATCCGGCAGATGGCCCGCACCTTTCCCGCGCCGCCGGCGCCGAGTGCGGCGGAGGACTCTGGTCCCGGCGCCGACGTCCGCCGGGTGCCCGCCGAGGTACAGGCGCTCCAGGCGCGGGTGGCGGAGTTGGAGCAGATGGTCCAGGGGCTGCAGGACGCCGTCTTTCGCGAATCTCATCGTCACGAGAAGCGCATCGAAGAACTCGAAGCGCGGACCGAACCCGCCGCGCTAGCTGTCGCCTTGAGCAAGAACGCTCGCGAACGCGGCCTCTAGCTAGCTCGGCCGGTATCAGTTGACTGCTTTCTTCATTCCTGGCCACGCCGACCAGGCCCGGGCGACGCGGGACGCCTACCAGGCGATGCGCAATCAGCTCGAACGCCAGCTCGGCCGCCCCCCCCGTCAGCGGCGGATCGTCGAGCTGTGGGCGCGCCGCGGCAGCGTCGACTGCGTCACCACCGTGGGCCAGCCCGACCCGATCTGCGGTGACCTGGTGATGGCGATCTTCGACATGGGACCTCACCAGCCGTTCGTGGTCTGCCACCAGCGGGGCGAGCTCGGGGCCGACGTCAGCAACGAGTTGCTGGCCGACAGCGCCTATACGGTGTCGGAGTTCGACGCGTGAACCCCCCCGCCGCAGCTTGACGCAGCTCACCGAGATCACCTTCCTCGGCGGAGACCGACTCCGCGTGGCCGGCGACGCCAAAGAGGTCGAGAAGGCGATCCTGTCTGCCGCTCGTGGCTCGCTGATGGAGCTGGCCTGGGTGACCGAGGCCGAGAGCGGTCAGAGGCTCGGCGTCAACCCCGACCACGTGATGCTCCTCCGCGCCCTGGCCGACTAAACGCCGGGCCGAAAAGGCCCAGCAAATGGGAGTGGTACGGTTGACACACGCTCCGCGAGCCCTGCGCCCTTCTCGCTTTCCGAGCGGCATGTATGTCAGAGGGGCAGAGAGGCGGTTGGCCATGGCCACCGCAACACGGGAGTCTTCCTCATGAACGGTCTTTGCTGCCCAGGCTGCCACCTGCGGTTTCCTCGCTCCGCGGCTCACATCACCGTGTGTCCCCAGTGCGGCCTGCCGCCGGCCTCGGTCAGCGGTCCCGGCAGCCTGATCGGATACCGGTTGTTTGATCCGCTCGACGACCCGCATTCGCTTCCCGAGGCGATCGCGGTCGCGCTCCCGTTCCCCACCTGGGACGGTACGGGTCCGCAGCTGGACCTCGGCCGTGACTAAGGACTCCGCGTCACGTAGGGCGGCGGCCCAGCGCCTGAACGAACTCGAGGTCCAGGCGCGTTTCGCGCGCCAGCGCTATGACCTCTACAAGGCCCGGTCCTACGGCGAGCGTCCCACGAGCCCGGGGCGCCTGCGTGAGCTCGAGCGCGAATGCGCTCGCGCGGAGACCGCTTGGCGCTTCGCCCAGCAGGAGGCGAAGGCTGCTGACCAAGCCAGACTCGCGGTGCCTTCGGAGTCGCCGGTTAGCTGACCCGCAGGTAACGGGTGGCCCAGGCCGCCGTGGTCAGCACGCGCAGGCGGTAGCGCCCGCGCCTGACGTGGCCGAAGACCGTGGACCGAGGGCAGGCCCGGTAGCGAGCGCTGGGCCAGCCGTGCGCCGTACGCCGCGCGAGCGCGCAGCGCAGGGTGCGCATGGTCGGCGCGGCCATGCGCACCGAGACGCGGTGTCGGTACACGCGAATGCTGAGGATCGTGACCGCGGCGGCGCCGCCGGTCGGAGTGCCCTTGGACCAGGCGAGAGTGGTCGCCGGCCTCGGCGTGGGCGTTGGGCCGCCAGAACCGGGTCCGGGGGGCGCCGGCCGTGCTCCGCTGGCCCCGCCGTTGGCGCCGGCCGCGACGGCCTGACTCCAGGTGTAGGTGTAGGCCGGCCGGTACCCGGAATCGCCTTCGCCGAGCAACATCGCGAAGCCGGGTGAGCCGGCTGGGTCGGTGCCGACCGCGACGCCCATGGCCAGCGGGTCGGTGCCGTCAAAGCGCCAGAGGATGTCGTGGCGGTGGCCCCAGCACCCGGCGGGACTGCTGCTCGTGCAGTCCAGGTTGCCGCTGCCGGCCCCGTCGTCGTACATCCATGCCTCGTAGGCGAGGGGCAGGTTGGCGAAGCCGCCGGCCCAGTTGGACGTGTAGTAGTTGAAGCTCGCGTCGCTGGGCTTGGGGTCGGTATCGCGCTGGGCGCCGGCCGCGGCGTCCCGCGACAGCCCGGCGGTGAGCCCCGGGATCGGCGCCAGCCCGTAGAGGATCCGGTCCAGGTTGGCCAGCACGAACCCCTGCTCCTCGGGCGTCAGGGAGGTGAAGTTCGCCGGCAGCAGGTAGGGAGGCTGCCCGAGGTTGGTGCGCGCGGCGTCCAGGTCAGTCAGGGCCGCTCCCACACAGGCGGCCGAGGCGGGCAGGTTGCAGGCGGCCGGCAGGAATCTGATCGTGAAGTTGGAGTGTGGATCGGCGCCGGCGGGACCGTCGGCTTGGGCCAGGCCAACCCAGGTGCAGGCCAGGACTGCCGTCAGACAGGCGATCCGGGTGACGCGGGACATGTCTTAGGCTTCGGAGCGAGGCCGGCACCGGCTTGAGCCGAGCGGCCTTCATCTGGACTGAGAGCCGAGCCTCGGGCGAGGCACGCTAGGCTGGCGCGGCGTCTCGCTGGCCAATCCACATGTCGGGAGGAACCCCTTGGACACTGTCAACCACCAGATCCGGCTCGCCGCCCGTCCGGTCGGGCTCCCGAAGGACAGTGACTGGGACTTCACCGAGGAGCCGGTGAACGACCCTGGTGACGGCGAGGTCGTGGTCAAGATCGATTACGTATCCCTGGATCCGGCCATGCGCGGCTGGATGAACGACGCGCGCTCCTACATCGCCCCGGTCGAGATCGGCGCCGTGATGCGCGCCGGGGCGGCCGGCGAGGTGGTCGTCTCCAACTTCGACGGGCTCAACCCCGGTGACCACGTCAGCGGCATGCTCGGCGCCCAGGAGTACGCGACCGTCCAGGGCAACGGGCTGACGAAGGTCGATCCCGACGTCGCAGCGCTGCCCGTGTGGCTGAACACGCTCGGGATGCCGGGCATGACCGCCTACTTCGGACTGTTTGACATCGGCCAGCCCCAGGAGGGGGAGACGGTGGTGGTCTCGGGCGCGGCGGGTGCGGTCGGCGGTCTGGTCGGGCAGATGGCCAAGATCAAGGGCTGTCGGGCGATCGGGATCGCCGGGGGCCCGGACAAGTGCCGGCACGTGGTGGAGGAGCTCGGCTTCGACGCCTGCGTCGACTACAAGTCCGAGAACGTCATGGCGGCGTTGCACCAGCACTGCCCGGACGGGATCGACGTCTACTTCGACAACGTCGGCGGTGAGATCCTCGATGCCGCGCTGGCGCTGCTGGCCCGCCACGCGCGGGTGGTGATCTGCGGGGCGATCTCGCAGTACAACGCCACCGACGGGATGCGGGGTCCGTCTAACTACATGTCGCTGTTGGTCAACCACGCCAGCATGACCGGCTTTGTCATCTTTGACTATCTCGACCGGGTCGCCGAGGGCGCCAAGGAGATGGGAGGGTGGCTGGCGGCAGGCAAACTCAAGACCATCGAGGACGTCGCCACCGGCGGGATCGATAAGTTCCCGGACACGCTCCTGCGGCTGTTCCGGGGCGAGAACCTGGGCAAGCTGGTGCTCGAGGTCAGCTGATATGGCCGGCGGCTAAAAGAAGCTGCGGAAGAACCGCCGCCCGGCCGCCTGCCCCTGCGTCACGCGCCGGTCGGCGATCCCGACCTCCTGGATGACACCGCGGCGGACCTTGAGCACCCCGCGGCTGGAGCCGTTGGCGACCAGGTACCAGTAGTTGCGTCCGACGTGGAAGACCCGGGCGACGTGCAGCCGGCGCCGCACCCGGTTCAGGGGCGTTTCGGGGCGCACTCCGTGCAGCGCGTAGTGGCGGTTCGCGCTCAGGATCAGGACCGCGCGCCCGGCGACCCGGCGGCGCTGGGCCGAGGGCAGCTGTCGGGTCAAGGCGCGGGACGCGTAGCCGACACGGATCCCCCGGCGGGCCGGGCAGAAGAAGTCCATGTCGCGCCGACCGCGGGTCGAGCTGCGGGCGAACCGGCGGTGGGTCTGGGTGCGGGTCATGCCCAGATGGACCGGACCCAATGATCGTCCGGCCAGCCGGCCCGAGGGCTTCGCGCACGAGAACTTGCGGCCCGCTGTGCTCGTGCCCGGGATCAGCACGATCACGGTCTGTCCCGAGGGGACGTTGACCATGAACCCACCCGAGCCGCCGGCCACGCCGACCCGGCGGCCGTTCACCCGGACCACGGTCCCGCGGGGCAGCGAGGCCAGGGTCACGCGCCCGGGGCCGTCCGAGCTGACCTTGATCGTCCCCGCCTGCAGCTTGGCCGCCGCGGTGTCGATGGTCAGCGCCGAGACGTCGCCGAGCTTCAGGGTCATCACCGGATGGGCGGCCGGCCGCGCGCCCAGCTGCCAGCGCAGCGCGGTCTCGGTGCCGGGCAGCGGCTGGGTGACCAGTGAGGTTCCCGTGCGCTGAACGGTCACCGCCGGGTCGGGCAGCGCTGAGTCGGTGGCGACCAGCGAGGCGATCTTGCCGTAGGCGTTGTCTCGCGCGCTCAGCCCCGAGACCCAGTAGTCGCCGGTCGCGCCGATCCCGAGCGTCGCGCTGTTGAGGCTTGGATACCAGTCATAGGTGAAGGCCCCCGGGTTGGTCGTCCGCACCGGGTTGCCGAGCGCGTTGACCACGTCACCGAAGCGATCCTCGATGGCGAAGGCGAGGTGGTCTCCGCCGGTGTGGATGAAGAGGTCATAGCGCTGGCCGAGGTTGTCAAAGCGCTGGGCCTGGGCCAGGACCCCGGTCGTGGGGACCAGCTCGTCGGCGTAGGTCTGGTCGATCACGTAGGGAATCCAGCGCGCGTTGGCGATCAGCGGGTCGCTGCGCCCATCTTGGGCACAGCCCGGATCACTCGAGGACGCCGCGCCACTGGCGCCCGGATACGCCTCGACGCCGCAGACCAGCGGACCGTCCAGCGACAGGGCGCCGGCGAAGTCATCGGGGTGCTCGAAGGCGAGCTTGTAGGCGGCCCAGCCGCCCATCGAATAGCCGGAGATCACGGTTCGCTCGGGGTTCAGGGTGTAGCTCTCGGCCAGCGATCGCCATACCTGCCAGAAGTCGGTCTCGGCCTGGTTGAAGTACCAGCCGGCCGGGCCGAAGCCCTCGGTGGTGGCGCAGATCGAGCTCCGGTTCTGGCAGAGCTGCTGCATGAGCTGGGGGTCCAGCGCCCCGTACTGGTTGTAGTTGACCTCCAGCGAGTGCAGGATCCAGGTCAGCGGCGTTGCCGAGCCGGGGCGGTACGTGGTGGGGACATAGACCGAGTAGGGCTGGACCTGCTCGAGCAGGGTGGGCTTGAAGTTGCCCTCGTTGCCGTCATTGATGACCTGCCCGGCCCCGGGGTGCAGGCGCGACACGTACCAGCGCGCGCTGTAGCCGGTCGGCTGGGCCTCCGGGGTGGCCTGGGCGGCCGAGAGCGCGGACCAGTCGATGGGCAGGGAGAACTTGGAGACATCACCGCCGGCCAGGGTGTCGGCCTGGTCATCCTCCATCCAGAAGTTGCCGGTCACCGAGCGAGCCAGTCCATCGGCGCCGAGCGCCTGGCCGATCGGGCTCGCGCCCAGCGCGGTCTGGCTGGCCGCGACCAGCGCGTCGCTGGACCCGTCGGTGTAGACGGGTGGCTCCTGGGCCACGGTGCGGAAGGTGACGTTGTAGACGCGCTCCGCGCTCGGCGAGGTGATCCCGCTCTGACCCACGTCGGGTGGCGCGAAGTTCTGACCTGCCGCGTCGGCCAGGCCAGCCGCGAGCCGCACCCGCCAGCGGCCACCGACCGGTAACAGGCTCGTCGGAACGGCGACGATGAACGACTTCGAGGTCGGGTCCACGGTCAGCTTGCCGCCGTGGGCGACGACGTCGGTGCGCAGGCCCGTGGTCGGGTTGACCAGCCAGGCGCCGTGACTGGAGACGACGAGGGCCTGGTCGATCCCCGGCGACCTGACTCCGGCCAGGGCCGGCCAGGCGGAGGCTCCGGTGGCGGCGTTGTTGTCGGTATCGAACGTCCACTCGGCGATCGGCACGCTCGGGTAGGCGAGCGTCAGCCAGTCCACCCGCCAGTAGCTGTAGCCGCCCTTGAGCCCCGCCCCGGCGCGGAAGATGTCCGCCCCGTTGTTGCTGGCCGGCCCGGACGGGAACACGTAGCCACCCTGACGTCCGGCCAAGCCCGAGCTCTGGGCAAAGCTCGAGGTGGTGAAGCCCTGCGGGCTCGAGGCGCCGTAGTCGTCGTAGATGAAGTCACTCCACAGCGAGGCGCCGCCGTTCAGTCGTCCGGTCCCGGAGGTCTGGGGGAAGGTGCTCGGAAACGGCCAGGCCGTGCTCGAGGGCTCGGGCAGCGCCGGCGCGGCGGTGCTGGCCGCGGCCGGGATGTCGCGCGGCAGGCCGGCCGGTACGTCGGCGCGCGCCACCGAGGCCAGCGATGCCCACGCGCACAGGAAGACAAAGCCGGCCAGGGCCAGCCCCCGCGCGGATCCAGCTGACTGGGCTCTGCTCGCCGCGACGGCCACGTTGGCCACGATACACCAGATGCTGGTATCTGAAGTCCGGTTGACTGGCGCTCAGACCGAGCGGACTTCGCCCCCGTCCAGCTCGGGCAAGCCAGAGTCGACGCCGAGCACGCGGGAGGCACGCCACCGTCGCCGGCCAGCCATCAGGACGACGTCGAAATGGCTCGCGGACACCCATTCGGCCGGCGAAGGATCACCTCCCTCGGGCATGACCCGGCGGTCGACCACGGGGATCGAGAGCGGCAGGCGCAGGGCGACAGCGTCCAGATCATCGGTCGCGGCCTGGTCGATGGCGGCGTTCAGCGGCGCCGGCGAGACCGCGCAGCCACGTCCGTTGGCGTGGGCGACGACCGCGATCAGCGTCACCTCAACCGCGCCGGCTTGGGCGAGCTCGAGCACCTCGGCCAGGACCCGCTGGCCGCGACGGCCGCGCTCCACCAGGGCCACGATCCGCAGCGGCCCACCCGCCGCCGCACTGGCTGCGTGGTGACGAACGCCGGCCCCGGCCCGGTGGCCCATAACCGGTCATCGTAGCCGCCGAGACTCGAGCCTGGTCTGACTTTCACCGGCCAGCCCGAGGCGGTACCGTATTTGAGTGATCATCCAGCCGCTGCTTGTGCTCGCCGTCGGAGTCTGCGCCGGTGTCGCGCTGGTGGCGTTGCTGGAGCGGATCGTGCCTGGCGCCGGGCGGGCGCTGCGGGGTTGGCGCGGACGGCGACGCTCGTCGCCGGCGCCGGCGAACGACGAGCTCCACGCCCGGGCGATGATGAGTGAGCTCTGCCCCCACGGCTGGTGGGCTCAGATCATGCTCTTCGAGCACGCCGAACTGGCCGACGAGCGCGAGCCCCGCTCCGTCCCGGAGCCCGGCCGGGTCAAGCTCGAGTGGACCGAGCTGCGGGACGAGAGCGGCACGCCGGCGGTGATGCGCCAGGTGTGGGCGCCGACCATCGGCGGGGCGCTGGAGGCGATGCTCGCCGACCGGCGGACCGACGAGACGCTCGAACAGATCGAGCAGGGCGCGGTCGCCGACGGCGCCCTCTGGCCCGACCCGGACTAGATGGAATCAACCATCTAGGCGGCCGGGTCCGGCGGATCCGGCGCCTCGAGCTGGTCACGGTCAGCCCATTCGAGCAGCGGCTCGAGCGAGAACGCCGTGTCGTCGATCGCGGCGTGGAGGTCGCCGAGGCGGGCAAAGCGCTCGGGGACGGTCGCGATCGTCAGCTCGCGCGGCTCGACGGCGGCGAGCTCGTCCCAGCTGATCGGGGTTGAGACCGTCCCCGTACTGACCCCCCGGACCGAGTAGGCACAGGCGATCGTGTGGTCGCGGGCGTTCTGGTTGTAATCGACGAACGCCTTGTCGGGCTCGCGGTCCTTGCGCCACCAGGTGGTAGTCGCGTCGGCGGGGGCGCGGCGTTCCACCTCGCGGGCGAAGGCCAGGGCGGCGCGGCGCACATCGGCAAAGCCCCAGCGCGGTTGGATCCGCACGTAGATGTGGATGCCCGAGCCGCCCGAGGTCTTGGGAAAGCCGGCCACGCCGAGCTCGTCGAGCAGCTCGCGAGCGACGCCGGCGACGCGGCACACGCGCGGAAACGAACAGTCGGGCATCGGGTCGATGTCGATGCGCC
Source organism: Solirubrobacteraceae bacterium (assembly GCA_051005855.1). Taxonomy (GTDB): domain Bacteria; phylum Actinomycetota; class Thermoleophilia; order Solirubrobacterales; family Solirubrobacteraceae; genus Palsa-465. Next base: position 46,647 of record JBPCIY010000057.1, on the reverse strand, counting down.
ACTCGTCCGGGCACTCGACGTCGGCGCGCCTCGAGTTCCAGGGATGAAACTCGACCGTCGACATCTGCACCGCCCAGATCACGCTGGCCAGCTCGGTCACGCACAGCTCGTCGGCGTGACGGCCGGACGGGAAGTCCACGCGGACGGTCTGCAGCCAGTCCGGAGCCCCGGGCGGCACGCGCTTCTGGTGGACCTTCTCGCCGTCGACGCCGCGGGGGAAGCGGTGCAGCATGCACGGCCGCTCGCGCAGGGCGCGGACGATCCCGTCACCGACGCTCGCGTAATAGCGGGCCAGGTCGAGCTTGGTCTCGCCGCGGGCCGAGAAGTAGACCCGATCCGGGCTCGAGATCCGCACCGTGCGTTCACCGATCTCGAGTTCGATCGCTTCGCTACTCGCCATCCTCGCCGCCCGGCCGGCTCGCCATGGACGCATCGTCGCATGAGCCCGCGTGACGCGAACTATGTTGAGGGAGACCGCAACAAGATCGGAGCCCCCGAAATGGAGCAGCGCAAACTAGGCACGCTCGAAGTCTCCGCCCTCGGCCTGGGCTGCATGGGCATGTCGGCCTTCTACGGCTCGACCGATGAGGGTGAGGCGGTGGCCACCATCCAGCGCGCGCTCGAGCTGGGAATCAACTTCCTGGACACCGCGCAGCTCTACGGACCGCTGACCAACGAGCAGCTGCTCGGTAAGGCGATCAAGGGTCACCGCGACGAGTACGTGATCGCGACCAAGTTCGCCCGCCGCACGAGCGCCGAGACCGTCCCCGGGGACATGTCGACGATCGGTCCGCTGGACGGCTCGGCCGACCACGTGCGCAACTCGATCGAGGGCTCGCTGCAGCGGCTGGGCACCGACCACGTCGACCTCTACTACCAGCACCGGGTCGACCCCAACGTCGAGATCGAGGAGACCGTGGGCGCAATGGCCGAGCTGGTCCAGGCCGGCAAGGTCCGGCACATCGGGCTCAGCGAGGCGGCCCCGGCGACGATCCGCCGCGCCCACGCGGTGCATCCGATCACCGCCGTGCAGACCGAGTACTCGCTCTGGACCCGTGACCCAGAGAGCGAGGTGCTGCCCACCTGCCGCGAGCTCGGGATCGGCTTCGTGCCCTACTCGCCGCTGGGGCGCGGCTTTCTCTCCGGGCGCTTCAAGAGCCCCGAGGATCTCGACCAAAACGACTTCCGTCGCCACGGTCCCCGCTTCCGAGGCGCGAACCTCGACGCCAACCTGAAGATCGCCGCCAAGGTGTCGGAGATCGCCGACGAGAAGGGCATCACCGCCGCCCAGCTGGCCCTGGCCTGGGTCCTGGCCCAGGGCGAGGATCTGGTCCCGATTCCGGGCACCAAGCGCCGTGAGTACCTGGAGCAGAACGCGGCCGCGGCCGACGTGAAGCTGACCGAGCAGGACCTGGCCCGCCTCGATCAGGAGCTGCCGCCCACCGCGGGCGACCGCTACGACGAGGCCGGGATGGCGGCGCTCAACCTCTAGCTGGCTCTGGGGCCGGCCCGCAGGATGCCGGGCAGCTTGGTCAGTAGCTGGGGGACGTCCGCGCGGGCCGCCGAGAGCGCTCCGGCGAGCGCCTCGGCGCCCCCGGACTCGAGCGCCGGGCCATGGCCGACCAGCAGCCGCTGCGGCGCAAACCCGCCCAGCGCCGCGCGCGGTGGGGTCATCCGCAGCATCGGGTGCAGGCCGGCCGGGCGTCCGAGCGCGAACAGCGGGATCGTCCCCACGGCCTCGGCGACGATCAGGGTCTGCTCGTCAGGCCACCACAGGGCGACCTCCTTCCACCACGGCCGCGCGACCACCGAGACAGCTTGGAAGCCGCTTTCCGGCGGCAGCGCCGTCGGCACCTTGTGGTGCGGCACGCCCAGGCGCTGGGCGATCTCGGCACAGTCACGGTTGTGACGGTCCAGGAGCTGGATCACGCCGGCCGGGCGCCCCAGTTCGGAGACCGCGGTCAACGCGGCGGGATCGTCGAAGGGATCGATCAGCCAGGTGTCCTGCCCGGCGCGGACGGCGTGGGCCGCCCGGGCCATGGCGTCGGTCTCATGCCAGGTGACGCCGACCGCGTGGTGCTGGAGGGTGGCTGGACTCATGGTCTCAGCTTGCCAGATCGGCCCGCCGGGTCGCCCGGCGTCGTCACCACACGTCGCCGTCGCGCCAGTCGCAGGTGAGCTCGCCGGTGAGGTCCAGCTCGGCCGAGACCGGCAGCACGAAGATGCCGTCGTCCTCGTCTTGTGTGCGGACCCGGCCCGCGGGCGTGAGCGCCCACGTCGTCCCCCGCCAGGCCTCCCAGCCCCGGGCCGCGTAGAAGACAGCGCCCGCTTCGCTCGCGCCCAGGGCACCCAGCTCGTAGGCGTGACGCACCACACGCTCAAGCGCCTCCATCACCGTTGCCCCCACGCCGCACCGGCGCCGATCGGCGCGGACGGCGACGCCCTCGACGTAGCCCGTGCGCAGCGCCCGCCCGCCGTGCAGCAGCCGCCGCTGGATGACCGCGCCGTGGCCGACGAGCTCGCCCGCCTCCCAGACCAGAGCGTGTACGCCCCCCAGCGCGTGCTCCCAGTCGGGCTCGGTCATCTCGTCGCCGAACACGTGGTCCAGCAGGGTCCGGGCGGCATCGAGAGTGCAAAGGTCGAGGTCGGCGGTGTGGGCGACCTGGAGACCGGATACGAGGGGCGGCACTAGGCTCAAAGTATGCCCGAGCTCCCCGAAGCCGAGCGCGCCCGGCAGACCCTCGAGCAGGTGCTCGGACGACGGATCGTGCGCGTGCACGACGCCGACACCTACGTGTGTCGCCCGCACGCCCCGGGCGAGATCGGCGCTGCCCTGCTAGGCCACAAGTTCGTCTCCGCGCAGCGGCGCGGCAAGTTCCTGTGGCTGGAAACCGCCGACGGCCCGACCCTGGGACTGCACCTCGGGATGGCGGGTCATATCGTGGTCGACGGCGATGCCCCAACGCCGCGCTGGGACCGCTTTGCGATCGACTTCGAGGGCGGCAGCCGGGTCGCGCTGCGCGACAAGCGCCGCCTCGGACGCGCGGTGCTCAACCCCAATTACAGGCACGTCGGACCCGACGCCGCGCTCGTCGGGCGCGGGGAGTTTCGGCGCCGGATCGGCACCGGCCGAGCCCCGGTCAAGGCGCGGCTGCTGGATCAGAAGTGGATCTCCGGGGTCGGGAACCTGCTCGCCGACCAGGCCCTCTGGCAGGCCCGGATCGCCCCCGGCCGGCTGGCTGGCGAGCTCGAGGCCTCAGAGCTCGACCGCCTGCGGCGCGCGCTGCGCTCGGCGATCCGCTCGGCGACGGCGAAGGGTGGTGTCCACACTGGGCGCTTCGTCCCTGCTCGCCGATCCGGGGGCCCGTGCCCCCGCTGCGGCCACACGCCGCTGGAGCGGGCCAAGCTCGGCGGCCGCACCACCTACTGGTGCCCGGTCTGCCAGACGTGAGCCAGAGGGTCAGAAAGCCGCCCGAGAGGGAGAGGACGAACAGCCAGATGCCACGCCGCCCCCCGCCGGTCGTCCAGGACCTGCTCCGCCACTATGACCCCACCGTGTTCGAGCTCGGCCGTCCAAGCGCCCGCCTACGCCTGGTCGGCGCCGGGCCTGAACCGGTGGATGTTGAGCTTGACGGAGGCCCCCCGCGGGTCTGCACTACCGGGCGCGAGCGCCCGGACGCGCTGCTCCGCGCCGACCTGGAGACCTGGCGCGAGATCGCCGAGGACCTGCGGGGCGGCATGAACTCCTACCGGTCCGGACGCTTGAGCGTTCGGCACGACCTGCACCTCGGAGTGGGGTTCCTGGCCGCGACCTCGGCCGGCGGCGACGGCGGCCTGCGCATGCGGCATCTCGAAACGGCGGTGGGCCGCCTGTCGGTGACCGAAGCCGGGGCCGGGCCGTTTGTCCTGCTCCTCCACGGTCTTGGCGCCACCAAGGTGTCGTTCCTGCCCACCGTGGCGGCCCTGGCCGGCCAATTTCGGACGGTCGCCGTGGATCTGCCGGGCTTCGGGGACTCGGTCAAACCGATCCGGGCGTCCTACGCGCCGCCCTTCTTCGCCCGGGCCGTGATCGCGCTGATGGACGCGCTCGAGCTCGACCGGGCCCATGTGGTCGGCAACAGCCTGGGTGGGCGAGTGGCCCTGAAGACGGGCTTGCTCTATCCCGAACGGGTGAGGCGGATCGGTCTGCTCGCACCGTCGCTGGCCTGGCTGCGCGACCGCCCGTGGGCGCCTCTCCTGCGTCTCGTGAATCCACAGCTGGGCCTGATCCAGCCTGCGCCGCGCTTCGTGGTCGAGGCGATCGTCCAGCGTCTGATCCCAGGCGGGCGTGAGGAATGGACGGCCGCCGGAGTCGACGAGTTCCTTCGCTCCTACCTGACGCCGCGGGGGCGGGCGGCGTTCTACGCCGCCGCCCGCGCGATTTACCTCGAAGAGCCGCGAGGTCCCAAGGGCCTGTGGACGCGGCTCTCGAGCCTCGAGCCCGACAGTCTGTTCATCTGGGGCCGGAAGGATCCGCTGGTGCCGATCCGCTTCGCGCGCCACGTCCGGGAGGTCCTCCCGACCGCCGAGCACCTCGAGCTTGACTGCGGCCATGTGCCCCAGCTCGAGCGTCCCCGCGAGACCCACGAGGCGCTGGCCAAGTTCTTGGGCGCGGAAATCCCCACTTAGGCGCCCTCCTCGCCCCACAGCCGCCATCGCAGCCCCGACGCCCGCGCCACCGGCCGCTGCACGGCGGTCCGGATCGCCGCCTCGGTCCCGGCCACGATCAGCCGCCGCCGGGCCCGAGTGGCGGCGGTGTAGAGCAGCTCGCGGGTGAGGATCCGCGAATCGGGCTCGGGCAGGAGGACGGCGGCGGCGTCGAACTGCGACCCCTGGCTCTTGTGGATCGTCATCGCGTAGACGGTCTGCACCGCGCCGAGCCGGCTGGGGCTGAAGCCAGCCACGCCGGCGCCGCGGGCAAAGGCCGCCTGCACGCGTCCGCCGGCCTCGATCACCACCCCGGTGTCACCGTTATGCAGACCGAGCTCGTAGTCGTTCTCGGTGACCAGCAGCGGGCGTCCGACGTACCAGCGCTCGTCGCCGCGCAGGCCGGGAAGCTCCGCCTCAAGCCAGGCCTCCATCCGCGCGGTCCAGCTTGCGACCCCGTAAGGGCCGCGGCGGTGCGCGCACAGGATCCGAAAGCCGCCCAGCGCCGCGAGGGCCGCCTCGGCGCGCCCGGTTCGGGCAGCCTCACCGACCGCCCGGGCGCAGACCAGAGCGCCCTCGCGCACCGGCTCGAGCCCCGCCTCCTCACCGACATCGGTCTCGATCCATTCCACGCCGGCCGGCGGCGAACGCAGGAGCTCGAGCACCGCCTCGGCGTCGCCTCCGCGGATTGCCATGGACAGCTCGGCGATTCCCCCCCCGAAACGATGCACGCGCTCGAGCACGACGATCCCGTCCCCGAAGCGCGGGGCCGCCAGCTCCGCACCAGCCCGGCGGGGAGGGCGCCGGGGCGCCGGGCCGACGATGTCACCGAGCACCGCCCCCGCCTCGATCGAGGCGAGCTGCCCGGGATCCCCCACCAGCACCAGCCGCGCGTCGTCGCGCAGCGCGTCGATCAGCCGCGCCATCAGCGACAGCGAGACCATCGAGGTCTCATCTACGATCACCACGTCGTGGGCCAGGCGGCGGTGGCGGTCGTGGCGAAAGCGGCTCATGCTCCCCGGCCGCCAGCCGAGCAGGCGGTGCAGCGTGGTCGCGGGCAGTTCGAGCAGCTGCTCGCGGATCTCGGTGGCGACCTCCAGCTCCCCCGCCTCGGCGTGGACGGCCTCCTGGAGTCGGGCCGCAGCCTTGCCGGTCGGCGCGGCGAGGGCGACCACAGGCAGCGCGCGGCCCGCGGCGAGCGCCTGCTCGCCGAGCAGGGCGACAATCCGAGCCACCGTAGTCGTCTTGCCCGTGCCGGGGCCTCCGGCCACGACGGCAAAGCGTTGGCCTACCGCGGCGGCGGCGGCCTGGCTCTGGAGCCCAGAGCTCTCGTCTTTGAAGAGCCGCTGCAGCCCCGCGGCCAGGACGTCGGTATCGACCGCCGGCGGGGCCGCCGCTGACCGCGCTGCCAGCGCCGCGGCCACCGCCAGCTCCTCGGCCCAGTAGCGGTCCAGATACAGCCACGGCCCCAGCCGCCGCAGCGGCCGCACCCCCGCGGCGCCCTCCTCGCCGACCAGTGCACTGGCGCTGACGCCGGCCAGCCACGCGTCCGGCTCGGGCCACGCCAGCGATTCGAGATCGATCGGTTCCTCGGTGTCGACCGCGGCCGTCGCGCGGATCGAGGACAGGTCCACGAGCACGTGGCCAAGCCGGGGCGCGCGCACGGCCAGCGCGACCGCGAGCAGCACGTCCGAGTCGCTCTCGCCGGCCAGCCGGCCCAGCTGGCGGGCGACGTGGACGTCGGCGGCGGCCAGGACGCCGGCCTGGTTGAACTCGCGCAGCAACCCCGAGGCGGCCGTGACCAGCCGGGGGGCGAACGGATCGGGGTCAGACAGCGCCCGAACGCTCACCGTCGATCCTCCTGACCGTCGAGGGCGTCACTGAGTGCGGGGACCAGTCCCGGGGGCGGCTGCCACCCGAACACGCCGTAGGGGCTTCCGTCCCGCACCGGCGTCGCGGGGCCGCTCATCCCGCGCAGAAACAGGTACACGACTCCGGCCAGCCGCCCCGCCGGCTCGGTCCCGGGCACCCGCCAGCGCAGAAAACGGTGCAGGGCGACCAGGTAGAGCAGCGCCTGCAGCGCGTAGTGGCGGCGCTGCATCTCGGCCGCGATCAGCGCCGGGCGATAGGACTCAAGCGTGAGCGGCTCGTCGAGTTCGCCCAGCCAGTTGGTCTTGTAGTCGAGCACCGCGTAACGGGTCCCGACGCCCGAATCGCTTCCGGCGCTCGCGGCGGGCAGGCGGATGACCAGGTCAAGGCTGCCGGTCAAAAAGCCGCGCACGCTGGACCGCAGCCCGCTGTCCTGGAGCCGCTCGGCGTATCCGGCCAGGGGATCGTCGGGACCGATGAACTCCCGCAGGACAGCGGCGATGCGGCTGGGGCCGGTGACCCCGGTCGGCGTCTCGCCCCCCACCAGGGGCAGCTCGAAACCGAGCTCGTCCAGCCGGTCCGCGCGGGACACGTCGGCCAGCCGCACCCCGTCGAGCACCGGCCCGAGCGGGGTCTGCAGGGCGGCCGCCAGCCCGGTGACCACGGCCGCCGGATCCCCGATCTCGACCCCACGTCGCTGCCGGGCCTCGATGACCCGACCGCGGAGCTCGACCTCGAGATCGGCGGCGGCGAAGTCAGTCGCCTCGAGCACGCGATGGACGAAGGTCCCGACCTCGACCCCGGCGGGCAGGCCGGCCAACAGCGAGGCCTGGGCGCTCGCCGCCGCGTCGTCGGCGTCGGCCTCGGCGTCGGCGGGAGCGGGGTCACGCCGCGCCGACCGGTCAGGGGCCGGTGTCTCGTCCCCGGGCTCGTCGTCGAGCAGCGGATCCTCGGGCTCGCTAGTCACCCACGACTCGTGGCTGGCGGCGGTGATGTCGGAGTACGAGGTGCGGCGCCAGCGCAGATCGAGGCCGCGGTCAAAGGCGGCCACACGCAGTTCACTCTTCTCGGGCGCGGGTGGGCTCCAGACCGCCCGGAGCCCGAGCTCGGCGCGCTCGATGCCTACACAACCGGGCGCCCGCTCGCCGAGCGAGCGCAACCGCTCGACGACGGCGGCGTCATCGGGGACCGAACGGCAGCTGGGAGCGATGTCACCGCGCTCGTCGCGGGCGAAGAGCAGACGGCAGAGCGGTGAATTGCGACTGTCATACGAGCCGGCCCACCAGAGCACGACCTGATGGCGCGCGCGAGTCAGCGCCACGTAAGCCAGTCGCAGATCCTCGCCTCGCTGCTCGCGGACGAACTGCTCGCGGTGGGCGGCGTAGTCGGCGCCCTCCAGGGCGACGTCGATCTTGCGGGCGTCGCCGGCCTGCGGATCGTGAAAGAAGACCGGCGCCAGCTGGTCGGAGATGTAGCCCGGCTCCCACAGGAAGGGGAGGTAGACGATCGGGAACTCCAGGCCCTTGCTGCGGTGGATGGTCAGCACCTGCACGGCCTCGGCGTCGGACTCCAGCCGGCGGCTGCGCTCCTCGTCGGCGGTGTCGTTCTCGGCTTGCGCGACGCGGGTGCGCAGCCAGGCGGTGAGCGTGGTGGTGCCCATCTGGGCTTCGGAGGCGGCGGCGTGCAAGAGCTGGCCGACGTGGCGCAGATCGGTCAGCCGCCGCTCGCCGTCGATCCCGGACAGCACCCGCGCGGGTAGGCCCTCGACCAGGCTGATTGTCTCTACCAGCGAGGCGACGCCGCGATCGCGCAGCACCCGCGCCCAGTCGTGCAGGCGCCGGTGGACCTCCTCCCAGGCCCAGCCATCGTCGTCGGCTGCGGCCAGACGCTCGGCGGTCCAGCCCAGAAACGGGGTCAGGGCCACCGAGTGGGCGCGCGGCACTGAGGCGGGACGCTCGAGGGCCTCGAGCAGGCGCAGCCACTCGCGGGCCGGCTCGGTCGCGAACACGCTGCCGGCGCCGTTGATCACGGCCGGTACCCCGAGCTGGTCCAGCGCATCGCGGATCATCGCCGCCTGGCGGTTGGTCCGGACCAGCACGGCGATATGGCCGGCGCGGACGGGATCGGCGCCGACCACCTCGCCGTCGTAGCCGCGGCGTTCGATCGACGCGTCGCCGTCGAGCAGGGCAACAACGTCGGCGGCGAGGTCGAGACAGACGTGCTCGCGACCGCTGGCCTTCTGCACGTTGCCTCCGGGGGTGAGCGAGACCGCCGGGTCCTCACGCTGGGCGACTCGCACCCGCAGCGGCGCGGGGGCCGGGGCGCCGATCAGCCGAGACCCCTCGTGGCCGGGGGCAGCGCGCACCTGGCGGTAGGCGATTCCCTCGTGACCGAGCTTGACCCCGGCCAGCAGGGCATCGTGCGCCGCGACCAGGTTGGCGTCGCTGCGCCAGTTCGTGCCCAGCGTGGCCCGGGCGTCAGCGGCCTGGGCCGCCTCCAGATACGCGTAGACGTCGGCGCCGCGGAAGGCGTAGATCGCCTGCTTGGGGTCGGCGATCAGCACCAGCGTCACGCTGGCATCGCCAAAGGCGCGGCGCAGGATCGCCCACTGGGCCGGGTCGGTGTCCTGAAACTCGTCCACGAGCACGACCCGGAAGCGCTGATGCAGCTGGCGGGCCGCGGCCTCACCACGTTCGCCGGACAGCGCATCACTGAGCCGGGTGACGAGATCGTCGTAGGTCATCACCCCCAGTCCCCGCTTGCGGGCCTCGAACTCATCCCGCACCGCCTGGGCCAGCCGGCCCCGCATGGCCGGTCGCTCGTCCGCGGAGCTGACGATCGTCGCGGCCGGGTTGTCGATCGCCACGCGGGCGATCTCGGCCGCCTGGGCTCTCCCGAAGGCGGGGCTGCCGCTCGGGCTGAAGCGACGGATGTAGAGGTCATCGACCACGTCGGCGACCAGGTCGCCGAGATCCTCGACGAAGGTGACGTCGGGCTCGAGGTCACCCGCGATACCGAGTCCGCCCAGTACCTCCTGGCAGAAGCCGTGAGTGGTCGCGATGGTGGCGGCATCAAAGCTGGCCACGGCTCGGGCGAGCCGTTGGCGCCGCAACCGGACCTCGCGCTCTGAGCCGGTCGCGAGCAGGGCCACGAGGCGATCCGCGCCGGGCAGAACGCCGGCCAGGGCCCGGGCGAGCCCCTGCTCGGCGCTCAGCAGTCGCTCGCGGACCCGGTCGCGCAGCTCGCCGGTGGCGATTCGGGTGAAGGTGACCAGGAGCAACCGCTCGAGCGGGATTCCGTCGGCCACGTAGCGCGCCGCCAGCGCGGCGATCGTGTACGTTTTTCCCGTTCCGGCGCTGGCCTCGAGCACGGTGACGCCGGTCGGCAGGGGGCCGCAGACGTCGAACTCGAGCGGTTGATCGAGGCCGCGCACCGAGTCATCGCTCGCGCCGGTCACCGCGCTCTCACCTCCTCGTGGGTCAGCAGCCCGTCCCAGAGTCGCCGAGCGAGGCGGCCCAGGTGAGAGGGGTCGTCGGCGGCCCAGCCGGGCCCGGCCTCGTCGGGCCCCGGAGCGATCTCGAGCAGCTCGGCGAAGGTCCGTACGCCACCGAGCACGAGCTGATGCTCGAGCTCGCGGTCCTCGCGATCGAAGTTCCAACCGCTCGTCCACTCTGACTCGCCGGCCGCGACCGCATCCTGACCGCCGGCCGCGGCGGCGGCGTAGGCGGCCGAGGTCTGACAGAACAGCGGCAGCGGTTCGCGCAGGCCCCGGTCGAACAGGTCGATGAGCGCCGTCAGCTCGTCCACCGCGACCCGCCGGCGCTCGTCTGGGCTGGCCGCCAGCGGTGCGATCAGCGCGGTGCGCACGTCATCACGGCCGCCGGCTCGCCCGACCGTGGCGGCCGACAGCTCGCGCTCGGGATGGGAGGCGATCAGGGCCAGGAGACGTACCCAGGCCGCCAGCCGGTGCTTGGCCGCCACCCGCGAGTAGGTGGTGCTGAGCAGGACATCGCCGCTCAAACCGGCCACGGTTCCGCTCAGCCGCCGTCCGTCGGCCAGCGTCAGCCGGACGTCGATCGGCTCGGCGGTCCGCCCCGCTGGGGCGACCGCCTGCGCGGCGGTCACGATCGCCTCTACGAGCGGGTACACGGCTCGGACCACAGGCTCGCCGAGCACCCCGGGGGGCAGGGTTCCCCGGGCGATCTCCGCCTTGATCGCGGTGTTTCCGTCCACTCCGGCCAGACGCGCCTCGAGCAGGCGCTGCCCGACCCCCCAGCGCTGGAGGCCGTCGAGCTCGACCGGCAGTCCGTCCTCGATCTCGTCGACGCTCCCGCGGACGCTGATCCCGAGCCGCTGGCGCAGGAAGGCCCGCACTGGATGCTCGACGAAGCGGACGAGATCATCGAGCTCGATCACGCGACCATCCCGCGGCGGGAGCGGCCCGGTCAAGAAGGGCGGTGGCGCGACGCGTGGGCCGCTGAGGGCGCGGGCCCCGTCCAGGGTCACGGGGTCAAAGCTCCAGGCCCGCTCGCCGCCCAGTTTGCCGGGGGTGAAGTTGCGGGGATCGAAGGGCTGCAGGGGATGGCGGACGAGCACTTGATCGCGGGCCTCGCCGTCCGGCGCGCGCGCGGTGGCATCGATGGCCTCGAGCAGCTCCCCGACGGGCACGGCAGGCGGTCGCGGCGTGTTGGTGCGCTCGTCGTTTCCGGTGTAGGTGATGATCAGCCGCTCGGTGGCGGCCATCAGCGCGTCCAGAAGCAGTTGCCGGTCCTCGGAGCGAGGGTCACGCTCGCCCACGTGAGGGTCGTCGAGCAGCAGGTCGTCCCCGTCGCGGGGCGCCTTGCGCGGGAAGGCGCCGTCGTCGAGCCCGAGCAGGCAGATGACCCGATGCGGCACCGAGCGCATCGGCATCAGGGTGCAGATGGTCAGGTGGCCGGTGCGGAAGTTGGCTCGGGTCGGACGCCCGGCGAGCCGCTCGTGCAGGAGCGCCCGGACTTCGGCCGGGGCCAGCTCGACGTCGGCGCCGTCGGCGGCCTCCAGAACGATCTCATCGAGCACGCGCTGGAGCTCGCCGCGCTGCCAGCGCTCGCGCCCGGGGGTGGCGGTGAGCGCGTCGGCGGCGGCCGCAAGCGCCTCGCTCCACCCGGCCAGCGTCTGGCTGGTGCCGAAGGTGTCGAGCGTCGTACCCAGGCGGGCGATCAGCTCCGCGAACCGACCGGCGAGGTCAATCGAGCCGCTGTCGACGTCATCGAGGGGGAGCACGTTCTCAAACAGACGCTGGCCGTCCTCGGTCATCGTCACCCCGAGCAGGACGCGCTCCAGGCCGGCCTGCCAGGTCCCCTCGGGGACGCCCTCGAGTTTGAAGCGCGCCCGCCGGGGGGCGTCCAGGCCCCAGCGGATGCCCGCCTGGGCGATCCAGTCCTGCAGGCGGGTGAGGTCATTGTCATCGAGGCCGAAGCGGCGCCGGACCGGACCCCGATCGGCGAGGTCGAGCACCTGGGAGGCGGTGATCCGCTCCTGGGCCAGCTCGAGCAGGGAGGAGACCGCCCCGAGGATCGGGTTGGTCTGGCGCAGCGAGCGGTCGGCCAGGCGCACCCGCAGGTCGACGGGGCGCAGCCCGGCTGCCGCCGGCTCGGATCCCTCATCGTCCCCGGTGCTCTCTCCGGATCCGAAGGTGGCCGCGATCAGGGGCGCGAAGGTCTCGATGTCCGGGCACATGACGATCACGTCGCGGGGCTCGAGGGTCTCGTCCGCGGCCAGCGCGTGCAGGATCGCGTCCCGGATCACCTCGACCTGACGCGCCCGTCCGTGACAGGAGTGAATCTGAACCGAGCGGTCCCGCGCGGCCAGCTGGGGCCGCTGGTCGGGCTGGCCGGGGAGCGGCGGGCCGGGGGCGGCGCGGTCGGCGCGGACCCCGTCCTGGATGCGGCCGAGCAGGCTGGTGGACGGGGTTGCAGCGGGACGCTGCTGGTCGACTCCGAGGTCGACGGCCGGCGACGCCTCGGCGGTCGGGCCGGCCCCGGGCACCGAGTCGTGGGCGAGCACGAGCTGGAGCTCACGGACGTCGCGACCCCAGGAGGCGAGCAGAGCGTTGGCCGTCAACTCGGCCGTGGGATCCTGCGCGCGGCGCCGGGGGGGCGGAGTGTCGGCCAGCGCGGTTGACACCGATGCCCACAGGGCGTCGGAAGGGTGAAGCAGGAACAGGTGGACGTCGCGCTCGTGCGCAAGCGCGCGCAGGATCTGCAGGTGCCCGGCGGGCAGTCGCGTGAGCCCGAACAGGGCGATCCGGGACGGCAGCGGGACCAGCGCCGCGTCTTCGGTCAGCCGCGCGCACGCGCGCACGCGGCGCTCGGCCGGTCCGGGGAGCGCGATCTTGGCCCGCAACCGCCGCCAGAGCTCTGCCTGCCACACGGCGCCGGAGGGCAGCGCGGAGCCGACGGCGTCCACGTCGCGCCCCTGGGCCCAGGCCTGCACCATCGCGGGGCGGTGCAGCGCGTATCGATCAAACAGATCGGCCAGATGCCGCACGACGCCGAGCCGGCGATCGGCGCGGAATCGATCGGATCCCGAGTCCGAGTGCCCCAGGTAACCGGCCAGAGTGGACAGCCAGGCTTCGTCCAGACCGGCCTCGACCACCTCGAGCAGCGGCCAGGCGGCGCGGTCGGGCAGCCACGGATCCTCCGTGGGCGCGATCCCGGACGTGGTTGCGACGACGTCTCCGATCAGCCGGTGCGGGAACGGGAACTCGACGCCCGCACAGATCCCGTCGCCCCGACCCGTCGAGGCGCCCAGCACACCAGACATGTGCTGGGTCAGCCAGCGCTCCATCCCCCGCGTGGGGACCGCCACCACCTCGGGGGCAAAGGGATCGTCGAGCGGCCGGGCCAGCAGCTCGGCCAGGGCATCGGCGAGGCCGTCGGACCGCTGCGCACGGTGAAGGATCAGCACAGGCTGATTCTTCCAGCCGCCCCCGTCGCCCTGACCCCGTTCTGACCCCAGTCGAGGCCCGACTGGTGTCAACTCGAGCCATCTGTGGCAAAGATTTCACGAGTACATCCCCGCGGGAATGACACCCGTTTGGTCGGGTGACGGTCAGTCACGCGGGAGCAGGTCACGGGCGCTATCGTCGGGACATCGCCGCGCGCCCCTCTCTGATCGAATTCCCGGCCGACGACCCCGAGCGGGCGCGGCGCTTCTGGACCGGTCTGCTCGAGACCGAGCTGGACATGCGCCAAGACGGCGAGGGGGAGGGCTGGCAGACCGGCGCATCCAGCGTGGCGCCGGCGGTCGGCGTGCACGAGCGCGGCCGCGGCCCGGGCGATTCCTTCTCGTTGCCGTACTTCGAGGTGTCCGACCTCGAGTTGGCCCTGTCCCGCGTCCAGGAGTTGGGGGGCACCGTCGTTCATCCCGGCGCCCGCTGGGCGATATGCCGCGACTCGGAGGGGAGTCCGTTCGGGCTCGCCGCAGCCGGGCTCGGCGCAGCCGGGCTCCCGGGAGCCGAGTCGTAAAGCACGCCGGCCCTGTGGGTGAGCGCGTAAGCGCTTTGCCCCCATCACCACAAGCGCGCGCCCCCGCGTCCGCGCTTTTCGGCTAGCTCAACGCTGATCAAGCCTGTCGGTCAGGCCACAGGGCCAGGCCAACGACCATACTCCGAAAAGCCGAGCGCTCAGGCGATTCGTGTTAGCCGCTACAAATGTGACCCGCCTACTCGCGATTGGGGTATTACTTCACCATGGCTCCGTGGGATGACGAGGATGACTGGGTCGGGACACCACCCGAAGGGCGCTATTCGCGTGATCGGGCTCGTCCCGAGTATTGGCGCGGCCGCTGGCCGCTGGCCGGGGCGGGGATGATCATCGTCCTCCTGTTCCTGGCCATCGTCCTGATCGTGCACTGAGACCACCGGGTGGCCGAGCTCGTCAGCATCGTCGACGCCGACCCCGAACTCGGAGATCTGCTCTCGCCCGAGGAGGTCGTCCGGGCTCGCGCTGACGCCCTGACCCGGGTCCGCCGCGTCTCGACCGGCGCCTGGCGGGTGCAGGATGCGGTCGAGCCAGACGTCCACCACCGTGGCTTCATGGTCATCGACGGTCTCGTCAGCCGCGATGTCGATGTCCTGGGCAAGCGGTGCGTCGAGTTGATCGGCCCCGGCGACGTGCTCCGTCCCTGGAGCTGGGACGAGGAGGGTTCCCACGTCCAGGCCGAGGTAGGGTGGTCGGTGCTGGAGCCGACGCAGCTGGCCGTGCTCGACCATGGCCTGGTGGTCCGGATGACCCCGTGGCCCCAGCTCGGGCTAGAGCTGTTCAGCCGTGGCACCCGCCGGGCGCATTCGCTGGCCGTGGCGCTGGCCATCGCCCACCACCAGCGGGTCGACGAGCGACTGGTGCTCACCCTCTGGCATCTCGCCGAGCGCTGGGGCAAAGTCGTCCCTGGCGGGGTCGCCGTACCCCTGCCGCTGCCCCATCAACGCCTCGCTGACCTGATCGGCGCGCATCGTCCGGCGGTGACGACGGCGATGGGCGAACTCTCGCGGGCGGGGACGCTGAGCCGGCGCGACGACCGCACCTGGATCCTGCACGGCGCCCCGCCGACCGAGCTGCGTCACCATCGCCTCGCGGCGGCGATGAGCTAACGGCGCGCAGAACCCTGAGCGTCCGAGGGACGGCCGGAGACGTCGCTGGCGTCCCCGGCCGCCCGGCTTCCCGGACCCCTCGTCGGCTTCCCTACCGCAAGGCGCCGCGGCGGCCCGAGAAGAACAGCGCGATCGCGACCAGCGCGAGCGCAAACAGCAGCGGGTGGACGATCACGCCGCCGGCGATGGCGACGATGAGAAGCAACACAGCTAAGACGAGCAACATGGCTCTCCTCCGTGGGTAGGTTGAAGCAGATCAACCCCGCGGCCGATCGCGCGGTACGGGGACCGGTATCGACGCGGACGTACGGCTGCGGACACGCTCCCGCCCCTGGGCTGCTCACCGCGCGCGCGACCTGAACCGCCGGCCTGAGCGATCGGCCATCATGGGTGTCCGTCACCGCGCCCGTGCGCGCGGGGATGACCTACTCGATGCCCCACGCTCCCGACCTCTCCGGCTGCGCCCTGGACGACCGCTACGAGCTCCACGCCGTGATCGGTGAGGGCGCGTTCGGCCGCGTCTACCGCGGCCGCGATCGGCGGCTGGAGCGCACGGTGGCGATCAAGCTGATCAAGCCCTGGTGGGCCGAAGACCCCGAGTGGGCCCAGAACTTCGAGCGCGAAGCTCAGCTGCTGGCCCGGGTCAGCGATCCCGGGATCGTCCAGATCTTCGATGTCGGGCACGCGCCCGAGGGCGTGTATTACGTGTCTGAGCTGATCGAGGGGGAGAGCCTGGCCGCGCGCCTGACCCGCGGCTCGATCGCGCCCTGGGACGCGGCCGCGATCGGCGAGCAGCTATGCCGCGCGCTGGCGGGGGCCCACGCCCAGAACGTCGTGCACCGGGACATCAAGCCGGCCAACATCATGCTCACCGCCGAGGGACGCGTGAAGGTGGGGGACTTCGGGGTCGCCCGGCTGGCCGAGGGTTCAAGCGACGCAGCCGGGGCCACGGTGGTCGGCACCCCGCGCTACATGGCCCCCGAGCAGTCCCGGGGCCGGGTCACCACCCCGGCCACCGACGTCTACAGCGCCGGCGTCGTCCTCTACGAGATGATCGCCGGCCGCCCGCCGTTCACCGAGCGCGCTGCGGTCGAGCTCGCCCTGCGCCATCTCCGTGATCGGCCGCCCCCACTGCCGCTCACCACGCCGGCACCGCTGGCCAAGATCGTCGACCGCGCACTGGCCAAGGCGCCGCATCGCCGCTTCGCCGACGGCGCCGAGATGGCGCGAGCGCTCACGGTCGCGCTGGCGCAGGCCCCGGCGCGCTCGCTGATCCCGGCGGGCGGCGGCGGCGGCGGTCGCGGTGCGGCCGCGGGGTCGGGAGTCCTTCCGACCCCCGCCGGAGCAGGCCGGAGGCGCGTCCCGGCCACGGCGGCGCCCACGCGCCGGGCTCCGCACCGGGGCCCGCGGCGAAACCTCAACCCGGCGGCGCGCCGCCGCAGTCTCGCCGCCCTGACGGCGGCTTTTCTGCTGCTCGGCGCGATGATCGTCGCCGCGCTGGCGATCGGCGCCACCGGACACGTGCGAGTCCCGCGGGTGCTCGGCCTGCGCCGGGCGCGAATCGAGCACCGCGCCCATGCCCTCGCTCTGCGTCCGAGCTTCAGCTCGCGCCACTCGCCCTCGCCCCGCGGGGTCGCGATCGCCCAGCGCCCTGAACCCGGGCGTGTCCTCGCGCAGGGCGCGACCGTTCACATCGTCCTCAGCGCCGGGCTGCCGCCGGTTCGCGTGCCGCGGCTCGCGGGTCGGCCGCTCACCGCCGCCCAGGCCGCGCTCTCCCGGCTCGGCCTGCGAACCCGGGTGACCGCGATCGCTGCCCCGGGGGTTCCGGCCGGCGCCGTGACCAGCCAGTCTCCGGCGCCGGGGGTCGACCTGGAGCGATCGGGCGTCGTCGCCCTCGAGGTGGCCGAAACTCCCCACTGGCAGCCGCTGGCCGCGCTGCACGGCAGCGCCGGCGCGACCACGGCCCGCTTCCAGGTTCGCGGCACCCGCTGGCGGCTGGTCTACACGATGGCCTACCAGGGCACGTGCACGTTTCTCGTGGTCTGCTCGGGCCCCACGGCGACGGTGACTGCCGGCCCCGCTACCGCCGCGCAGTCCTTTGACCTCGTCGACGCAGGACGCCAGACTCAAATGTTCACCGGCGGCCCGGGTAGCTATGCGCTGACCATCGCGCCCGGGTCAGACACCGCGCGCTGGTCAGCCTGGATCGAAGACTGGTACTAGCCAGATTGCGCCTGGCCGTCGGGTCGGTAGCGCCTTGACGGCCACCCATCAGGTGCAGAGAATGGACTGACCGCAAGCGCGAGGGAGAGTCCAATGAGTACTTACGACTACGTGATCGTCGGCGCCGGCTCGGCCGGTTGTGTCCTGGCCAACCGACTGACTGAGGACGAGGACGTCCGGGTCTGCCTGCTGGAGGCCGGCCCTCCAGACGCGGTGGACGAGATCCATCTTCCCGCCGGCTGCCTCGCGCTCGGGCAGAGCAAGTACGACTGGGCCTTCCTGTCTGACCCCGAGCCCGGCTTCGCGGGCCGCCAGCGTTATCTGCCCCGTGGGCGCACGCTCGGCGGATCCTCCTCCACCAACGCGATGGTCTACATCCGTGGCCATCGCGCCGACTACGACGGCTGGGCGGCCCTCGGTCACGACGGCTGGGGGTGGGAGGACGTGCTGCCCTATTTCATCCGGGCCGAGGACAACGAGCGCGGCGCGAGCGAGCTGCACGGGGCCGGCGGTCCTCTGAGTGTGATCGACAACCGCTCCCGCTACCGCACTTGCGAGGCGTTCATCGAGGCCGGCGTGGAGGCCGGCCTGGCGCTGACCGACGACTTCAATGGTCACGAGCAGGACGGGGTGGGCTGGTATCAGGTCACCCAGCGCGGCGGGATGCGCTGCTCGGCGGCGGTCGCCTATTTGCACCCGGTTCTCGGCCGTCCCAACCTCGAGCTGATCACCGGCGCCCACGTCAACCGGCTGCTGCTCGAGGGCAGCACGGCGACCGGGGTCGAGGTCGACCGCGACGGCGAGGTGATCGAGATCCGGGCCCAGCGCGAGGTCATCCTCAGCGCCGGTGCCTATCAGAGCCCGCAGATCATGCTCCTGAGCGGGATCGGCCCCGGTGTCGACCTCGAGCTGGTGGGCATTCCCTGTGCGCACGAGCTCCCGGTGGGGCAGGGCCTGCGCGACCACCCCGCCACCTGGATCACCTACACGACCTCCGAAGCGTCGCTGCTCAGCGCCGAGAGTGAGGAGAACCTCGGCCTGCTCCAGACCCAGGGTCGCGGCCCGCTGACCTCCAACTTCGCCGAGTCGGGGGCCTTCTTTCGGACCCGCGACGAGCTCGAGGCGCCCGACATCCAGATCCACACGCTCCCGATCCTGTTCCCGGAGGCCGGAGCGGGGGAGATCCTGGTCGACGGCTGGGCCCTGTCCCCGTGTCTGCTGCGCCCGGTCAGCGAGGGCTTCGTCAAGCTCCGCTCGCGGATCCCGACCGCCAAGCCCCGCATCCTGCACAACTACCTGGTCGAGGACGAGGATCGGGCGACGATGGTCGCGGCCCTGCGCCGCTGCTTGGAGATCGCCGGTCAGCCGGCCCTGCGGGCGGTCAGCACCGGTGACTACGGAGTCCCCGCCGATGACAGCGACGCCGGCCTGATCGAGCACATGGAGCGCAACACCACCACCCTGTATCACCCGGTGGGCACGTGCGCGATGGGCGCTGTGGTCGACGACGAGCTGCGGGTCCTCGGGATCGACGCGCTGCGGGTCATCGATGCCTCGGTGATGCCCACCCCGGTGCGCGGGAACACCAACGCCCCCACGATCATGATCGCCGAACGGGCCGCTGACCTGATCCGAGGGCGGACGCCGCTCGGTGCCGTTGTGGCGGGGTCGCCGGCCGCTGCGGGCTGAGACGCGGCGGAATCTCAGGTCTCGAGCTCGTCGAGGACCACCGTCGGGGTCAGCTCGGCGCCGTCGCGCAGGATGCGCGTGGTGACCGCGCGCCCGATCCGCTCGTGCACCATCAGCCGTTGCAGGGCGTTGGCGTCGGGCACCCCCTCACCATCGAGCTCGATCAGCACGTCGCCTCGCTTGAGCCCCGCGCGGGCGGCGGGACCGTCCTCGAGGACCTGAACGATCTGAACCCCGCCGGCGTGGCCGGTTCGTCGGGTCGCGCGCGGAGAGAGCGGGCGCGGGGCGACGCCGGCGCCGAGGTGGGCCCGGCGAACGCGCCCGTCGCGGATCAGCGCCGAGATGATGGCGCGACTGGCGGCGTTGATCGGCACCGCCAAACCGAGCCCGATGCCGGCCACGGCGGTGTTGATCCCGACCACGTGCCCGGCGCCGTCCACCAGCGCACCGCCCGAGTTGCCCGGGTTCAGCGCGGCATCGGTCTGGATCACGTTCTCGACCAGGCGCCGGGGGCCGCCTCGGGCCCCAACCGGCAGCGAGCGACCGAGGCCGCTGACCACGCCGGCGGTGACCGAGCTGGCAAACCCCTGCGGGTTGCCGATCGCGACCACGAGCTGGCCGACGCGCAGGGCGGCGGCGTCGCCGAGCGGCGCCGGGTCATGGTCCCCGTCCTGGGCGCGCAGCACGGCGAGGTCAGAGAGGGGATCGGCGCCGACGACTGAGACCGCGGTTTCGCGCCCGTCGTTGAAGGTGGCCACCCCGCGGCGTGAGCCCTCGACCACGTGGGCCGAGGTGATCAGGAAGCCATCCCGGGAAATGACCACCCCGGAGCGGGCGCCGAGGCCGGGACCGCGCCGGGTCCGCCGGCGCACCTGCAGGTTGGCGACGCTGGGCCCGAGCGCTTCGGC
Source organism: Solirubrobacteraceae bacterium (assembly GCA_051005855.1). Lineage (GTDB taxonomy): Bacteria > Actinomycetota > Thermoleophilia > Solirubrobacterales > Solirubrobacteraceae > Palsa-465. Next base: position 26,640 of record JBPCIY010000057.1, on the reverse strand, counting down.
GACGCCGATCACGGTCCGCGAGTAAGCGTCGAGGGGGCTCTCTCGGCTCTCTGGGCTCTCGAAGTCGGGAGGCCCAGGCGGATCGGGAGGAGTGGGGGACGCCAGCGAGGCAGGGCCGGAGCCATTAGTACTTGACATGCAATAATCGTACTAGAACGTTTCGACTCAAGCATTTGGAGACCAGCGCTTTGCCTAATGACTTCGATCCCACCCACCTCGCGGACACCACGATCAGCGTGGCCGCCCATCTTGAAGCCGAGCTCGCGGAGGCCCTGGCCGAGCACCGCGTCAGCCGCGCCAGCTTTCTCGTCCTCGACGCGCTCGAGCGCGCCGAAGGCCAGACCCTTGGCCAGCGCGAGCTGGTCACCCACGTGCGCCGCACGTCGGGAACGATGTCGGTCCGTCTGGGTCGCCTGGAACGCGCTCGCATGATCGAGCGTGAGCCCGACCCCGAGAACCGCCGCAGCGTGACCGTGACCCTCACCGATCGCGGCCGCTCGCTCGCGTTAGCGGCGCGCCCTGCGTACGCCGAGCGCGCCGCTCACCTGGTGGCGGGACTGCCTGCGGGAGCGGCGTCCGCCCTCGGTGCCTCGCTCGATGCCTGGTTGGCTTTCTTCGAGCCCGACGAACGCACGGCGCCCAGGCTCGGTGTCGCCGTCGCCACCCCGGCCATGGCCAAGCGGATGCGCCGCGCCGTCGGTCTCGCCGACGTGCCCGGTGTCCTGGTGCTGCGGGTGGGACGGGATACCCCGGCGGCCGCGGCTGGGATGGCCCGAGGTGACCTGATCACGCAGGCCGCAGGCACCCAGGTGCGCTCGGTCGGAGATCTGGACCGGGTGGTGCGGGCGGCCGACGGCAAGCTGCCCCTGGCCGTGCTGCGCGGCGCCGATCCGCACGAGTTTGAGGTGACGCTCGAGGGCTGAGCCGGCTCGCGCCCCGGCGACGTCTAGTGCAGGAGCACCCGGAGAGCGATCACGAGCAGACCGAGGATCGCCCCGAACACGGTTTGGCGCACGAGCTCGCGCCCGGTGAGCTCGGCACGGACGCCAATCACGATCTCGAGCACGATCACGATCGCCGCTGCCGTCCAGATGGCGGCGATCACCGCCGTGTCCAGCGAGGCGCCGAAGACCCAGAAGAGGATCAGCACGACGAGGGGGCCGGCGGCACCGATCACCACGGTCAGCTCGTGGCGGGCGGTCGCGAGCACGCCGCGGTAAGTGAACGCGACCTGCTGCTCAACGCGCTCGCCAATGAACTGCGAGTAGGAGTGCGCCAGCCAGTAGAGGACGATCGTGATCATCACCGCCCCCGCCGTCCGAAGGTAGGTCTCCTGACGGGCGCTCTCGGCAGCGAGCAGCGCGGCGACCGAGATCGTCCCGTAGATCAGGCCGGCGGGGTTGGCGGGCATCGGGGGATTCTCTTCCGCGGCGCGGACAGCCGGGGCCCGCTCTGCCGCCGCCCCCCCCGACCGAGTTACCGCCGACCCCGCCCGGCGGCGGTGGGCAGCGGTTTGACGCCCCGGGCGCGACAAATCATTGCCAACCGAAGCTTCACGGCCCGGGTGGGCGTTCCGGAGGGCCGCCGGCCGACGATGGGCGAGTCCGCTGAATTGGCGTCACAACGGCGCGGGCGGGGGACGCAACTTCCCGGTCATTAGGTGCTCGTCGGCGTGGGTGAGCAGCTCGGCCGGGCTGCGACCATCGCTTGGATAGATGGCCCAGCCGATCGTGGCGCCGATCGAGTCGCCGGCGAACTGGACCCGACCCAGGCGGTCACGGATCCGCGTGGCCAGCATCGCTGCGCCCTCGGCGTCGGTGTCGGGAGCCAGGATCGCGAATTCGTCGCCGCCCTGGCGGGCGACGGTATCCTGGGAGCGCACCGCCTCGCGCAAAGTCAGGGCGACTCGCCGCAGGACGTCGTCGCCGGCGGCGTGGCCGCGGCGTTCGTTGACCTGCTTGAAGCGGTCGAGGTCGATCAGCAGAACGGCGAGCTGGTTGGTGTCGCGCTCGTGGCGTACGAGCTCGTAGTCCAGGCGCTCGTGCAGCGTGCGGTAATTGCCGACCTCGGTGAGCGGGTCGCGGGCGGCCAGCTCGCGCAGCTCGGCCGCGCTCCCCTCGAGCAGCTCGCGCAGGTAGGCGATCACCCCCGACATGAGTCCCAGGACGACGACCGCGACGATCGCCCGGGGGACGGCTGACCCCGACGTGCCGCCCGCGTAGGTCAGCGGGAGCGTCAGAGCCGCGGCGATCAGGACGATGTGGGCGGCGATCACGCGGCGATCACGAAACGCGTAGGCGGCCGCAGTCGCGACCAGCAGGTAGATCGGCGCCAGAACGGCTCCGTGACGGCCGAAGGCGATCACCGAGATCGTGATCTCCACCGTGCCGAGGGCGAGCACCCAGTTGAGCCAGCGCGACGACCCGCGATCCCAGGGGCCGGCCAGGCAGCCCAGGCCGGTGATCAGTCCCATCAGCGCCAGTGCCGCCACGACCAGCGGCCTCGGCCGCCCAAGGGCTAGCTCTAAGGGCAGAGCGACGATGGCCCCGATCAGGAACAGCCACCCCGCGAGCCGCCCGATGGCCACCTGCTGGCGCCGGTGCCAGGTCGCAAAGCTGCTCGCCCCTGCGCCGGGCTGGGCGGCCTTGCCCTTGGCGGCGCGGACGGCGCTGGCGGGCTCGTGGGCAATCTCGCGGTCGCGCTCGTAGGCGGCGCGGATGCGCTCGAAGATGGCGTCAGCGGGCTCAGGGCCGGCGAACAGGAAGCCCTGGGCGTAGTCACAGCCCAGCCGCTGGAGCACGTCGACCTGGTCGATCGTCTCCACCCCCTCGGCCACGACGGTCATGCCGAGGGCGCGGGCCATGTCGATGGTGGCGGCGACGATCTTGGCGCTGCGGGGTTCGCGGGCGAGGTCGGCGGTGAACGAGCGATCGAGCTTGAGCTGGCCGAGCGGGAACTCGTTCAGGTACCCGAGGGACGAGTATCCGGTCCCGAAGTCATCGAGCACGATCGAGACGCCCAGCTGCTCGAGCGCCGCGAGCACCTCGCGGGCGGACTCGGTGTGCTCGATCAGCAGGGTCTCGGTGATCTCCAGCGCGAGTCGGCCCGGCTCCACCGCGTGGCGTTCGAGGGCCTCCGCGACCGTGTCCACGAGCCCGGGGGAGAGCTGGCGCGCCGAGACGCTAACCGACACCCGGACCCCGAGCTGGGCCGGATGGGACTCGCGCCACCGGCGCGTCTGCTCACACGCCTCCTCGATCACCCAAGCGCCGAGCGAGACGATCAGGTCGCTCTCCTCCGCGACGGGGATGAATTCGGCGGGGGCGAGCAGACCTCGGGTCGGATGCTTCCAGCGCACGAGCGCCTCGACCGCCGCCAGGCCGCCGTCCGAGACCGTGACCACGGGCTGGTAGAGCAGCCGTAGCTCGTCGTTCTGCAGCGCGGCGCGCAGATCGCTCTCCAGCTCCACTCGGTCCAGCAGGCGGGCGCGCATGGGTTCGTCGAAGATCTCGTAGCGGTCGCGACCGCGGTCCTTGGCCCGGGCCAGAGCCACGTCGGCGTCGCGCAGGAGCTCATCGGCGTCTGCGGCATCGGCGTCCCCGCCCGCCGCGCAGGCGATCCCGATGCTCGCGGTCAGCTGCACCTGCTGGCCGTCGATGAAGAACGGGGCGCGCAGGGCGTCACGAATCTGCTGGGCGACCGTAACCGCGTCGTGCTCGGTGGCCAGATCCTCACAGAGCACGATGAACTCGTCGCCACCCGGGCGGGCCAGGGTGCAGTTGCGACGGTCGTTCTCCTCGAGGACGAGGATCGTGCTCAGCCGCTGGGAGATCAGGATCAGCAGCTTGTCCCCGCGCCGATGATCGAGGGAGTCGTTGGCGAGCTTGAAGTGATCGACGTCGACAAACAGCGCGGCGACGAAACCGACTCCGTGGCGGGCACGCTCGAGCGCGTGCTCGGCACGCTCGCGCAGCATGCTGCGGTTGGCCAGGCCGGTCAGATGATCGTGCAGCGACCGGTGCGCGAGCTCGCGTTCGGCGCGCTTGCGCTGGCGCATCTCCTGCTCGCTGAGCCGCCGCAGGCAGCGCTCCTCATCGGTGGCCCGGGCGACGCTGACGTTGAGTCCGAGTAGACGCGCCAGGCCCTCCAACGAGGCCAGCTCCGCCCCGGTGAACGGAGGCCCCTGACGCCGGGCGACCAGCAGCCGGCCCGGGACGCTCGCGCCGAGCGACGCGGAGGCGAGCTCGATCTCGCCGATAGGCGGCAGCCGGTTGTGCCCCGGTCCGCGCTCGGCGGCGGCGACCAGCGCCCGCACGCCAGCCTCAGAGAGAGGCGGACCGGCGATCGCGTTGGCGGCGCCCTCACAGACCACCACGGCCAACTCGGCGCCCAGGGCGGCCGCGGCGGCATCGACGATCAGGTCTGAGGACTCCTCCGCCCCCAAGCCGCTGAGCCGGGTCATGAGCCCCACCAGCGACGGCTCGGACAGGGTCCGGGCCGCGTGCTCGCGGATGTCGGCGGACATGGTCACGGGAGGCGCGTACGGATCGCGCCGGCCTCGCCGGGCGGGCGCCTAGCCGTTATCGGCACCAATGGCGCTGAATCTGAGGCTTTTTGTTTGGCCGAACCCCGCGATTCGGTAGCGTGCTGGCCACAATGCCCAGGATCCGTGACCTCGCCGGCCCGTTCTTCGTCTTCGCCGGCGTCATGCACTTCGTGATCCCGAAGACCTACAGGCAGATCATGCCGCCGTACATTCCGGCGCCCGAGGCGATGGTCTACGCCAGCGGCGTGGCCGAGATCGCGGGTGGCGCGGGCCTGATGGCCTCCCAGGGTCGCGCGCGGCGACTGGGCGGCGGGTGGCTGATTGCGACCCTGATCGCCGTCTTCCCCGCCAACCTGCACATGGCGCTGCACCCCGACGACTACTCGAAGGTGCCCGGCGGGCGGGCGAGCCTGTGGGGCCGCCTGCCGTTTCAGGGTGTGTTCGTCGCCTGGGTGCTCGCTGCGATGAAGCGATAGTGCTTAGTCAGGGCATCCGCCGGCGCGACGCCGGCCCGGCCCGGGCCCGGCCCGTGAACCCGCTCGGCGCCAAGGGGATCGGCGAGTCGGGTACGATCGGCTCAACGCCGGCCGTAGAAAACGCGGTCGACGCGCTGGCTGATCGCGGGGCTCGCGATCACGACCGGCCGGTCAGCGGCGAGCGCGTGTGGCGGGCGGTGGCTAGGACCGAGGCCGAGCAGCGCGGCCGCTGACTCCCGACGTCGCCGTGGAGCACCAGTTCAACGCGCTGCTCCCGAGGCTGCCCGGCGGCCGGGTGTTCGGCCAGGAGCGCCGCCCCGGGTTCGCCGACTGCGCGCCCTCGGGGCGAATGCGCCTGGACGCGATCGCCGGCTGGCTGCAGGACGTCGCGTACGCTGACGTGGACGACGCCGGGCTCGCTCAGGCTGCGGTATGGGTCGTCCGCCGCAGTCGGATCCGGGTGCGGCGCTGGCCCCGCTTCGGCGAGCGCTTCGGCGTGAGCACCTTCTGCAGCGGCCTGGGGCGGATGTGGGCCGAGCGGCGGACCGACGTCGTCCTCGCCGGGGAGACCAACCCTCTGGTCGAGGCGGTCTCGCTCTGGGTGCATCTGGCTCCCGATAACTGGCGCCCGGTGCCGCTGACCGAGGGCGAAATTGCCACCTACGGCGGCACCGTGACCGAGCGACGGGTCAGCGCGCGCCTGCGTCACGGGCCGCCGCCCGAGGAGACCGAACGGAGCGCGTGGACATTTCGGCTAACCGAGTGTGACATCGCCGATCACGTCAACAACGCGGCCTACTGGCAGCCCTTGGAGGAGGAGCTGCTCGCGGTCCCCGAGCCCGCCGGGATCGACGTCGAGCTCGAGTACCGCACCCCGGCTCAGGCAGGCGAGAAGACCGTGCTGCGGGCCGGGCGCTGCCGCTGGATCGCCGATATTGACGGTGAGCTGCACGCTTCGCTGGTGATCGGCAGCGCCGGAACCGACCATGTTTGACGCCGAGGCGATCCTGCGCGCCGCGCACCGCCCGCTGATGATCGGCATGGGCGGCGGCGGGGACGTGGTCGGAGCACTGGCCAGCGCCGAGTTTGCCCGCCTGTATGACGGCGCCGAGCCCCTGGTGGGCGGCCTGAGCTGGGAGCGGCGGCCGATCGATCCCGTTCCCGGCCCGCGCAGCGAGGCGGAGATCGAGGGCGCCCAACGGCTCGCCCCAGGCGTAATGCTGGCCGGACCGCGCACCCGCGTGCGGGACCGCGACGTCCACTTCGCCGAGTCCCGGATGGCCGCCTTCCTCGATCGGCCGACGCTGCTGGTCACGATTGACGACGGTCCGGCGGCGATCGCGGCCGGGCTCGCGGCGGCCTCGGCGCAACTGCACAGCGACCTGTTCGTGTTCGTCGACGTCGGCGGCGACGTGCTCGCCCAAGGCCACGAGCCGGGGCTGCGCAGCCCCCTGTGCGACGCGATCATGCTCGCCGCCGCCCAGCGACTGGCCACCGAGCGCGTGCCCGTCCTGCTCGCGGTATTCGGGATCGGCTGCGACGCCGAGCTGACCGCGGCCGAGGTGCTGGCCCAGCTCGCCGTGGTCGCCGCGGCGGGCGGCCTGGGCGGTGTCCGAGGGCTGACCGCCCCGGTAGCGGAGCGTCTGGAGGCGGCGATCGAGCTCGTCCCCACCGAAGCCAGCGCCCAGGCGGTCCGGGCCTTCCGCGGCGCGCGCGGGGAGGTCACGATCCGCGGTGGCGAGCGCGCCTTTGAACTGAGTACGGTGGCGGCGAGCACCTTCTACCTCGACGTCGAGATCACCTATGCCACGGCCGGCCGGCTGGCTCGGGCGGTCGCCGGGAGCGACAGCCTGACGGCCGCCAACCAGACCCTTAACGAGCTCGGGGTGCGGACCGAGCTCGACGTCGAGAGCGACGCCGCCGCGCGAACCGCCAACCCGACATCGGGGCGCTAGCCTCGCCCAGCATGCGTGTCGCCGGTATCCCGAGCCCGGAGGCCCCGAAGCGGGCGAGACGCTGCTCGTCTCGGGCGGCGCGCAGCTGCGGGAGCTCGCCTCCGAGGGAAGCTCAAGCTGCGCTTCCAGCGGGGAGCGCTAGGCGGTAAAGACGACTTTGCCGAGCACGTCGCCTTCGAGCATGGCCCGGAAGCCCTCGCGAGCGTCGGCGAGGGGCATCTTGGCGCTGATCGTCGGCTCGATGTCGCGCTCCAGGCAGAAGCGGATCAGCCGTTCGAGCTCGTCCCGGCTGCCCATCGTCGAGCCGACCACCGAGAGCTGAAGGAAGAACACCCTGGTCAGCTCGGCCGGGGGCGCATCCCCCGAGGTGGCCCCGGAGACGACGAGGGTCCCGCCGGGCTTGAGCGAGCGGATCGAGTGCCCCCAGGTCGCCTGGCCGACCGTCTCCATCACCGCGTCGACTCGCTCGGGCAGCCGCGCGCCGGACGGGAAGGCCTGCTCGGCCCCGAGCTTCAAAGCATCGGCGCGCTTTGACTCTGAGCGGCTGGTCACCCACACCCGCGCCCCGGCGGCGCTGCCGAGCACGGTCAGCGCGGTGGCCACCCCGCCCGCCGCCCCCTGGACGAGCACGGTCATCCCGGGCGTCACGCCACCCCGCGTGAACAGCATCCGGTAGGCGGTCAGCCAGGCCGTGGGCAGGCAGGCCGCGTGCTCGAAGGACAGCTCGGGCGGCTTGGGAAGGACGTTTCGCTTCGGGACCGCGACGCGCTGGGCCAGCGTTCCGGGGTGGCGCTCGGAGAGCAGCGAGCGCCGCGGGTCGAGCGTCTCGTCGCCGCGCCAGCTGTCGTTGGTGATCACGGCGTGGATCACGACCTCGTTGCCGTCCTGGTCAAGTCCCGCCGCATCGCAGCCGAGGATCATCGGTAGCTTGTCGTCGCTCAGGCCAACGCCGCGCAGGGACCACAGGTCGTGGTGGTTGAGCGCCGCCGCCTTGACCGTGACCGTCGTCCAGCCGTCGCGCGCCTCGGGCTCGGGGCGTTCGCCGACCTCGAGCCCGCTGAGCGGGTCGTCGGGGTTGATGGCTTTGGCATAGGCGGCGAGCGTGCTCACCAGCTCCCGCGCGGGTGGGCGATCGCGGCCTGCGCGGCGGCGATGCGGGCGATCGGGACGCGGAACGGGGAGCAGGAGACGTAGTCCAGCCCCGCCTCGTGAAAGAAGGTGATCGAGTCGGGGTCGCCGCCGTGCTCGCCGCAGATACCGAGCTTGAGCCCCGGATGGGCTTCGCGTCCGACCCAGGCGGCGAGGCGGACCAGCCAGCCGACGCCCGGCTTGTCGATCGTCTCAAACGGGCTGCGGTCGATGATCTTGCGTTCCAGGTAGGTGGGCACGAACTTGGACTCGACGTCGTCGCGCGAGAAGCCCAGCGCGGTCTGGGTCAGGTCGTTGGTGCCAAAGGAGAAGAAGTCGGCGAAGCGGGCAATCCGGTCGGCCACGAAGCAGGCCCGAGGGAGCTCGATCATCGTCCCCACCGTGTAGTCCTTTTGAATCTCGAGCCCCTCCTGCTCTCCGACGCGCACGACCAGCTCGCGCATCAGCTCGATCTCGTGCTCGTAGTCGACCAGCGGGATCATGATCTCCGGGTGGGGCGGCTGCGCGGCGGCCTTGGCGGCGCGCAGGATCGCATGGACCTGCATCTCATAGATCTCGGGATACAGGATCCCCAGCCGGCAACCGCGGGTCCCGAGCATCGGGTTCTCCTCGGAGACCTCCTGCACGCGTTCGAGCAGGACCTCGAGCTCTGAGAGGTCGTCTGAGGCCTCGATCCGGGCCCGCTCGACCTGGGCGGAAAGGTCGGCGAGGTTGGGCAGGAACTCGTGCAGCGGCGGGTCGAGCAGACGCACGGTGACGGGCAACCCGGCCATCGCCTCGAACAGCCCCTCGAAGTCCTCCTGCTGGAGCGGTAAGAGCTCGCTCAGCGCGGCCCGACGCGAGTCAGAATCTTCGGCCATGATCATGGCTCGCATCTTGGGCTGGCGGTCCTCGGCCATGAACATGTGCTCGGTCCGGCACAACCCGATGCCCTCGGCGCCGAGCTGGCGCGCGCGCCGGGCATCCTCGGGCGTGTCGGCGTTGGTGCGCACGCCCAGCGCGCGAATCTCATCCGCCCAGGCGAGCACCTGCTCGAAGTTCTCGTCGACGCGCGCCTCGACCAGGGGCACGTCGTCGATCGTCACGCAGCCCTGGGTCCCGTCGATCGCGATCCGGTCACCCTCGTGCAACTTGGTCCCGTTGACGGTGATGGTCTTGGTGGCGAGATCGATCCCGATCGAGTCCGCCCCGACCACCGCGGGGCGCCCCATTCCGCGGGCCACCAGCGCGGCGTGCGAGGCCTTTCCGCCCTCGCTGGTCAAGATGCCCTTGGCGGCGTGGAAGCCGGCCACGTCCTCGGCGTCGGTGAACGGTCGCACCAGGATCACGTTGCGGCCGTCCTGCTCGGCGGCCACGGCATCGGCGGCGGTGAACACCACCGTGCCCTTGGCCGCCCCGGGCGAGGCGGCGACGCCCGTAGCCAGGATCTCGAAGTCGGCACTCGGATCGAAGGTGGGGTGCAGCAGGGCGTCGAGCGAGCCCGGGTCGATCGTGACCAGCGCCTGCTCGCGGGAGAGCAGGCCCTCGGCCACGGCGTCAACGGCGAAGCGGACCGCAGCCTGGGCCGGACGCTTGGCGTTGCGGGTTTGGAGCATGTACAGCTGTCCCTCCTGCACAGTGAACTCGGTGTCCTGCATGTTCTCGTAGTGGCGCTCGAGCGTGGTCAGGATCTCGAGTAGCTCAGCGTGTACCTCGGGCAGCCAGTCCTTGATCTCGGAGATGTCGCGCGGGGTCCGGGCTCCCGAGACGACGTCCTCGCCCTGGGCGTTGGGAAGAAAGTCGCCGCTGGGCTCGGGGGCGCCGGTGACCTCGTCGCGGGAGAAGGCCACCCCGGAGCCCGAGGTGTCGCCCTGGTTGCCGAACACCATCTGCTGGACATTGACCGCGGTGCCCCAGGCGTCGGGGATCCGGTTCATGCGCCGGTAGGCGATCGCCCGCTCGCCCACCCAGGAATCGAACACGGCCCGGATCGCGAGCCGGAGCTGCTCCTGGGGGTCCTGGGGGAACTCGTCCCCGGTGTCCTCGCGGTAGATCTCCCGGAAGGTCTCGGTCAGCTCCTTGAGTGCCTCGACGTCGAGCTCGGTGTCCTGGCTTACTCCGCGCTGCTCCTTGGCCGCCTTGATCGCGTCCTCGAAGCGCGCCCCCGAAATGCCGCGCGAGACGTTGCCGAACATCTGCACAAAGCGCCGGTAGGAGTCCCAGGCAAAGCGCTCGTTGTCGGTCGCCCGGGCCAGGCCCTGAACCGATTCGTCTGACAGCCCGAGGTTGAGCACCGTGTCGAGCATGCCCGGCATCGATTCGCGAGCCCCGGAGCGTACGGAGACCAGCAGCGGGTCATCGGTGGCGCCCAGCTGCTTGCCCGAGTGCTCCTCGAGACGCTCCAGCGCCTGGGCCACCTGCTCGGCCATGCCGTCGGGCTCGCGCCGATCCGCGCGCATGTACTGCACACACGCCTCGGTGGTGATCGTGAACCCGGCCGGCACGCGCTGCGCTCCGAGCACCCGGGTCATCTCGGCCACGCCCGCCCCTTTGCCGCCCAGGAGGTCGCGCATGTCCTTGGACCCGTCGGCAAAGTCGTACACCCAGCGCGTCACGGAGCGATCCTACCCGGGATCGTCGGACCTAACGGCTTGCCACATGCGCCTGGGGCTGGGATCCTTGAACCCTGTTTGAAAAATTCACCGAGCGTGCCCGGCAGGTCGTCGTCCTGGCTCAGGAGGAGGCGCGGACCCTCAGGCACAACTACATCGGCACCGAGCACATCCTGCTCGGGCTGTTGCGGGAGGAGGAGGGCCTCGCCGCCCGGGCGCTCGAGTCACTGGACATCACCGTCCAGCGCGTGCGCGACCAGGTCGTCCGGATCGTCGGCTCCGGCGAAGAGATCACCTCGGGTCAGATCCCGTTCACGCCGCGCGCGAAGAAGGTGCTCGAGCTGGCCTTGCGCCAAGCCCTGAGCCTCGGCCACAACTACATCGGGACCGAGCACATCCTGCTCGGGCTGGTGCACGAGAACGAGGGCGTGGCGGTCCGCGTCCTGCTCGATTTGGATGCCGACTCCGAGAAGGTGCGCAACGAGGTGTTCCGGATCCTGTCGGGTCATCCGCCGTGGCGGATGGAGCTCGTGGCGAGAGGCGCCGGCGGGGGGGAGACGATGGAGCGGTCCTGGCTCGGCGGTCTCGGTCCGGCCCTCGGACGGCTCGGGGGCGAGATCGAGCGGGAGCTGGGGCGCCCGCCCGACAGCGGTGACCTCCTGCTCGCCCTGGCCAGCGCGCCGGAGACCCGCGCGGCGGCTGCCCTGGCCGCGCTCGGGGTGCCCCTCGACGGGCTCGCCGCCGCGGTCGAGCGCGCCCGCGCGGAGTCGGGCCCTTCTGAGGACGACCTCTCGCGCCAGCTCGCACAAGCTCGTGACGGCAAGCAACGGGCGGCCGACTCCCAGGAGTTCGAGACGGCGGCTGAGCTGCGCGACGAAGAGCGCCGGCTGGTGGCGGCGCTCACTGAGGCTGCCGTGCCGCCCGCCGTGATCGCGGCGATCCGTGCGCGTTTGGGTCTCTCGCCGGCCGACGCCGACCACGCTTCGCGGTGAGGGCCCGGATCTCCGGCACCCGATGATATGCCGGCATACCCATGCAGCGCACCACGATCAAGCTCCCGGATGAGCTAGACGCTCGGCTTCGTCACGAGGCCCGGCGGTGTGGCACGACGATTTCCGAGCGGATCGAAGAGATCATCGCTGCGGAGGCCAGCCGATCGCTCTGATTGTGGACTCAGGCCCGTTGTACGCGTACGTCGACGGCGACGATGCCCACCACTCAACGTGCCGGGAACTGCTCGAGACCCGTCCTGACCTCGGGCAACTTCACCCTCGAGCCCGTGCACGCCGCTGATCTCATCAGGATGGCCGAGCTCGTCGCCCGTTACCACGACTTGCCGCTCGGCAGCGTCGACGCCTCCGTGATCGCCTTGGCCGAACGGCGCGGGATCGCCGAGATCGCGACGCTCGATCCCGCCACTTCGGCATTGTCCGCGCTCAGCATGCAATGACACTCCAACTACTGCCCTAACCCGGCCGGTCAGGCTTCTCCCTAAGCCGTCGCGGCCGCCGTCAGCGCGCGGGGCACCAGGCCCATCGCTTCGGCCAGCAACTCGTAGGAGCGCCGCCGCGCGCCGTGCTCGTAGGTGATCGTGACCACGATCACCTCCTCGGCGCCGTAGTCGGAGGCCAAGGTCTCGAGTTCGGAGCGGACCTTCTCGGGTGAGCCGACGATCGCGCGCCGGCCCCGGGGTGCGCCGCCCGTCGGGTGGCCCTCGCGGGCCAAAAAGGCGAGCGCCGTCTCGGGCGGCGGGACGGCGATCAGCTGACCCCGGCGCAGGAGCGTGAACGTCATCCGGCTCGACGCCGCGAGCTCCAGCGCCTCCTCGTCGGTGGGCGCGCACAGCACCCACGCGGCGACCGCGGTCCGCGGGCTCTTGAGCTCACGCACGGGAGCGAAGCGCTCACGGTAAAGGCGGGCGAGCTCTGAGCCGCCCGGGTTGATGAAGTCCGCAAAGGCGTAGGGCAGGCCGAGCTCGGCGGCCCAGATCGCGCTCTGCTGCGAGGAGCCGAGCAGCCAGGGCGCGGGCAGCTCCGGGCGTCCGGGCAGCGTCTTGGCCAGGTGGCGGAAGGGGTGGTCCTCGGGCAGGTCATCCTCGAAATAGGCCAGCAGCTCCGCGAGCTGCTGGGGGAAATCGTCGGGGGCGGCCTGGCGGCGGTCGCGCTGGAGCGCGAACGTGGTCAGCTGATCGGTGCCCGCCGCCCGGCCCAGGCCGAGGTCGATGCGTCCGGGGTACAGCGCGGCCAGGATCGTGAACGACTCGGCGACCTTGAGCGGGCTGTAGTGGGGGAGCATCACGCCGCCGCTGCCGACTCGTATGGCCTCGGTCGCGGCCGCGATCGGGCCGATCAGGACCTCCGGGCTCGGGCCGGCCAGCATCGGACCGCCGTGGTGCTCGGCCACCCAGTAGCGGTGATAGCCGAGCGCGTCGGTCAGCTGCGCGAGGTCCAGCGTGTTGTGCAGCGCCTGCGCGCCGGTGGAGCCTTCGGCGATGGGGGACTGGTCCAACACGGAGAGGAGCACCCAGTAGATGGTAGAAAGGCCCGCATGCCGGTAACCGTTGACGCTCTGCGCGAGGTCCAGGCGACCCGCTATGTGACCCCCCTGCGGGAGGGTGGATCGCTCCCGGGCTTGGTCGAGGCCGATGACGACGGGCTCTACGTGCTCAAGTTCCGCGGGGCCGGGCAGGGCCCGCGCACGCTGGTGGCCGAGGTGATCGTCGGTGAGCTCGCCCGCCGCCTCGCGCTGCCCGTGCCCGAACTGGTCCGGGCGTCGATCGACGCCCGGCTCGGCGCGGCCGAGCCCGACCTCGAGATCCAGGAGCTGATCGCCGCCAGCCAAGGGGTCAACCTGGGGGTGGATTTTCTCCCCGGTGCGCTGGCCTACACGCCGGCCGGGGCGTGGCCGCCCGACCCTGAGCTGGCCGCCGAGGTCGTCTGGCTCGACGCGCTGACCACCAACGTCGACCGCACTCCCCGCAATCCCAACCTGCTGCTCTGGCACGGACGGCTGTGGCTGATCGACCACGGCGCGGCGCTCTACCTCCAGCACGGCGGGCTGGACCCGGCCGGCCACGCCGAGCGCCCGTTTCCGCAGATCGCCGAGCACGTCTTGCTGGCCCAGGCCGGTTCGATCACCGAGGCCGACCGCCGTCTGCGCAGCCGGCTCCCGGAGGGCGCGATCGAGGCCGCGATCGCGCTCGTGCCGGCCGAGTGGTTCACCGGCGACGGCCCCGAGGTGTACGCCGACTACCTGCACCGCCGGCTGGCCGCGGGCGCGTTCGTGACCGAGGCCGAGAGGGCCCGTGACCGTCACTGACCCGTTCAGCTACACGATCCTGCGGGTCGTGCCGAGCGTCGAGCGAGGCGAGCGGTTCAACGTCGGGGTCATCCTCTTCTGTCGCCAGCGCCACTTTCTCGATCTCCGCGTCGCGCTCGACCCGGACCGTCTGCGGGCGCTCGCCCCCGGGGTGGCGTCTGCCGATTTGACCGATCATCTCGAGGGGCTGATCCGGGTCGCGCACGGCGACCCGGACGCAGGCGGGGTGGCGGCCCTCGATCAGTCCGAGCGCTTCGGCTGGCTGGCCGCACCGTCGAGTACGACTGTCCAGCCCTCGGAGGTCCATACCGGCCTGTGCGAGGACCCCGAGCAGACGCTCGGCGCGCTCTTTGCGCGCCTCGTGGCCTGACCGCTGCGTCAGGCGATGGCGCTCGCGGCCAGCTCGGCGGTCGGCATGGGCCGAGCCATCGATGCAAGCAAGGGGTGGCGGAACATCGGGCACACCCGCTTGGAGTCCGGCGGCCGCGCCGCGCGCGCGATCTCGCCGACGAGGCCGGCTGGCCGGGCTGATCGACGATCTCGCCCCAGGCCCCGGCTAACCGCCACCGGTCCGTTTACAACCTCGCTACACGGACCCGAGCTGCGGCTCGTATAACCGTCGTGTTGCTCCGCCTGACGCCTTCCTTCTCCTCGGGCGTCACGGCGAGCTTCGCTATTTCCGGCCCCACCGTCGACCCCCCGGTTGTCTGGACTTCAGGCCCGCGGCGTGGCGGATCGCGCCCCCGACCGCCAGCGTAGGTCGCGTGAGCTCGACTCTCGTGCCCGAAAGCCAGACCCCCCGCGTGCCCGAGCTGGCCGCCCGACCGGGTGCGGTTGCAGCTGCGGTCGGCATCAGCCTGCCCGAGCGAGTGGTCCCCAACCACGAGATCGCGGCCCGCATCGGCGTGCCGGACGCTTGGATCGAGCGGCGCACCGGGATCCTCAACCGCCGCGCCGCCGCCCCCGATGAGCGGCTGGACGGCCACGCCGCCCGGGCCGGTCTGCGCGCCCTGAACCGGGCCGGCGTCGATCCGCGCGACGTCGATCTGGTCATCGTCGCCACCACCACCGCTGACGAGGTCATGCCCGGCGCGGCGCCGCTGGTCGCCCACGCGATCGGCGCCACCCGCGCTGGCGCCTTCGACGTCGGATCGGCCTGCACCGGCTTCCTGTCCGCGCTCGCCGTGGGCACCGGTCAGATCGAAGCCGGCCGGGCGGACATCGTGTTGGTGATCGGCGCGGACCTGATGACGCGGATCACCGACCCCGAGGACCGCGCCACCGCCGCCGTGTTCGCCGACGGCGCGGGAGCCGTCGTGCTCGAGACGGCGGGGGCCGGTCGCATCGGCCCGATCGTGCTCGGCGCCGACGGCGCCGGCGCCGAGCACATCAAGGTCGCCCGCGACGACGGCGTGATCCGGATGCGCGGCCACGAGACCTTCCGCGAGGCGGTCGCCCGCCTGACCCTGGCCACGCTGCAGGCCGTGCAGGCGGCCGGGACCCGCCTCGACGACATCGACCTGTTCGTCTACCACCAGGCCAACGGACGGATCCTCTCGGCGGTCGGCGAGCGCCTCGGGCTCGCCCCCGAGCGGGTGGTGGACTGCATCGCCCAGCTGGGCAACACCTCGGCGGCGACGCTCCCATTGGCGCTGGCCTTCAGCGAGCGCGAGGGCCTGCTGCGCCCCGGCCACCGCGTGCTGCTCGGCGCCTTCGGGGCCGGCTTCACCTGGGGCGCGACCGTGATCGAATGGGGGCGCCCGTGAGCATTGCCGTCGCTCCCCGTCCGCGCATCGAACCCGGCGTCGGACCGTCCTCGTCGCAGCGGGGCGTCGGTCCGCTCGAGCGCCTGGAGACGCTCTGCGATCCCGGCAGCCTGCACCTGATCCGCTCCGAGGTCATCTCGGCCGCGATGGGCGATCGGGCTCGCCACGGCGACGGTGTGCTGGGCGGCTCGGGCCTGGTCGAGGGGCGGCCCGTGTTCTGTTATGCCCAGGATCCGTCCTTTGCCGGCGGTTCGCTGGGCGAGGCCCACGCCGGGACCATCGTCCGCGTGCTCGAGCTCGCCGACCGCGCTCGCGCCCCGGTGGTCAGCTTTGTCTCCTCGGGCGGCGCCCGGATGCAGGAGGGCGTCGCGGCGCTGGGCGGCTACGGGCGGATCTTCCGCCGGTCGGTCGCCCTCTCGGGCCGCGTGCCCCAGATCTCGATCGTGAGTGGCCTTTCGGCCGGTGGCGGCGCCTACTCGCCGGCCCTGACCGACTGGATCGTGATGACCGAGTCCTCGAGCATGTTCCTGACTGGCCCCGGCGTGGTCCGCGAGGCGCTCGGGGAGGACGTCGGACCGCAGGAGCTGGGCGGCACCCGGGTCCACACCCGCAACGGCGTCTGTCACTTCGTGACCGGCAGTGACCTCGCCTCGGCCGCGCTCGCCCGTGACCTGCTCGGCTACCTGCCCAGTCATCACGCCGCGCCGCTGCCCACGGTGCCCGCCCGCCCCGCTGGCGGCCGTGACCCCGGGGTCCACGTCCCCGAGTCGCCGCGCCGCGTCTACGACGTTCGCGACGTCATCGCCTCACTGGTCGACGGCGGCGAGCTGCTCGAGATCTCGGCCGGGTGGGCGCGCAACCTGGTCACCGCGATGGCCCGGATCGACGGCCGTCCGGTGGGCGTGATCGCCAACCAGCCTCGTTATCTGGGCGGGACGCTCGACGCGGCCAGCTCTGAGAAGGGCGCGCGTTTCGTGCGCAAATGTGACTCGTTCGGGATCCCGCTGGTCGTCCTCGTCGACACGCCCGGGTACATGCCGGGCACCCGGCAGGAAGCCGCCGGCGTGATCCGCCACGGCGCCACCCTGGTCCATGCCTTCGCGGAGGCGACCGTCCCGCGGGTCACGGTCATCCTCCGCAAGGCCTTCGGGGGGGCCTACATCACCATGAACTCAAAGGATCTCGGCGCCGACTACGTGTTCGCGTGGCCCGGAGCCGAGATCGGCGTGATGGGGGCCAAGCCGGCCGTCGGTGTCATCCACCGCCGGGCGCTGGCCGCCGCCGAGGATCCCGAGGCCGAGCGTGAGCGCCTGGCCCGTGACTACACCGAGGAGCAGTTGCGCCCCCAGGTCGCCGCCGCCTCGGGGTACGTGGACGAGCTGATCGCGCCCACCGACACGCGGCGCCGGCTGGTCTGGGCCCTTCGTCCCCTGATCGATACGCGATGAGCGCGGCGCCGGGCGACGTCCTGCTCACCGGGACCACCGGCTTTGTCGGCATGGAGCTGCTCGCCCGCTATCTGGAGCGCAGCGAACGACGCGTGGTGACGCTCGTGCGCGCCACCGACGATCGCGCCGCCCAGGAGCGGATGGACGCCGTCCTGGCCAATCTGTTCGGGGCGCGCGCGGCGCGGCACCGCGATCGGGTCTCGGCCCACGCCGCCGATCTGACGGCGCCCGGACTCGGGCTCAGCCCCGAGCTGCGCGCCGGGCTCGCCGAACGGGTGACGACGATCGTGCACAGCGCCGCCTCGGTCGCGTTCGCGCTCCCGCTGAAGGAGGCCCGGGCGATCAACGTCCAGGGCACGCGTAGCGTGCTCGAGTTCGCCGAGTGTGCCCAGGCGCGCGGCGGTCTGGACCGCTACGCCCACATCTCAACGGCCTACGTGGCCGGGAACCACGCCGGGAACTTCGCCGAGCACGACCTCGATCTCGGCCAGACCTTCCACAACTCCTACGAGCGCTCCAAGTTCGAGGCCGAGCAGCTCGTGCGCTCGCGCTCGGGGCTGCCGGCCACGATCCTGCGGCCGAGCATCATCGTCGGCGACTGCAGCTCGGGCTGGACATCGGCCTTCAACGTTCTCTACTGGCCGCTGCGGGCCTTTGCCCGTGGTCTCTTCACCGCCGTGCCGGCGATCCCCACAGCGCCCGTCGATGTCGTCTCGGTCGACTACGTGGCCGACGCGGTCCATGCCCTGTGTGAGTCCGAAGGCGGGATCGGCGCGACCTACCACCTGACCGCGGGCGCGGGGGCGAGCACGATGGGCGAGATCGCGCAGCTGGCCAGCCGCTACTTCCGCCGCCCGCTGCCCCGGGTGCTGCCGCCCGAGGAGTTCGCCGCGCTGGAGTGCGGGGCGGTCGAGCACTCCGCCCTGGACGCGAGCCGGATCTACTTCCCTTACTTCGCGATCGACACCGTCTTTGACCAAGCGGCCACCCAGGCCCGCCTGGAGCCCCAGGGGATCCGGGCGACCCCGCTGCGCGATTACCTGGAGCGGCTGCTGGACTTCGCCACCCGGAGCCGGTGGGGCAAGCGCCCGATCGCCCGGGTAGACGCGGTCGTAGCCGGCTAATCGCTCCCGGTGAGTCGGGAGCGGTCTGACGCTCCTGGCGCAACATTTCGCTGCCAACCGGGGCGGGGACGGGAGCGCCACGGATACTGCTGGCCGATGGCAAGCCGGCCCCCCCACCCGGGGGGTTGTCGGCACCGTTGCCTTGCCCGCGCGCCGGTGCCGCAGCATGCTGATCTGATGCTCGCCTATACCGACGTGGCCCGCTTTCGCCCCGATGATCCCGACGAGCTCGTCCACGCCTCACTGGCCTGTCCCGTGTGCCTGCGCAGCGACGAGATCGAGTGGTCGGCGGCGCTACAGGGCTACGATCCTTCGGTGCAATGCCGGTGTCTCACCTGCGAGGAGCGGTGGCTGGTGTACCTGACGCTCGAGCAGACGCTGCGCCTCGGGCTGATGGATCACGCCCCCGCCGCCTGAGCGGGGCGGGCCGGCGCCACCGACGCGACCGGGGGCGAAGCCGTCTGTGAACGTCGGGACGCCGGGCGACGGGCGGGTGGACCTCGGGATCGACGCGCTCGAGCTGTTCGTCGCTGTCCTGTCGCAATCCGAGCCGGATGCGGCGGGGTCAGACTCGTTCTATGACCGCCTGTGCGAGGCCGTCTGCCGGTTGGCCCGAATGCGCCGGGCGGTCATCTTCCGCTACGACAGCACCCTTCGACGGGTGCGCGCCACCGGCGCCCACGGCATGGACGTGGCCCAGTTCGCGAGCGCGTACGTGACCGTCGAGTCGGCGCCGATCGCGGCCCGGGCGCTGCGGGAGGACCAGGTGGTCGAGGTGGACGGCGACGTGACCGGCCAGGTGCCCGACGAGTACGCGGCCCTGGTCGCCGAGCCGGCGCGGCTCGTCTGTGCCCCGATGACCGCCGCCGGCCGTGCCATCGGGGTGATCCTGACCGACCGCCTGATGTCGAGCCCACCGCTGGAGGACTCAGACCGTAACCTGCTCTGGACGCTCGGCAAGGCGGCCGCGCTGGCCTCGGTGGCGCGAATCTTCTCCAACCAGTTCGAGGCCGCTCGCCAGCTCGAGCAGCGCATCGACCTGGCCCGCGAGATCCACGAGGGCGTCATCCAGCGACTGTTCGGCGTCTCGATGGCCCTCGACGGCGACGGCGAGCTCCCGGCCGCCGCCCGTCGGCGCTGCGCCTCCGAGACGCAGGCCGCGCTCGGCGAGCTCCGGGCCGCGCTCCAACGTCCGCTGGGCCGCGCGCCGCGGGCGACCCGCACCACGCTGACCGCCGAGGTCGAGCGCCTCACCCACGCCCATCCCGACCTCGGTCTCGTCCTCGCCGCCGACGGCCCCGTTCCCGCCGGCCTCGAACCGCTGGCCCAAT
The DNA here is from genome assembly GCA_051005855.1 of Solirubrobacteraceae bacterium. Lineage (GTDB taxonomy): Bacteria > Actinomycetota > Thermoleophilia > Solirubrobacterales > Solirubrobacteraceae > Palsa-465. Next base: position 6,936 of record JBPCIY010000057.1, on the reverse strand, counting down.
CGGTGCTGCGCGAAGCGGTTCGCAACGCCCACAAGCACGCCGCGCCGACTCAGGTGGCGGTGCGCATCCGCGATGCCGACGGGGCCTTCGTGCTCGAGATCGCCAACGACGGGGTGCAGGACGCCCGCCGGCGGACCGGCATGGGCCTGCGCCTGGCCGCGCTGGAAGCGCTGCAGAGCGGCGGCGTGGTGGAGTTCGGTGAGCGCGAGCCGGGGACCTGGCAGGTGCGGCTGGTGGTGCCGCATGGCTGACGTGCAGCGCAGCCCGGAGCGCCTGCGCGTGCTCGTCGTCGATGACCACGACGTCGTGCACTGGGGCTTCCGGCTGATGCTCACCCAGCAGGACTGGGTGCAGCGTTGCGTGAGCGCGCACTCCGGCCCTGAGGCGCTGGCCATGACCGGCCGCTACAAGCCCCATGTCGCGCTGGTGGACCTGTTCATCGGCGAGGAGTCGGGGGCCGAGGTGTGCGAGCGGATTCGGGCCGCCCAGCCGTCGACGCGGGTGCTGCTGTTCTCCGGGGCCGGTGAGATCTCGCCCAGCGCGGCCCGCGCCGCGGGCGCCTCGGGCTTTGCCTACAAGGACTGGCCGGCGCGGCGGATCGCCAGCGCCGTGCGGCTCGTCGGCCTGGGCGGGACGGTGTTCGAGCGCCACGAGACGCCCGGTGCGCTCGGGCTGTCAGACCGCGAGCGCGCCGTGCTCGAGCAGATGGCCTCGGGCGCCACCAACCCCGAGATCGGGGCGGCGCTGCACTTGTCACGGCACACCGTCAAGGAGCACTCGAGCGCCGTGTATCGCAAGCTGGGGGTGCGCAACCGGACCGAGGCCGTGCAGCGCGCCCAGCGCCTCGGCTTGCTCGGCTGAGCTGGCCGGGCGGCTTCACGCCTCGATCTCGTCGCCGTCGGCACCCCACATGATGTGGAAGGTCCCGTCGCGGTCGACGCGACGGTAGGTGTGGGCACCGAACAGGTCACGCAGGCCCTGAATCAGGCTGGCCGGGCCGCGGGCGCGACGATAGCCGTCGTAGTAGGCCAGCGAGGATGAGAACGCCGGGGTGGGGATCCCGAGCTCGGCGGCACGAGCCACGACGCGGCGCCACGGGTCCTGGGCCTCCTTCAGGGCCGAGGCGAAAAACTCGGCCAGCATCAGGTTCTCGAGCGCCGGCTCGTCGTCGTAGGCCTCGCGGATGCGGTCCAGGAAACGGGCGCGGATGATGCAGCCCCCGCGCCAGATCGTCGCCATCGCGCCGAGGTCGATCTTCCACCCCTCGGCGTCGGCGGCGGCGGCCATCTGGGCAAAGCCCTGCGCGTAGGAGACGATCTTGGACGCGTAGAGGGCGTGCTGAAGATCGCCGATGAGCGAGCGGTCGGTCTGGCCGCCCGCGGCCTCGGGGCCGGCGAGCCGGTCCGCGGCGGCCACGCGCTGATCCTTGAGCGCGCTCAGGGAGCGGGCGAACACGGCTTCGGTTATTCCGGTCAGGGGCACGCCGAGCTCGAGCGCGTTCTGCGCCGTCCAGCGTCCGGTGCCCTTCTGTTCGGCGGCATCGAGGATCACGTCGACCAGCGGTTGCCCGGTGGCCTCGTCGGTCTTGGCCAGCACCCGGGCTGAGATTTCGATCAGAAAGCTCTCGAGCTCGGACTCGTTCCAGGACCGGAACCGGTCGGCGATCTCGGACACCTCGAGCCCGGCGCCGTTTCGCAACAGGTCATAGCTCTCGGCGATCAGTTGCATGTCGGCGTACTCGATGCCGTTGTGGACCATCTTCACGAAGTGCCCGGCGCCGTCGGGGCCGACGTAGGTGCAGCAGGGCGTGCCGTCCACGTCGGCGGCGATCGCCTCGAGGATCGGCGCCACGGATTCGTCGTAGGGCTCGCGGTCGCCGCCCGGCATGATGCTCGGACCGTTCAGAGCCCCCTCCTCGCCGCCCGACACGCCCACGCCGAGGAAGTGGAGCCCCTGCTCGGCGAGCGCCGCGTGCCGGCGCTGGGTGTCCCGGAAGTTGGCGTTGCCGCCGTCGATCACGATGTCGCCGCGGGCGAGGTGGGGGACGATGTCGTCGATCACGGCGTCGGTCGCCGGCCCGGCTTGGACCAGGCTCATCACCACCCGGGGCTGCGCGAGCGAGCCGATCCACTCCTCGGTCGACTCGTGGCCGGTGATCGGGCCCTCGGCGCCGTGCTCTTCGAGGAATTTCTGCATCCGACTCGTCGTGCGATTGTGTACGGACACGGGAATCTCGTGATGGGCGACGTTGCGGGCGAGGTTCGCGCCCATCGTCGCGAGGCCGGTCAGTCCGAACTGGGATTCAGGAGAGCTCATCTCTCCAACCTACCGCGCCGACCGATTAGCTTTCTGGGATGGCGCCGTCACCGAACCAGCCGATCGACGCCGGCCTGAGCGAGATCGTTCGCTTCCTGGCTCAGCGAGCGCCCTTCGACGCCCTCGCCCCCGACGAGTTGGCCGAGGTCGCGGGCCAGGCCACGATCGAGTTTCATCCTCGCGGGACGGTGATCCTGTCCGAGGACGGCGGTCCGGTCACCTTTCTGCGGGTCATCCACAGCGGCGGCATCGACATCACCCACGAGGGACGCCTGTTGGACCTGCTCGACGTCGGCGATGCGCTCGGGCAGGCGGCGATGCTGTCCGGGCTCCCGCCCGGATTCGAGGCCCGGGCCGCGCAGGACACGCTCTGCTACCGGATACCCGACACGGTCGCGCGGCCGCTGCTCGATCGGGCGCGCCGGCGCGAGCTCGAGGTCGGACGCACCGACGGTGCCCAACCGGTGGCCAGGCTGATCCGCTCGGCGACCGTGACCTGCAAACCTTCGGAGAGCATCGGCACTGTGGCCGAGCGGATGACCACCGCCGGCGCCACGGCCGCGATCGTGCAGCTCGAAGCCGGCAGCGTGGGGATCGTCACCGATCGTGACCTGCGCAGCCGGGTCCTCGCCCGGGGGCGCTCGGGCGGAACCCGGATCGACGCCGCCATGACCACGCCCGTGTTCACCGTCGCGCCCGACCGCACCGCCGGCGAAGTGCTGTACGAGATGCTCGAACGCGGGATCCGTCACGCGCCGGTGATCAGCGAGCGCGGTCAGCTGATCGGGGTGCTCGAGGACGCCGACCTGTTCGCCGCCCAACCGCGCTCCTGGTTCTCCACCCGGCGCGCGATCGGCCGGGCACGGTCCGTGGGCGCCTTGGCCGAGGTGTCCACGCGCCTGCCCGCTCTGATGCTCGAGCTGCACCGCTCGAGCGTGCCCGCGCTCGAGCTGCCCCGGGTCCTTTCGGCCCTGGTCGATGCGCTCACCGCCCGCGCGCTGGAGCTGACCGAGTCCCGCGGCTTCGACGCCGAGACCGGCATCGTCTGGGTGGCGGTGGGCAGCCAGGCCCGGCGCGAGCTGACCTTCACCTCCCGCCCCCGCGGCGCGCTGATCACCCCGGCCCCGCCACCGGTGCCGTGGCGGACGGCGCTTCACTCGGCCCTGGCCGCGTGCGGAATCGAGGGGCCGGTCGTGGCCCGGGACGAGGATGGCTGGCGCTCGGCGGCCGAGGGAGACGAGCTCGCGCTCGCGGTGCTCTGTGACCGTCGCGTGCTGTGGGGGACCCCCGCGCGGCCCCTGCCGCTCGCCGATGGAGTCACCCGCTCCCGTCTGCTCGAGGCGCTCTCGGCCCAGGCCTTTCTGCACAGCCCGCCGACCGGTTTCGAAGCGGGCACCGTCCTGCGTCTGGACGGCCGGCGCGCCGACCGCCTCAACATTCGCCTGGCCGCGATCGAGCCGATCTCCGCCCTGGGGCGCTGGGCGGCGGCGGTGGCGGGCAGCGAGGAGACGGCCACGCCGGAGCGGCTCCGGGTCGCGGCGGCGGCCGGGGTGCTCGGCGAGGAGCAGGCCGCGAGCCTGGCCGAGGCGTTCGAGGTCGCGCTCGAGTTGCAGATCGTCCATCAACTCCACCAGCTGGCCGCCGGCCACGAACCCGATGACCTGCTCGACCCGGCGGCGATGAGCGCGCTCACCCGCCACAACCTCCGGGGGCTGTTCCGTACGGTCAGCGCGGTCAGCCGTGAGCTGCGCTCGTGAGGGTGGCCCGGCGGGCCCGCGGCCGGGCCGCCGACGCCTTTCGTCACGCCCCGACACCCCCGGCCGCCGCGCCCTGGCGCCAGGCGGACTGGTGCGCGATCGACCTCGAGCTGACCGGGCTTGATCCCCGCGCCGACGAGATCATCGCCATCGGCGCCGTGCCGATCCAGGACGGCCGGCTGATCCTCGGGCGCTCGTACTACAGCCTGGTGGCCCCCGGGCGGGCGCCCAGCCGGGCCGCCGTCCTCGTCCACAAGCTGCGTAGCGCCGATCTCGCCCAGGCCCCGCCGCTGTCGGAGGCGATCGATGGCCTGCTGGGCGTCCTGGCCGGCACGGTACCCGTGTTTCACACCGCCTGGGTCGAGGAGGCGTTCCTCGGCCGGGCCCTGCGCCGCCGCCGCGTGCGGCTGCCGGCCGCGGCCGACACCGAGGTCCTGGGGCGGCGATGGGCGGCGGGGCGCGAGACGATCGTGCCTTCCCACCTCGGCCTCGCCCGGCTCGCCGAACTGCTCGGGCTGCCCGCCGAGACCCCCCACCACGCGCTCGGTGACGCGCTCACCACCGCCAAGGCGTTCATCGCGTTGGCCAGTCTCTTCGATGCCGCCGAGCCGCAGACCGCCGGGTCGCTGGTCGCGGCCACCGCCGACGAGGCGCCCGCGCGCGCCCGCCGCTTCGGGCCAAGCTGACCGCTCGGGTCCCGTGGCACCTGACCGGCGGCTCGAGATCTAAAACAGCTGCAGGTAGCGGTCCAGCTCCCACGGCGTGATCTGCTCGTGGGCAGCCTGGATCTCACGCTGCTTACACTCGATGAAGTAGTCGACGTAGTCGCCGTCAGGGGTCTGGCCCAGGCCGGCGCGCAGCGGAGCATTGCCGGCCAGCTCGCGAGTGGCGTCGAGCAGGTTGCTGGGCAGAACCTCGATCCCGGCCGCCTCGCGATCGGCGGCGCTCATCGTGTACAGGTTGGCGGCATTGGGATCGCCGGCGTCCAGGCCGCGCTCGATCCCGTCAAAGCCGGCCGCAATCATCGCCGTGGCGGCCAGGTACGGGTTACAGGAGCCGTCGACGGTCCGGTCCTCGATCCGCCCCCCGGCGGGGATGCGGAGCATCTGGCTGCGGTTGTTGTAGCCGTAGCTGATGTAGGCGGGCGCCCAGGTGGCGCCGCTGGTCGGCGCGCCCACCACCAGACGCTTGTAGGAGTTCACGGTCGGCGCGGTGACGGCGATGTAGGCCTTGGCGTTGGCCTTCAGACCGCCGATGAAGTTGTACCCCAGCTCGGACAGGCCCAGGCCGCGGGGGTCCTCGCTGGCCGGCCGGTCGAACACGTTCTCTCCGTCCTTCCACAGGCTGATGTGGAAGTGACAGCCGTTGCCGGTCAGATGCGCGAAGGGCTTGGGCATGAAGGTCGCGATCAGGCCGCGCTGCTGGGCCAGGGACTCGACCATGTAGCGAAAAAACACCGCCCGATCACACGTGGTCAGCGCGTCGGCGTACTGAAAGTTCTGCTCGAACTGCCCGTTGGCGTCCTCGTGATCGGTGGCGTAGTTGTCCCAACCCAGGCCGGTGATCGCGTGCGAAACCTCGGAGACGAAGTCCAGGTTGCGGGTCAGCGCCCGCATGTCGTAACAGGGCTGATCGAGGGTGTCGAGCGGATCGGCGAGCTCGAGGCGGCCGTCGGGACCGCGACGCAGCAGGAAGTACTCGAGCTCGGCGCCGATCTTCAGCTCGTAGCCCTGGGCGCCGATCCGCTCGATCGCGTTGCGCAGGATCGTCCGGGGGCAGTAGGGCCAGGGTTCGCCCTCGACCGTGACGTCACAGGCGAAGCGGCCCACGGTCGGCCGCCAGGGCAGGATCGTCAGCGTGGTCGGGTCGGGCATGGCGATGATGTCGGGGTCATCGGGACCCTGGCCGATGTCGCCGGCGGCAAAGCCCGCGAAGCCGGCGCCCTCGCTGAGCAGGTCGTCGAGATGGTGGGCGGGGACCAGCTTGGCGTTGGGCTTGCCGTGCATGTCGACAAACTGCGCGAACAGGAACTCGACCCCCTGATCCTTGACGATCCGGCGTACGTCGTCTTCGTTCTGCGGTGGCTCGATCATGGACCGGAGGTATATCCACCCGGCCCGGTCCGGCGCAATGGACCTCGGCACCGGATGGCGACGACTAGCATGTGCGCTTCGCACATAGGAGGTCGTTGGTCCCGTGGCAGTCAGCCCAGATCTGCCGACTTCGGTCGGCGCCGAGCTCAGCGGCCTCCGCGAGGAGAACCGCTCGCTCTACGGCGTCATCAAGCTCGTCTCCTCCTCGCTCGAGATGCTGCCGATGCTCCAGGGCGTCGTCGATCTCGCCACCGAGACCACCCGCTGCCACGCCTGTTTCATTTACTTGCTCGAGGACGGCCGGCTGACCATCCGAGCTGCCTCGCCGGTCTTCAACGAGGCGGTTGGCAACGTGCAGTTCTCCGTGCAAGAGGGGCTCACGGGCTGGGTCGCCCGTCACCGGGCGCCGGCCTTCATCCGTGACCAGGCGATGAACGATCCCCGGATGAAGTACGTGCCGCTGCTGCGCGAGGAGGACTTCCAGTCGATGGCCGCGGTGCCGATTCTGTCCCGGGCCGGGGAGACGATCGGGGTGATCGTCCTACACACCAAGGCGCCCCACGAGTTCAGCGAGGACACGCTCAAGCTGCTCGCCCACATCGCCTCGCTGGTCAGCGGCGCGATCGAGAACGCCCAGCTCTATGACCGCCAGCGGCGCCGGGTGGACGCGCTCACCGGCCTCTCCGAGCTCTCTCAACAGGTGGCGGCGGCGACCACCGTCGAGCAGCTCGGCCCGGTACTGGCCCGCGGGCTGCACGGGTTGCTCGGGG
>JBPCIY010000056.1:0-21518 GCA_051005855.1 Solirubrobacteraceae bacterium | reverse complement strand
GAAGCCAACGAAGGCGAGCCGCCCGACCCACCCTCACCAACGGTGACCGACAGGATCGGGACGGTCGCCGCGGCGATCTCCCGCAGCAGGCCGGCGATCGCCGTGGCCACCCCGTCGGACTCGGCTTCCGCGCCGCTGTCGGCGCCCGGCGAGTCGATCAGCGTGAGGATCGGGAGCTCGAGTCGGCTGGCCAGCTCCACGAGACGCTGGGCCGTCCGATATCCGGCGGCGCTGGTGCTGCCTCCGGTCTGGGCCGCGAACGCGATCGTCCTGCCGTCCCGGGAGCCAAAGCCGCAGCGGACGCTCGGATCAACCCCCCCGACCCGATCCCCCCGGAGTTCGAGGCTCGGCCCAAAGTAGTCATCCAGGTAGTCGGCGGCCCGGGGGCAGCCCGGGTCCCGCGCGCGCAGCACCTGCGCCCAGCCGTGCTGGGGTGGCTCGCCCCTGAGGGCGAGGGGCAGGGGCGCGAGCAGCGGCTCTCCGCGGGTCGCGGGCGAGAGCAGCCCGACCGCCAGCGCCAGGCGCTCGCGCAGCGCGTCGCGGGGGAGCGCAGCGTCGATGAAGCCATGACGCCACTTGGCCTGGGCGGTGAACGGCTCGGAATCGCCACCGGTGTCGCCGCGAACGCGTGAACCGGCGAAGGCGACCGCGGCATCGGCTTCGGCGAGGATCACGTCGGCGCCGGCGCCCAAGGACGCCCAGACGCCGCCGGTGGTGGGGTGTCGGGCTACGCACACGTGGGGCAGTCCCGCAGTCCCCAGCTCAACGAGGCCACGGGCGACGCGCTGCATCTGGATCAGGGCGCGCATGCCCTCCTGCATCCGGGCGCCGCCCGTGCTCAGTACCGAAACGAAGGGCAGGCGTTCGGCGATCGCGACCGCGATCGCGTCCGTGATCCGCGCTCCCTCGGCCTCTCCCATCGAGCCGCCCATGAAGGCGAAGTTGAAGACCACCGCCACGCACGCGTGGCCCGCGGCTCTCGCCCGCCCGGCGGTTACCGCCTGCTCGTCGCCGGTGCGGGCGCGGGCCCGCTCGAGCATCGCCGGGTAGTCGGGCCAGGCCAGCGGGTTGGCAGCGAGGGCCTGCTCGGGCAGCGGCTCGAACGCGTCCAGCAGGTCGTCGATCGTGTTACTGGCGAAACGAGGCCGGGTCACGACGCCGTCACGGGGCATCCGCAGCGTCTGGCGACGAGGGGGAGAAGCGGGCCCGCAACTGCTCGGAGTGCTCTCCGAGCGTCGGTGGCGGCGCGGGGTCGCGCAGCGGCGAGCCACCAAAGCGCAGCGCCGGTCCCGGGAGCGAGATCTCACCGAGCGTGGTGTGGTTGGTCTCGACCACCAGGCCCTGCTCGCGTACCTGCTCACTCGCATACACCCGGTCGAGTGTCTTGACCTCGCCCGCGGGTATGCCGTGATCGGCGAACAGCGCGATCCATTCGGCCACGTCCCGCTGCGCGAGCCGCCGTTCGATCACCTCGCTGAGTTCGGCGCGGTGCGAGACGCGGTGACGGTTGGCGGCGAACTCGGGCGCGTCCGGTGGGATCTCGAGCAGTTCGGCGAAGCGCCGCCAGGTGGGCTCGTTGCCGATCGCCAGCACGATCTGGCCGTCGGCGGCGTTGAACGAACCGTAGGGCGCGACCGTCGGGTGGTGGTTGCCGGTCGGCTCCGGGATCTCGTCGGCGACGAGGTAGCGCGTGCCCTGGAAGGCGTGGATCGCGATCTGCCCGGCCAGCAGGGAGGTCTCGATCCGCTGGCCGGCGCCGCTCCGCGTGCGCTCGTGCAGCGCGGCCAGCACCCCGATCGCCCCGTATAGGCCCGCCGTCAGGTCGGCGATCGGGACCCCGACGCGCAGGGGGTGCTCCGGGCCGTCGCCGGTGAGGCTCATAAGGCCTCCCTCGGCCTGGAGGATCTGGTCATAGGCTACGCGATCGCGCTCGGGGCCGGTGCTGCCAAAGCCGGTGATGGTCAGCACGATCAGCTCCGGATTGATGGCCGCCAGGGCGTCGGAGCTGAGGCCGAGGCGGTCCATGACCCCGGGACGGAAGTTCTCCACCAGCACGTCCGCCCAAGTCAGCATCCGCTCGAGCAGCGCGCGGTCGCCCGGGTCCTTGATGTCGAGCGTGATGCTGCGCTTGTTGCGGTTGGTAGAGAGGAAGTAGGTGCTTTCCCGGTGACCCTCGGGGCCGACGAACGGCGGACCCCAGTCGCGCGTGTCATCGCCCGACTCGGGCCGCTCGACCTTGATCACCTCGGCCCCGAGGTCTCCCAACACCATCGTTGCGTAGGGGCCGGCCAGCACCCGGGAGAGGTCGAGCACATGAAGGCCGGCCAGCGGCGGCTCCCGCGGGTGGGGAGCCGCCGCCACGGCGGCCGGGTCAACAGCCATGCTGGCTCGCGTCGGTCCGTCCATCCGACTACGGAGTGGCCTTCGCCAGCGCCGCGGCTGACAGCAGCTGCACCTGGTGCTCGGTGCCCTGGAGGTCAACTCGGAAGGCTCCATAGGGGCCGAACACGTTGTGGTAGCTGTTGTAGTCGAGGCTGCCGCTGGCGCCTTCGTAGTTGATCTTGGTGCCGGCGGCGAGCAGCTTCTTGCACTCGGCAAACGCGTAGCAGGGCGTGCCGGGCGGGTTGGTCACCTTGACCATCTCCGCCGCGACCTTGGCTCCGTCCGCGGTCTTGGCCGCGGTCTGCGCCAAGGCCAGCGAGACCACAGCGTCGTAGGCGTAGTTGGCGTTGGCCAGCGGCTGCTGACCCTTGAACTTGGTGTTGAAGACGCTGGTGAACTCGTCCGTCGCCTTGCCCGACAGAGACGTTCCGTAGACCGAGGTCAGGTGGGCGTGGGCGACCGGGGCGGTCACCGCCTTTAGGTACTCGCTCGCTCCCGTGACGTCGGTGCCCACGAACGGGATCGCCAGGTTGTCAGCCTGCTGGAAGTCGCGGTAGAGGACCGCGGCGGTCGGCGCATCGGTCTGGGTGAAGATCACCTGCGGCTTGGCTGCGATCAGCGAGTGGACCTCGGGAACGTAGGAGGTCTGACCCGGCGTCACGTTGACGTTGGCGACGATCGTGCCCCCCAGCTTCTTCCAGGTGGCCAGCACGGGCTTGATCAGGGTCTGGGCGGCCGCGTCAGTGTAGAACATGAGGGCCGCGCGGCGGTACCCCTTTTGGTAGGCGTAGAGCGCCATCGCGACTCCGAGCTGGCTGTCGGAGGGGCTGTCGCGGAACAGCAACGGGTCGGTCTGTTTGTCGCGTGAGGTGTCACCGCCCTGGAACATGTCCACGATCGACGAGTTCTTGAGGATCGGCTCGACGGCGGCGATCTCCTGGGTCTCGGGACCGACCACGGCTGAAACGCCGCCTGAGAGCAGCTTCTGGGTGGCCGGGACCGCGTCCGCGAGGTCGCACTGCGTGTCCTGCTGGCTCAACTTGGCCTGCTTGCCGTTGACTCCGCCGGCCGAGTTGATCGCGGTCTGCGCGACCTGTGACCCCTGGAGCATGGCCTGACCGAGGCTGGCGAGCCGGCCGCTGAAGCACGACAGGATCCCGTAGCTCCCGGCGCCCCCGCCGCCCCCACCCCCGCCACCGCTGGCGCCCCCGCCGCCGCCGGCGGCCGCGTTGCCGGACGAGCCGCTGCCGCACGCAGCCAGTAGCGCCGCCGCGATGATCGCGAGTCCGATACTGGTGATCTTCTTTGCCTTGATCGCCATCAAACCCTCTCCTTGACCCTCGTTGACCCTCGGTGATGTCGGGCATTCGCCCCGGCGAATTCGTGCGGCCCCGAGGAAGACGCCGCCCAGTGCTCGGCGGCGCTCACGACAGCCGCCCGAGATACAGATCGATCACGCTCTTGTCCACGGCCAATTCGCGGGCCGGGCCGTCGAGCTGGTTTCGTCCCAGCACCATCACGTAGGCCCAGTCGGCGTGCTTCAGCGTCCGGCGCGTGTTCTGCTCGACCACCAGGATGCCGACGCCGGTGGCAGCGATCTTGGCGATCTGCTCCCAGAGCAGGCCCTGGAACATCGGCGACAGGCCGGCGCTCGGCTCGTCGAGCACCAACAGCGTCGGATCGAGCATTAGCCCGCGAGCCATCGCCAGCATCGAACGCTGGCCACCGCTCAGGGTGCCGGCGGTCCGCTTCAGCGCGCCGGTCAGGTCCGGAAACAGATCGCACAGCTCATCGACCCGCTGCTGCATCCCAGAACCGCGGCAGTAGCCGCCCATCTCGAGGTTCTCGCGCACCGTCAGGCTCGGGAACACGTTGGCCACCTGAGGGACGTAGGAGATACCGCAGCGCACGAGCTTCTCGGTGGCCATTCCGGTGACGTCAGCGCCCTCGAGGAGCACGGTCCCCGAGCTCGCGCGGATGATCCCCAACAGCGCTTTCAGAAGGGTCGACTTGCCGGCGCCGTTGGGACCGACGATCGCGGTGATCTGCCCGGCGCGAGCGCGGAGGCTGACCTCGGAGACCACCGGCGCCCCGCCGTAGCCGGCGGTGATCGCGTCGAGCTCGAGCACCGGCGCTGGTGCGCCGGGGGGGCTGGCTTCAGCCGTCATCGTCCACCGAGCCCAGGTACGCGGCGACGACCCGCTCGTCATCACGCAACGAGCTGTACGGACCCTGGGCGATCACGTGACCGAGGTCCATCACCACCACCTCGTGGCAGGTCTCCTCGATGAACCGCATGTTGTGCTCGACGATCACGACCGTGCTGCCGGCGGTGACGAAGTCCTTGATCGCGTGGCTCATGCGCTCGCCCAGCACCGGGTTGACGCCGCCCATCGGTTCGTCGAGGATCACCAGGCGGGGCCGCGCGGCCGCGACGCGGGCGAACTCGACCAGCCGCTTCTGGCCTCCGCTGAGCGTCTCGGCCCGCTCGTGGCGCAGGCCGCCGAGATTGAACTCATCGAGTATCTCCTCGACCCGCACACGGTCGGCGGCTTCGCCTCGGCGGACTGCCCGCGTTGAAAACAGATTGCGGGGGATCGATTCGCGGGCGAAGGCCCGCATCCCGAGCATCACGTTGTCGAGCACGGTCAAGCTTCCCCACTCGCGGGGCGCCTGGAAGGTGCGGATCAGGCCGAGCCGGGAGATCCGGTGCGGCGGCTGGCTGATGAGCTCCTGGCCGTCGAAGCGAACCGAGCCGCTGTCTGGGCGCCCGAAGCCGGAGACCATGTCGATTGTCGTGCTCTTGCCGGCTCCATTGGGACCGATCAGCCCGACCACGCTGCCCGCACGGACGGCGAAGGTGCAGTCGTTGACCGCCTTGACGCCGCCGAACGACTTGTTCAGGGCCCGAACTTCGAGGATCGGCTCCGCGCTCACGCCGCCGCGCTCTTTTCGGGCTCTCTGGGGCGCCCGCGGCCGGTTCTCGCCAGAGCCCGCGCGAGCGGGCCGGTGCCGCTCGGGGAGCGGGGGAGACCGTGGCGGTCGGGGAACAGCCCCTGGGGGCGGAACTTGAGCATCAGCACGATCAGCGCGCCGATCAGGACCTCGCGCAGCGACGGGGCGAACTCGGGGCGGGACTGGATGTTCGGGAGATAGCGGGTGAGCTCGATGAAGCCGATGTAGACGATGAACGTCCCGACGACGACGCCGCGGACATTCCCGCGTCCGCCCACCAGCACGGCGGCGTAGAGGGTGAGGATCTCCTGTGGTGCCCACGCCGAGGGATTGAACGCTCCCAGGTAGGCCGCGAACAGCGAGCCTCCCAGCGCGGCGAGCCCGGCGCCGATCATGTAGGCGATCAGCTTGGAGCGGAAGATGCCGCGCCCGAAGGCCGCGGCCGCCCGCTCGTCGTCGCGGATCGAACGCATGGCCCGGCCGTACGGGCTCGAGGACAGCCGCTGGAGGATCAGCACGACGATCAGCAATACGACGGCGCAGAACCCGAGCAGGAAGTACTTGTACTCGCTGTAGGAGAGGCCCAGCGGCCCGGCCATCGGCGTCACCAGACCGGCGATTCCGTTGAAGCCGTTGAACAGCGGCGTGTCGACCTGTACGACCACGTAGATGACGCTGATCACGCCGAGCGTGGTGATCGCGAAGTAGATCTCGCGCAGGTTGCGCAAGGCGACTACTCCCACCAGGGCGGCGATCGGAATCACGATCAGCACCGACAGGACCACGGCGACGAGATAGGGCAGGTGCCAGCCCAGGATGTACTCCTCGGGGGCGAGCGCGGGCCCGGCCGTCATCGCGATCGTGAGATACACCCCCAGCGCGACGTAGCCGTACAGCGCGAGGTCAAAGTCACCCGCCCAGCCCCAGATGACGTTCAGGCCCTGGGCCATGATCGAGAAGATGCACGCTTCGGTCAGGATCGAGATCCAGTAGGTCACGAGCCGGTCACCTGGCGTCCGGACACGAGCACCCCGTTGGGCCGGAAGAGAAGCAGAATGACGAGTACCCCGAGCGCGAACGCGAGCTGGTAGCTCGAGTTGCTGTAGGCGCCGGCGAGCTCGAGGACCAGGCCCACCAGCACTGCTCCGACGAGCGTCCCGTAGGGGCGCCCCAAGCCGCCGGCGACCGCGGCCGTGAGGGTGATCAGCAGGTAGCCGAACCCGAGCGACGGAGTGAAGGTGCCGATCGTCTCGGCGAGGACGAAGCCGGCGAAGCCGGCGATCATGCCGGCAATCCCCCAGGTGGCTGTGATCACGCGCCGGGCCGGGATCCCGCTCGCCGTGGCCAGGTCTCGGTTGTCAGACACCGCGCGTAGGGCTTTGCCGAACTTGGTCCGCTGCAGCAGCAGGTAGAGGGCAGTGGCCACCGCCGCGGCGCTGACCGTCACGAGGATCTCGGCGTCGGTGAGCACGAACGGGCCGAGGTGGTGCGCTGATCCCTGGTCGATCGCGTAGACCTTGTTGGCGGCGCCGAAGATGATGATGAGCAGGTTCTGGAGGACCAGCGAGACCCCCAGCGTGGCGATCACGACGACGATCGCCGGTCGGCTGGCGAAGCGCTCGATCAGTCCCAGGTTCATCGCGACGCCGGCCAAGCCTCCCGCCACCGTCGCGCCGAGGGCGGCGAGCGGGACGCTGCCGGTGAGCTGCAGGACCTCATACGCGGCGTAGGCGCCGATCGTCAGAAGCTCGCCGTGGGCGAGGTTGGCCACGCGGCTGACCGCGTACTGGAGGGTCAGCGCCACCGCCGACAGGGACAGGACGGCGGCGGTGACAAGGCCGTAGCCCACGTAGAGCAGAAATTGGTTCAAAACGCAAGACCAGTGAGCAGCAGCCGAAATGGCTTACTCAACTAGTGGCTAGTTCACTTCGGCGTCAGCCTATACTCGCCGGCGGCCGCGTGTCAACCCGTCCGCGTCAACCGGCGGCGAGCCGCTGGAGCGCGGCTTGGATGCCGCCGGCGGCGAGCGGCAGGCCAGCGGCCGCCAGCCCCATCTCCACCCCGCAGAGGGTTCCAGCCAGCATCAGATCGTTGAAGTCTCCGAGATGCCCGATCCGAAAGACGCGACCCGCGAGTGGTCCCAGGCCGGCCCCGAGTGACATGTCAAAGCGCTCGAGGATCACCCGGCGGACGGCGTCGGCGTCGTAGATCTCCGGCGTCAGCACCGCGGTCAGCGCCGGTGAGTGCTCGCGCTCGTCCTGACACAGCACCTCGAGTCCCCAGCCCCGGACGGCGGTCTGGGTGGCTTCGGCGTGGCGGCGGTGGCGCTCGAACACCGCTGGCAACGTCTCCGCCTCCAGCATCTCAATCGACTCGCGGAGCCCGAACAGGAGGTTGGTGGCCGGGGTGTAGGGATAGCTGCCGCTCCGGTTGGCCTCGATGATCGCTGCCCAGTCGAAGTACGAGCGCGGGCCGCCGCCCCGGGCGGCCGCCTCCAGCGCCTTGGCACTGACGGCGTTGAAGCCCAGTCCGGGTGGCAGCATCAGTCCTTTCTGCGAGCAACCGACGGTCACGTCGACGCCCCACTGATCGTGCCGATAGTCGATCGAGCCCAGCGCGGAGATGACATCGACCAGCAGCAGCGCCGGATGGCCGGCAGCGTCGATCGCGGCGCGGATCTCGGGGACGCGACTCGTGACCCCGGTCGAGGTTTCGTTGTAGACGATCATCACCGCGCGGATCGCGTGATGGGGATCGGCGGCGAGGCGTTCGTGCACGACCTCGGGGTCCGCGCCCCGGCGCCAGTCTCCGGACACCAGCTCGCTGCGCAAGCCGAGACGGCCGGCGAGCTCGTGCCAGAGCCGGGCAAACTGGCCGTGATCGAACGCGAGCACTCGATCGCCCGCGGCGAGCACGTTGACGAGCGCCGCTTCCCACGCCCCGGTGCCCGAGCTCGGATAGATGATCACCGGGCCCGTGGTGCCGAATACCCGCGCCAAGGCGGGCAGCAGCCCGAGGGTCAGCGCTGCGAACTCGGGTCCCCGATGGTCGATCGTCGGCTGGGCGATCGCTCGCAGGACACGGTCGGGCACGTTGGTCGGCCCGGGGATCTGGAGGAAATGACGACCCGCGCGGTGGGTTGGGTTCACGGCGTTTGGCCTCACGTGGCTGAGCTAAGGTGTCGGTGCTCGCCCGGTGCGGCCGACCGGGAGGCAACCCTACAAGAGTGCCCACCCCATCGCTCTGAGCGTCACCTCATTCTCGCTTCCCGAGCTCGACGCCTCCGCGTTGCAGGGGGCGCTCGCCGCGGCGTGCGCGGGGGAGGTGCGCGGTGACGCTTACACGCGCCACCTGTTCGCCCGCGACGCGAGCATGTACTCGATCGAGCCCGTGGCCGTCCTCTTTCCCCGGCACGACGAGGACGTGGTGGCCGCGCTCGGCGTCGCGGCGGACTTTGGCGTCCCGGTCACGGCGCGCGGAGCCGGCACTAGCCTCGCCGGTCAGACGGTCGGCGCCGGGTTGGTGCTCGACTTCTCCCGCCACATGAACCGGATCCGCGAGCTCGACCCTCATGGGGCCCGGGCGAGGGTCCAGCCGGGCGTCGTCCAGGACGACCTCAACCGCGCCGCCGGGCGCCACGGCCTGATGTTCGGAGCCGACACCTCAACCAGCAACCGGGCCACGCTGGGCGGCATGATCGGCAACAACTCCTCTGGGACGCACTCGGTCCGCTTCGGGACCACGCGCGATCACGTCCGCACACTGGAGGCGGTGCTTGCTGACGGCGCGCGCGTCCGCCTGGAGCCGGTCAGCGACTCCGAGCGCGCCCACCGCACGACGCTGACCACGCTCGAAGGCGCGATCTACCGGGGGCTGCCCGAGCTGGTCGAGCGTCACCGCGCCGTGATCGCCCGCGATCACCCCACCTTTTGGCGCCAGGCAGGCGGCTACCGGCTGGACAGGCTGGCCCCGGCCGACGCTCCGTTCGACCTCGCCAAGTTCGTGGTCGGCTCGGAGGGGACACTGGCGCTGGTGACCGAGGCCGAGCTCGACCTGATCCCGCGGCCGGCGGCCCAGGCGATCGCCGTCGGGCACTTTCGCTCGACGGCCGAGGCGGTCGAGGCGGCGCGGGCGGCGATCGGCCATGACGCCGCCGCGATCGAGCTGATGGACCACATGATCCTCGAGCTCTCCCGGCGCCAGCCGGAGTACTCCGCGCTGTCGCAGATGCTCGAGGGCACCCCCCAGGCGCTGCTGTTCGTCACCTTCTTCGGCGACTCCGAGGCCGAGGCGGCCGCGCGCGTCGAGGATCTGGCGGCGGAGTGGTCGCGCGACGGTCATGGCTACCACACGCTCCGCGCTGTCTCGGCCGCGCACCGCGCGGCGCTCCTGAAGGTCCGCAAAGCGGGCCTGGGCCTGTTGATGGCGGCGAGCCGCGGCGGCCGCCGCCCCTTGGCCTTCGTCGAGGACACCGCGGTGCCGCCCGAGCGGCTGCCCGAGTACGTGGCGGAGTTCGCCGCCGTGCTCGAGCGGCACGGACTGAAGGCCGGTTTCTACGGCCACTGCTCGGTCGGCTGCCTCCATATCCGGCCGTTCGTCGACGTCGGAGATCCGGCGCAGGTGCAGACGATGCACGAGGTCGCGGAGGAGATCGTCGCGTTGGTCGCCCGCTATGGCGGAGTCAACTCCAGCGAGCACGGCGACGGGCTGGCGCGCAGCGAGTTCAACCCGCTCGTGTTCGGGGAGCCGCTCTATGAGGCGATGCGGGAGGTCAAGCAGCTGTTCGACCCCGGGGGGCGCCTGAATCCGGGCAAGATCGTCGACGCTCCGGCGATGACCGAGGATCTGCGCGATGCCACCCTGCCCCCAGCCGGGAAGCTCGCGACCGGCCTGCGCTTCGCCGAGGGGAGCATGCGGGACGCCGCCGATCGCTGCATGAACATCGGCGCCTGCCGCAAGACCGATGCCGGGGTCATGTGCCCCTCCTACATGGCCACCCGCGAGGAGCAGCACACCACGCGGGGACGGGCTAACGCGCTCGTGAAGGCGCTCTCGATGCCCGACCCCCGGTCGGCGCTCGGCGATGAGCGGCTGCACGAGATCATGGATCTGTGCCTCGAGTGCAAGGCGTGCAAGCGCGAGTGCCCGCTCAGCGTCGACATGGCCTCCCTGAAGAGCGAGTTCCTGGCCCAGTACCAGCAGATCCACGGCACACCCCTGCGCTCGCGGGTGTTCGGCAATCCGACGACTCAACCGCCTCGGGGCCGCGACCGCGCCGCTGTCCAACCTGCCCGGGAAGCTGGGCCCGGTGCGCCGCGCCCTCGACGCCCGGCTGGGGATCGCGCCCGAGCGCCCGCTGCCCCAGTTCGAGCGCGAGACGCTGATGCGGTGGTTCACGCGCCGCGCGGCGCCCGCGGGGCCCTTCCCACAGGGTGAGGTCGTGTTCCTCGCCGACTCGTTTACGAGCTACACCGAGCCCGAGGTGGGGCGAGCCTGCGTCGAGCTGCTCGAGGCCGCCGGATGGCGGGTGGCGCTCGAGAGCCGCGGCTGTTGCGGGCGCGCGAGCCTGTCCAAGGGTCTGCTCGATCCGGCTCGCTCGATGGCCGCGGCGCTCGTCTGCCGCCTTGCACCCTATGCCGCCTGTGGGATCCCGATCGTCGGGTGCGAGCCGTCATGCGTATCGACATTGCGCGACGACTACGCCGCGCTGCTCGGAGACGACCCTGACGCCCGCCTGGTCGCCGGGCACGTGCAGCTGGTCCCGGAGCTGCTGTTGGAAGCGATCGACGATGGGGCTCTGCGGCTGGATCCGGGGGCGCTCGCCGGTCGGCGCATCCTCCTGCACACCCATTGCCACGAGAAGGCGCTGGGCGCGGCCCGTGCGACCCGGGAGCTGCTCGAGCGGATTCCGGGCGCCACCGTCGAGGAGCTCGACGCTGGATGCTGCGGCATGGCCGGTTCCTTCGGCTTTGAGTCCGAGCACTACGAGCTCTCGATGCAGATCGGCGGGCTGCGGCTGTTCCCCAGCCTCGACGCGGCGGCCCCGGACGTGCTCGTGGCCGCCACCGGCGTCTCCTGCCGGCAGCAGATCGCCCATGGCACGTCGCGCCGGGCTCAGCACCCCGCGGTGCTGCTGCGGGACGCGCTGGCCTGATCGCCCGCGGGCTTGGCGCGCCGCTATACTTTCGAAAGCAATGGCCGCCGAGACGTTGCAGAACAAGCCCTGCGGAGGGCGCTACGGCGACATCGTCCAGGCGATCGGTCACACGCCGCTGGTCGAACTCAAGCGCCTGAGCCCGAAGCCGGGCGTGCGGATCTGGGCCAAGCTCGAGTCCCACAACCCGACCGGATCGGTCAAGGACCGCGTGGCCCGGGCGTTGATCGAGGACGCCGAGGAGAAGGGCCTGATCCGGCCCGGGCAGACGATCCTCGAGCCCACCTCCGGCAACACCGGCATCTCGCTGGCCATGATCTGCGGTTACAAGGGCTATGACCTCAAGGTCGTGATGCCCGACAACGTCACCCCCGAGCGGACCGATCTGCTGCGCATGTACGGAGCCGAGATCGTCTTATCCGAGGGCTCCAAGGGCTCCAACGGCGCGGTCGAAATGGCCCTCGACATGGCCGAGAAGGATGCCTCGTACTACATGCCCTACCAGTACGGCAACCAGGCCAACCCCGACGCCCACTACAACGGCACCGCGCTCGAGATCCTCGAAGAGCTCGACGAGGTGGCGGCGTTCGTGGCCGGGCTGGGGACGGGCGGGACGCTGATGGGCAACGGGCGCCGGCTCAAGGAGGAGCTCGGCGACGACGTCAAAATCGTCGCGGCCGAGCCGATGCAGGGCGAGCCGGTGCAGGGGCTGCGCTCACTCGATGACGGCTTCATCCCGCCGATCATCGACCTCAGCCTGCTCGATCGCAAGATCTTCGTCACCAATCGGGATGCGATCATCTGGACTCGCAAGCTGCTCGACGAGGAGCGCCTGTTCGCCGGCGTCTCGTCCGGGGCGATCGCCCGCGTGGCGGTCCGGATCGCCGGCGAGCTGGACGAGGGCAACGTTGTCTTCATCGTGTGCGACGACGGCTACAAGTACATGTCCTCGGGGATCTACACCCGCCCCGTCGACGAGATCGAGAACCTGGACTCCACCGTCTGGTGGTGAGCGAGGACGACGGGCCGTCGCGCCGGGCGCTGTTGGGCGCCGCCACGACGGCGTTGGCCAGCGGCGCCACGGTCGTTCTGAGCGGTTGTGGCCACGGCGTCAGGACGGGGGCCAAGGAGGTCCACGGGGCCAAGCCTCCGGTCCGGCACGCTGATATCGCCCTCCTCGAGGCTCTGCTCGACCTGGAGCGCCACACAGTGGCCGCCTACACGGCGGGACTCCCGCTGCTGAGCCACCCGGACGCGCGGACCGCCAAGCAGTTCCTCAACGAAGAGCTCCAGCACACCGGCGAGCTGATCGCGCTGATCAAGGCAGCCGGCGGCCAGGCTCCCGCCCATCCGGGCGCCTACGACCTCGGCTCGCCGGCCGATCAGGCCGCGGTGCTGGCCCTGCTGCACGGGCTCGAGCGCGCGCAGGTCTCCGCCTACCTGGAGGCGATTCCGAAGCTCTCGCCGGGTCCGGTACGGGCGGCCGCGGCCACGGTCCTGGCCAGCGATGCCCAGCACGTCGTCGTCCTGCGCTCCGCCCAGGGTCTGGACCCGATGCCCTCCGCCTTTTTGACCGGCCAGCAATGAGGGCCACCCGGCGCGAGCTGCTCGTGGCCGGAGCCGGGGCCGCCGTGACCGGCGCCGCGTTGGTGGGCGCGGGCGCGGCCGAGGCCGCGGACAGCTCTTCGACCGGGCGCGAAACTCCCGCCGAGCGCCTGCACCGGCTGCTCAGCGTCGAGCTCCTGCTCCTGTTCTGCTACCAGCACGTCCTCGGGGCGTCCATCCTCAAACCCCGCGCCCGGCAGGTGCTGACTCCGTTCCTGGCCCACGAGGAGGCACACGTCCAGGCCCTGACCCGGATGCTCCAGCTTCTCGGCGGCGTGCTGCCGTCCGCGCCGCCCAACGTCGCCGCCGCCGACCGCCGGCTGGCCCATCGCGGGGTAAGCGAGCGGCTGGGGCAGTTGACCGGATCCGGTGACGCCGTGCGTCTCCTGCTCGACGTCGAGCGGGTGGTGACCGGCGCCTACTTCGTCGCGCTGATCAAGCTGCAGGACACCGCGTTGATCCGGCTCGCCGCGCAGATCATGGGCGCCGAGGCCCAGCACGAGGCGCTGATCGGAGAGCTGCTCTACCACGGCGATGCTCAGAAGGCCGTCCCCTACGGACTCATCCAGGGCCAGCAATGACGCTGCTAGCCTCGCCCGGCGATGCGGATCTCCCGGGCCCTCTACGACGAGATGGTCGCCCATGCTCGCGCGGACGCCCCCAACGAGTGTTGCGGGATGATCGCCTCGCGCGACGGGGAGGCGATCAAGCTCTACCAGGCTGAGAACGCCACCGCCAGCCCGCTGCGCTACGAGATCGACGGGGCCGAGCAGTACCGCATCCAGATGGCGATCGACGATGAGGAACTGGACCTGGGTGCCATCTATCACTCGCACACCCGCAGCGCCCCGTATCCGTCGCAGACCGACATCAACCTCGCCTTCTATCCCGACGCGTTGTATGTGATCGTCGGGCTGGCCGGGGCGGAGCCCGAGGTCAAGGCGTACGAGATCCGCGACGGGCGGGTGGCGGACGCCGAGTTGTCGGTGAGCTGATGCCCCGCACGGCCGGCCGCGAGGACGAGCTCCTCTGCCCCGGCTGCGGCTTGCGCTTTGACGGCGCCGAGCGCTTCTGTCCGGACTGTTCGCTGCCCCTGATCCGCGCCCAGCGCGGTGATACGCCGCCCGTGGTCAGCGAGCGCCATCGTCAGGCGCGCATGATCAAGCCCCAGCTGGCCGAGGGTGAGCTGGTACGGGTGGCCGGGGCGCACAACCTGGCCGAGGCGGAGTTCATCCAGGGACTGCTGCTCGAGGAGGGGGTGCCCAGCCTGCTGCGCCGCAGCGCGGGCTTTGACGTCCCGGACATGCTCGCGGCGGGACCGCGCGACATCCTCGTCCCCGAGGCGGCCGTGCTGACCGCGCGCGAAGTGCTGCTCGAGGCTGAGCTGATCTCGGCCGAGCCCGCGCCGGCGCGGCTGGTCGCGCCCGGGCGCTTGCTCGCCGGCCTGCTTCTGGCCCTCGCCGTCGGTGCGTTGGCCGTGTGGCTGATCAGCCTGATCGGGCACTTCTAAGCCCCCGACGGTCAATGGGCGCCGGCCGTACGGGCCAGGTGCGAGCGCCAGACACCCTCGGTGTGGGCCAGTGAGCGACCGCGGAACGCGTTGACCAGCGCGGCCGAAGGACCCCCGGGCGCAAACCGGCAGGCGAGTTGGGCCGCCGTGCGCTCACCCTCCTCGCGGACGAGGAGATCGATCACCGTCCCGCCGAGCAGGGCGGCGTCGCGCAGACCGGGCGGGAAGCGCGGGCGATCTCCCTCGCGCAGTCGCCGCGCGATCGCGGGGCGGGCGTGCTCGGTCTGGCCGGAGAACCAGCGCGCCGCCCCCTCCAGCAGCCACGCCCAGCGCAGCTCACGCCGCAGGCGCAGGGCCCCCATCACCCGATACAGCTCGCGGTTGTTCTCGATCACGACTCGGCGCGCATAGAGCGCCGAGGCGCTCAGGGCGAGCATCTCGCGCGAGCCGGACACGCTGGACGCCCGCGCTCTGAGCACGGCAGGAGCGAGCGTGTGCAACTCGTGCGCTCCGGCCCAGCCGGTCACGTAGCGGCGCGCCGCCGGTGCGGTCAGCAGCCAGACCAGGGGCAGCGCCGGGTTGGTCATGGCCAGCGAGGCCACACCCGAATGCAGCACGACGGTCATCTCGCCCACCGGGCGGGGGAACAGCTCGGCCATCCGCAGCTGGGTGGTCTGCAGCGACTGGAGCACCCGCCGCGCGTCGCGGGCGTCGGCCTCGTCGTGACGAGCTCGGAAGTCGCCCAGCTTTGATTCCACCCACGGCATCGGGGCTCAGCTCGTCCACACCCGCGGCCCGGCCGCTCCGGCGTCAGACCAGGACGGGCTGACGGTCTGAGGCGATCGACGCGATCTCCTCAGACGCACGCTCGAACTCCTCGTCGGAGAGCACGGGTGTGCCCTCGAACGGGAGCTCGCGCGTCAGCTCGAGCCACGAGCGACAACCACCGTATTCGTCGCGCACCTTGACCGTGACCGGCCGCGGGATTCTGTACGTGCGCAGCAGAATCACGTGCAGAGGGTGGCGGCGCTTCCAGGCCAGGCGCTTCTCGGCGTAATCCGTCGTCCAGACGTAGAACGGCGAGAGGGCGTCAACGGCGCGGCGGTCGGTGACCGTGAAGTGCCCAGCCACCTCGGCCCAGGCCCGAATACGCACGCGGTCAGGCTGAGTCAGCTGATCGCCACGATGCAGGGCGTGCGGATGGGGCTCACCGTCGCTCCACACGCCCTCTTCGAGGGCGCGCGACAACTCGGGGCGATGCGATTCACGCACCAGATCGGTGCGCTGATGGTCAAACGTCGGGTAGAGGAAGAAGCGCTCATAGTCGAGCTTGAAGTGTTTCTCGGGTTCACGGATGCCGCCCTTGCGAAGCGTTAAAAGCTGCTCACCTTCGGCGAGCGCCCGCACAGTGACGGCCCATTCTTTAAAAGCAATCGGCATGTGAGATAAAGGGGGGGGAGACGGTTTATTGGTAAGCGGCAAGTCCCGCACGCGCCGAAAAAGGCAACGTCAGCGACGGGACGCGTTGATTGTAGGCGAGTTGCCTCGATTTGCCAAATAAGCCTGCAAATTGCCAGTTTACAGACCCCTTGGGAGGGGTTGAAGCTACAGCAGTGTAAGCAAAATCGAGCGCCGCCCGCCGGATCGCGCCGGGTTTACAAGCGGACGTTGGCGGCGCCCTCGAGGACCTCGATCAGAGCGGCGAAATCGGCGTCGCCAAGGTCGCGACCCATGGCCGTGGAGAGGACCTCACGGGCGTGCGCGGCGGACGGGAACCCGACCCCGAGCGCCTGCCCCTCGTCCAGACACAGCCGGACGTCCTTGAGCATGTGCTCGAGCTTGAACAGCGTCGTGTAGTCGTGCCGGCGCATCGGCCCGGCTTTGAGGGCGAGCATCGCCGAACCGCCGGACCCCGCGCCCATGACCGAAACGAGCGCGTCGAGGTCGGCTCCGGCGCGCGCGGCCACGACCAGCGCTTCGCCGAGCACGGTCGCGTTGGCGGCGGCGACGGCGTTGTTGATCAGCTTGACCATCTGTCCCTGACCCGGGGGGCCGGCGTGGACGATCACTTCGCCCATCGCTTCAAGCAGCGGGCGCAGGCGGGCAAAGTCCTCATCTGAGCTACCCACCATGAAGGTCAGGGTCCCGTCCTGGGCCTTGGGGGATGAGCCGGTCACCGGGGCATCGATCAGCGCCAGGTCGCGCAGCCTGAGGGCTTGGCCGATCTCTCGGGTGGCGGTCACGCCGATCGTCGAGCAGTCCAGGAACACCGTCCCCGCCCTCGCGCCGGTCGCAGCGCCGTCCTCGGGGTCGAGCAGGAGCGAGCGCACCTGGGCGCCGTCCACGACCATCGTGATCACGATGTCTGACTCCCGGGCCGCGGCGGCGGGCGTGTCGGCGAGCCGGGCGTCGTGCTCGGCGGCGAACGCCTCGGCGGTGGCGCGGGTGCGGTTGTAGACGGTGAGGGCAAACCCGGCCCGGGCCAGGTTGGCGGCCATGCGCGAGCCCATGATGCCCAGTCCGAGGAAGGCGACGCGGTCGCTCACGGCCCAGATGATGCCGGACTTCCGTAGCCCCCGCCGCCCGGTGTCTCGATCCGCAGGCGCTGCCCGGGCGTCAGCTCGCCGATCGCCTTGGGCCCGAGCTCTTCGCCGTCGAGCAGGTTGCGACCCGGTTGCCCGTCGGCGCCCCCGGCGGCGCCGGACGGCGCGTGGCGCCGGCGCTCGGTGATCAGCGAGTAGCGAAGCGGCGCCAGCGCCTCGAGCTCTCGCACGACCCCGTCGCCCCCGGCGTGGCGCCCGGCGCCGCCCGAGCCCCGGCGCAGCGAGTACTCGACCACGCGCAGTGGGAACTCGAGCTCGAGCGCCTCGACCGGGGTGTTGAGGGTGTTGCTCATCGCCACGTGGACGCCGCTGGGGCCGTCGGCGTCGGCGCACGCACCCTGTCCGCCCCCGATCGTCTCGTAGTAGACCACCTCGTCGGAGCCGAGCGTGAGGTTGTTCATCGTGCCCTGGCCGAGCGCGTGGCCGAACGCCCTCAGCACCACGTCGGCGACCCGCGACGAGGTCTCCACGTTGCCGCCCACCACGGCCGCCGGTGAGCGCGCGTTGAGCAGTGAGCCCTCCGGTGCGATCACGGCCAGCGGACGATAGGCGCCGGCGTTGGCGGGGATGTCGGGGTCGGTGAGGACGCGCAGCGCGAAGTAGCAGGCCGAGTGGGTCACGGCCAAGGGGCAATTGAGGTTGCCCTCGTACTGCGCCGCGCTCCCGGTGAAGTCGAGCTCGAGCTCGTCTCCGCGCTTGGTGGCGCGCAGGACGATCGGCAGGTCGTCCTCGCGCGCCTCGAGTACGTCCCGGCTCTCGTAGACGCCGTCGTCGAGCTCGGCCAGGCAGGCGCGGGTACGGCGCTCGGCGTAGTCGAGGGTCGCGGCGAAAGCCTCGCGCAGACGCTCGGCGCCGGTCCGGGCGTGGAGCTCGGCGGTCCGCAGGGCACCGATCCGGCCGGCGGCGAGCTGGGCGCGCAGGTCGGCGCGGCGTTGCTCGGGGCGGCGCATCAGCCCGCAGAGCTCGGCCACCGCGTCGGCATCGAGGACGCGCGGGGCGATGACCACACCCTCGTCCGGCAGGGTCCGGCTGTCGGCCGGCATCGAGCCGGGGGTGGGCCCGCCGACGTCGGCGTGGTGGGCCCGGTTGGCCGCGAACGCGATCAGCTGACCAACGGCTTCGCCGTCGGTGCCCTCGGCGAACACCGGGGTGATCACGGTGATGTCCGGGAGATGGGTGCCGCCCCGGTAGGGGTCGTTGAGGATCCAGGAGCGCCCGGGGCGGTGCTCCTGCTCGAGGACGGCGGCCACGGCCGCGGGCATGGCCCCGAGGTGGACGGGGATGTGCTCGGCCTGCATGACCATCTCGCCGCTGGGACTGAAGAGTGCTGTGGAGGCGTCACGGCGTTCCTTGATGTTGGCCGAGTGCGCGGAGCGGATCAGGACCGCGCCCATCTCCTCGCAGATCGCGCGTAACGCGCCGGTCAGGACCTGGAGCTCGACGGCGTCGATCACGAGCGCCTCAAATCGATCGTGCCCTGGCCGTCGACGGTCCCGCGCCAGCTCGGCGGCACGAGCAGGGTCGCTTCGGGCAGGTCGACCACCGCGGGGCCGGCGATCTCGGTTCCCGGGCTCAGATCGCCGCCGATCACCTCGAGCTCGACCTGTTCTCCGCCCAGCCGAGCCGGGCGCCGAGCGCGACTCTCCTTCCCGCCGGCCGGCGCCGCCAGCGCCACGTCGGCCCCGGCCACCGTGGCGGTGACGCGGATCGTGACCAGCTCGAGCTCCTGTTCGCGATCGCAGTAGCCGTAGCGTTCCTCGTGCCGGTGCTCGAACGCCCCGCGCAGCTGCGCCACGGAGGGCCCCAGGTCGGCGCCGATCGGGAGTTCGAAGGCCTGACCGCGATAGCGCAGCTCGTACACCGCCCGCAGCTCAGCCGCCGAATCCCCGAGCTCGAGGCGCGCCCGTTCGCCGAGCTGGGCCGTGCACGCTGCGACCGCCGAGGCGGTCAGCTCGTCGCCGGACAGAAAGACGCTGCGCTGCGCGTCGCGCCGGCGCGGGGACACCACCAACCCGAGCGCCGCCAGCACCCCCGAAGCGCGCGGGCAGACAATCCGCTCGATTCCGAGCTCGTCGGCGATCGCCGCCGCGTGCAGGCCACCGGCCCCGCCGAAGGCGAGCAGGGCGTAGCCGCGCGGATCGATCCCGCGCTCCACGGTGACCACCCGCAGCGCCCGGACCATCTCGGCGTTGGCGACCCGGACGATGCCCTCGGCACATTCGAGCGGGTCTAGGTCCAGCTCGCCGGCCAGCTTGGCCACTGCGCGCTGCGCGGCGTCGTGATCGAGCGCGACGCCGCCGGCCAGCGGCGCATCGGAAGCGAGGTAGCCGAGCAGGAGGTTGGCGTCGGTGACGGTCGGCTCCTCGCCGCCGCGGCCATAGCAGGCCGGACCGGGCTGCGCCCCCGCCGAACGGGGTCCCACCCGCAGCGCCCCGCCCGGGTCGCGCCAGCCGATCGACCCGCCGCCCGCGCCGACCGTGTGCACGGCGACCATGGGCAGGGCGACGGGGCGCTGGGCGATGCTCGCCGCGCTCTGTTCCTGGACGGCGCCGTCGTTGATCACGCAGACATCGCAGGAGGTCCCGCCCATGTCGAAGCAGAGCGCATCTCGAGCCTCGGAGGCCCGGGCGACAAAGGCGGCGCCCGCGGCGCCGGCCGCGGGCCCCGAGAGGACCGTCCAGGCGGCGTGCCCGGCCGCGGCCTCGAGGTCGATCAGCCCGCCACCGGACTGCATGATGGCCGGCGCGGGCAGCTCGGCCGCGCGGCAGCGGGCGGCCAGGCGACGCAGGTAGCCGGCCAGCAGAGGCGAGAGGGCAGCGTCGATTTCCGTGGTCGCGGCCCGTTCGAATTCCCGGAACGTGCCCACCACCTCGTGTGAGAGCGAGACGTGGACGTCGTCGCCCAGCTCCGCGGCCAGGGCCCGAGCCAGCGTCTGCTCGTGCTCGGGATGCCGGTAGGAGTGCAGCAGGCACACGGCCACGGCTTCGGGCTCGTGCTCGGCGACCTGGCGCGCGACCGCGGTCGCGGCTTGGCCGGTCAGCTCGCGCAGGGGCCCATCCGGAGTCATCCGCTCGGGAACGCCGAGGCGGCGCTGCGGGGGAGTCAGCGGGGCCGGGCGGGCCGCGCACAGCCGGTAGAGCTCGGGCCGGTCCTGGCGCCCGAGGGCGATCACGTCGGTGAAGCCCTCGGTGGCCAGGAACACTGTCCGCGCGCCGCGGCCCTCGAGCAGCGCATTGGTGGCCACGGTCATACCGTGCGAGAACTCGCGCACCTCGGCCGCCGAGGCGCCCGCGGCCTCGACGACGGCCTCGACGGCGGCCAGCACACCCTCGGACTGGTCCTCGGGAGTACTCGGCGCCTTGGCGCTCAGGAGCCGGCCGTCGCCCGCCAGCACGGCGTCGGTGAAGGTCCCGCCGACGTCGACGCCCAGGAGCATCAGCCGCCCGAGCGGCTCCCTAAACCAATTTCACGCGGCCAGCGCGGAGGCGAGCTCTTCGGTCTCGGCCAGGTGCTGGTGCGACGGGCAATAGCCGTTGTGAGGCAGCGGCATCCGCTGACACGGCGTGCCCTTGCGGGTGCTCGCGCGACACTGCAGGGGATTGCCGTAGAGGTCGTAGCCGTTCTGGGGCACCTTGCGCAGGAATTCGTCCGCGCAGCCCAGATAGCGCTCGATCACGCGCAGCAGTCGCGGTTGCGCGCTCATCGGGAAGTAGGCCCGGATATCGGTGAACAGGGTTCGCGCGGGGCGCGCGAAATAGTGGCGATCGGTGGCCAGGCGTGCGACCGCGCTCTCACACGCGTGCAGCACACGCTCGTGATTGGCGTGGGGACATTCCCCGTGCGGGTCTTCCATGATCTCGGAGGCGATCTCCCGGTAGATCGCGCGGCTGAAGCGGTACATGTTTGGTCTCTCTCCTACGTTTCAGCGCTCCCGGCCGAGCGCGTACTTGAACCTACGTGCGAGTATTCCCGCAGCGTGTGAATTTGGCCGCGCACCGCATGTTAACTGCACATTAAGCGGAATTCTGGATTTTTTGGCGATGCGGCTATTTCCAGGGCGTCAGGCGAGGCTCGGCGTCGCCCGTGAGGGTGACGTGGATGCCGTCCAGCTCTGGCTTTCGGTCCGGGAAGTCCGTGCGCAGATGAGCGCCGCGGCTCTCCTCGCGAGCGAGCGCGCAGCGGGCGATCAGGCGGGCCAGCGGGTAAGGGTCGTCGACCAGGCGGCGCAGGCCGTCGCCGCTGCGCTCCAGGCCGGCGTAGCGCCACAGCGCGGCGCGGGTCTCGGCCGTCAGGGGCGGCGGCTTGGTGC
>JBPCIY010000055.1:0-10792 GCA_051005855.1 Solirubrobacteraceae bacterium | reverse complement strand
GCCGGTGCCCCAGGGTCACTGGAACAGCCCGATCGTCGTCGGGGGCCGGATCATCCTGCCCACCGGAAGCTACTTCGACCACCGCGCCTCGAGCACGATCGCCATCTACCACCTGCCCGGGCGCTAGCTGGCGCGGACCTCGGCGGCGGCCCGCTCGCCCGAGCGCACGGCGCCGTCCATGTACCCGGTGAAGACCTCCGCGGTCTCGGTTCCGGCCCAGTGGATGCGCCCGACCGGGGTGCGCAGCGCGCGGCCGTAGTCGCTCCACACGCCGGGGGGCAGGTGCGCGGAGTAGCAGCCGCGGGTGTACTCCTCGGCCGACCAGTTGTGCTCGATCAGCGCGCGGGGGTGGGCGGCCGCCGGGCCGAACAGGCCCACGAACGAGCTCAGTACCGCGCGTCGGCGTGCGGCCGCGCTCAGCGTGCCCAGCCGGCGCGCCTCGCTGCCGGCCACGAAGCCGAGCAGAACTCCGGGGTGGCCGCCGGGAGGAGAGTTGTCGTAGGTGAAGTGGATCGGCGACCGGTCGCTGTAGGAGGAGCCGCTCAGACCCGAGGCTCGCCAGAAGGGCTCCCGATAGACGGCCTCGACCTTGATGATCGAGCCCTGGGGCGTCCGCTGGGTGAGCTGATCGCGCAGGGCGGGGAGCGCCGGCGTGTAGTCGATCCGGCCGGCCAGGGTGGGGGCGATGGCCACGATCACTCGTTTGGCGCGCCAGGCGCCGGCGTCCGTGCTGACCACCACGCCCGTGCGGGACTGGGCGATCCGGCGCACCGGCGCGCGGAGGATCACGCGCCTGCCGAGCCGGGCCGCCATCCGGATCGAGACCAGCTGCGACCCGCCCTGCAAGCGCGAGTCCTGGGCGCCGCCCGCGGTGCTGGTCAGGTTGATGATCCCGTTCCCGGAGCGCAGGTAGAAGAGAAAGTGCAGGAGCGAGAGGTCCCGCGGCTCGGCTCCGAACACCGCCCGAACGGCGAGATCGAGTAGGAATCGGGCCCCCGGAGTACTCGAGTTGGCGAGGATGAAGGTCTCGGCCGTCTGGCCATCGAGCTCGGCCGCGCCGGGGGCGGTCCAGGGGCGATCGAGGGGGACCGTCTCCGACAGCGTGACGATCTTGCCCAGCAGCTGGTTGAAGTCGCTCGCGTCGGCGCTGCGCAACGGCGGGATCAGGCCGCTGAAGTGGCTCACCGCTCCCTGATACTGAAACAGCTGCGCGCCCTTGACGTAGGTCTTGAACGTCTTGATCCCGAGCTCCCGCGCCCGGGCTAGGATCCGGTCCTGACCCGGTCCGACCCACTGGCCACCGACCTCGATGACATGGCCACCGCCCAGCGAGTGATTCAGCGTGCGGCCGCCGACCCGGTCGCGGGCCTCCAGAACGACCACGGAGTGGCCAGCACGAGCGAGGTCACTGGCCGCGGTCAGACCGGCCAGCCCGGCGCCCACCACCACGACGTCGGCCGAGCGCACAGTGGCCGCCGCCGTGTGGGCCTGGGCCGGGCCGGCTTCGGCCAGCGCGGCGGCCGTGGCTCCGGCGGCGCCGAGCAGCGCCTCGCGACGCGAGATTCCGGTCATCGTCCCGCCCTCACGCAGCCGGCGCGGACGCGATCGACGGGGAAGGGCAGATCGGCGATCACCGCGGTCTGCACGTAGCGGTCCGCCGAGGCGCGGCCCGCGGCCAGGGCGGAGGCGACCGCGCGCAGGCGGTCGCGCCGGGCGTCGGGGACGACCCAGGGCGCCAGGGCCAGGAACTGGGGCTTGGGTCCGGCGTAGGCCCGGAACATGGCCAGGTCGTCGCCGGGCACCGCGGCGGCGTTGCCGACGTAGTGGCAGCCGTTGCCACGGCGCCCGCGCTCGAGGATCGCACTCTGGCCGTCGAACGGGATGTCCGCGAGGTTGCCGACCAGGAACGGGTTGACAGCGTAGGCAAAGCGAACGGTGGGGTCGCTCACCGCCCGGTAGGCGGACCCCATCCAGGACAGCGGCTGCCACAGCTCGTGGCGGTCGGCACCCGTCCACGGCCCGTCGTTGGCGTCGGCCTGGATGAGGACGTTGGCCCCGAGCCGGTCCAGGCAGCGCATGTAGGTGACGGCGACGTTGACGCAGGCGTGGGCGCGCGAGGCGGGGCCATAGGCAAAGGCCGGCAGGCTGGTCCCGATCCCGAGCCGGGCGCCGGTGCCGGAGATGGCGACCGGGCGCAGATTGGCCCGCGCGGCCGGCCCCGAGCTCGGCCCCGAGCCGAAGCCGAGAAGCTGCTCAAAGTTGGTCAATGGCACTTTGCGGTTGACGGCTAGCAGGTTGGCCAGCGGGGCGGGGGCGCCGCGGTGCAGCAGGCGGGGACTCCACACAAAGGTTTGGTCATAGGCGACGCCCGTTCTCGGGGCGTACACCGATCGGACGCGTGGACCGCCGGGGTCGGCCAGGGCGGCGATCGCCGCCCGGCTGTGGTCGACCCGAAACGGGGCCTGGGAGTTGGAGGCGATCACATACACGCCGTAGCGCCGCGCGGCCTCGGCCATGGTGGTCATGAACACGCGCACGAACTCGTCGGTGGCGGCGACGAAGGCCTGGCCAGCCTCGCCGGCGAGCCGCGGGAAGCGGGCGTGGAGATAGCTCAGCGCACGCTGATAACCGGTGTTCAGCGCCGCCAGCGTGTCCAGGGTCGGACACAGTGACGCCCCGTGGCAGGAGGGGGCGCCGCTGCTCAGCACGGCTCGGGCGCCGCCCCCGCGGGGGCCGATGGCCAGCGTCTCGAGGCCGATGTCCTCGTCGAACACGACCAGGTTTGGGCGGCCGCGGGCCAGGTGGGGAAGCACCTCGGTGCGCAGCGCGCAGTCGATGGCGCGCCGGTAGTCAGCGGCGGTTCTCATCAAGGCCGGGTGTTGCTCGAACTGGATCGCGAACAGGCGCAGGGCGTGAGGCCTCGGATCGGCGGCCAACGCCGGGCGACCCCACCCGGTGCAGGTGACCGCCGCGGGCGCACGGCGTCTGTGACCATCGGCGCCGGCCACCGCGATGGCGCCGGCCACCGCGATGGCGCCGGCCACCAGCGGCACCGCGAACCCCAGGGTCAGGACCTTCCTGCTCACGGTGGGGCAGCCTAGCGGCAAGCGGGCCCAGTAGGCTCGGGCGGGTAAGGCCAGATCGAGAGGGGATCAGATGACGGTGGGTGGTGGGATGACGCGGCGCCAGGCGCTCCGCAGCATGGCCGTGGCTGGGGTGGGCGCGGCCGGGCTGAGCGGCACGATCGATGACCTCGTTTCCCGCGCGGTCGCGGCGAGCCCCAAACACGGCAAGCTCTCAGACATCGAGCACGTCGTAATCCTGATTCAGGAGAACCGTTCCTTCGACCACTACTTCGGGATGTATCCGGGCGTCCGCGGCTTCGGTGACAAGCGGTGTGCCCACGCCTTCTTCCAGCGCGGCCAGGATGGCCACACGGTCAAGCCCTTCCACTTTGACACCGGCTGCATGGCGGACATCACCCACGACTGGGGCCCTCAGCACCAGTCCTGGAACGGGGGCCGGATGAACCGCTTCCTGGCCGCCCATCAAGCCGCCGACGCCGCGATCAACGGTGTCAGCCCGGCCGCGGAAACGATGGGCTACTACGACCGCAAAGATCTGCCCTTCTACTACGCGCTGGCGGACAAGTTCACCCTCTGCGACGGCTACCACTGCTCTGTACTCGGCCCCACCGATCCCAACCGGCTGATGTCGATGTCGGCCTGGCTGGACCCGGCCGGGACACACGGCGGGCCCCTGTTGCAGACGCTCGTGGGCGGCCGGGCGGCCGCGCAGGGCACGTTCACGTGGCGGACGATGCCGGAGCAGTTGAGCGCCAAAGGCGTGAGCTGGAAGGTCTACAGCGACCCGGCGGGCGGCGTGCTCGACAACGTCCTCACCTACTTCAAGGCCTTTACGGCGGGCACCAAGCTCCACGACCGGGGTGTCGCACCGACCTACCCGGCAGACTTCATGTCCGATCTGGCCGGCGGCAAGCTCCCCAAGGTCTCCTGGGTGCTGCTCGGCCTGTCCGCCACCGAGCACCCGAACTTCTCGAGCCCGCAGGCCGGCGAGGTCGGCGCACGGGCCGTGGTCGAGGCGCTGGTCTCCCAACCCGATGTCTGGCGCAAGACCGCACTGTTCTTGACCTGGGACGAGAACGGCGGGTTCTTCGATCACGTCGCCCCACCCACTCCGCCGGCCGGGACAGCGGGCGAATTCATCACGGCGCCCACCCTGCCGGCGGCGGCGAGTGGGATTCGAGGGCCGATCGGACTCGGCTTCCGGGTACCGATGCTGATCGTCTCACCGTTCTCACGCGGAGGGCTGGTGTGCACCGACAAGTTCGACCACACCTCGACGCTGCGCTTCCTCGAGACCCGCTTTGGGGTCCGCGTGCCGAATCTGTCCAGATGGCGGCGCAGGGCCACGGGGGATCTGACCAGGGCCTTCAATTTCGCCGCCCGGCCCAACGCGAGCCGCCCGGCGCTGGCGCGCCCCGGTTCGTCGACCTGCTCGGCCTACCCGCCCGTGACCGCCTCCCCGCAGCCGTTCCCCAAGCCGCCCAAGGCCAAGCGGCGCCGGCCGAGCGGGATCGTGTGACCCGCCGTCCGTCCGCTTAACGACCTCGGGCGGGAACGCTGTCCCGCCCGAAGGTCGTGGTGCTAGGCCGGCCAACGGCCGACATAGTCCGGCATTTGGCCTAAAGGCCGTAGTTCAGGCTGTGAACGTCGGCGAGAACCTTGCTCGCGCCGTACGGCGTATCGAACGCGTTGTCCGGGGAGATCCCGTAGGTGGAGTGGTTGCGGAGCAACCCGACCACTGCGGCGTGACGAGCCTCGATCGTGACGATCGACAGCGCGGCGGCCAGGATCTTGGGGTTCTTGATGTTGAACGCCTGACCCGAGTACGCATGCACGCCCTCGTTCTCGAACGTGAACGAGGCCTTGAGGAACCTGCGGTGATCGTGCGTATCACCGTTGAAGTGGAACTTCGGCCGCTTGATCGACTTGGAGCCGAGCACGTGCTGCAATGCCTTGACGTGCTGGTTCTCGTCGTCGGTCACGGCGCGCAGGAAGGTGCGCTCGGACCCGTTGTGCAGGAACGGCCGGTTGCGCTGGTGCCTGGTCGCCTCGTTGTAGAAGCTCGACTCGAGGTACTCGAGCGTGAGCGCGTAGCGCAGGATCCCGATATCACCCGAACCGAACTTCGAGGCCGGCGGCCGGTCACCGGTGCTGAAGCTAGCGCTGAAGGCACCGTCTTCGCGCTCGGCGGCAAACGCGCTCGGGGCCAGGGCACCGAGCAGCGCGCCCCCACCAACTACAGCGCCGCCGGCCAAACCGGCCCGGCGCAAGAACTGCGAACGCGTGTCTCCGTCCAGCGCGTCCATCGCCTCGGCGGCCGTCTCACGAATGGCGCCGTCTGCGTCTATCGCTTCCAGATTGAGCTCGTGGCTCATGGTGCTCCTTTCTTGCGACAGACAGCACTAAGACCGAACCTGTCGCCATCATTTTGTAGGTAATACGTCCACGCTCCGCGATCGGATCACCCCATCACGCGGGTTTCACGCCGGCCCCGGCCCAGGTTCCGGACGATGAGAACGCTCAAGACGTCTACCCCGTCGCCGCCAGGGCCGAACTGTGGCGGCCGGCCAGCGACTTGATCGCCCACTGGGGCTTGGCGAGCAGCAGTTGCACGTCGCAGATCCGACGCTCGGCGAACCCCCCCTCGCAGTAGGCGAGATACAGGGTCCAGAGCCTCTGAAAGGCTTCGTCGTAGCCCAGCGCGGCCAGCTCCTCGGAGTGGGCGGCGAAGTTCGCGCGCCAGCGCCGGAGGGTCTCGACGTAGCTGTCGGTGATGTCCTGCAGGCCCACGGTCTGCAGATCCGTTTCGCGGGCCACGTGGCGGCTGATCACCTCCATGGAGGGCAGGCAGCCACCGGGGAAGATGTACTCCTTGATGAACGACTTGGAGGCCTTTTCGACTTCATAGGCCCGGTCGTCGATCGTGATCGCCTGCAACAGCATCGCGCCGTGCGGGGTCAGGAGCTCTGAGCACTTGGCAAAGAACTTGCCGATGTGCTGCCAGCCGACCGCCTCGATCATCTCGATCGAGACCAGCTTGTCGTAGCTGCCGGTGAGGTCGCGGTAGTCGCTCATAAGCACCGTGACCTGGTCGCTGAGCCCGGCCCGCTGGATACGCTCCACGGTGTAGTCGTGCTGCTCGCGGGAGATCGTCGTGGTGGTGACCTTGCAGCTACGCGTACCGGCGGCGTGCAGGGCGAACCCACCCCAGCCGGTCCCGATCTCGAGCACGTGGTCGTCGGGACCGACTTCGAGCTGCTCGCAGACCCGCTCGAGCTTGGCCACCGAGGCCTGCTCGAGGGTCATGCCCTCCTGCTCAAAGAGTGCGCACGAGTACATCATCGTCGGGTCGAGCATGCGCGTGAAGAGCTCGTTGCCGATGTCGTAGTGGTGGGCGATGTCGCGCCGGCTGCGCTGGCGGGTGCGGCGATTGAGCGTCGCGCGGACGCGCTGGCGCGGGGTCCAGAACGGGGCGGTGACCGAGCGCACGCGGTCGATCAGCACGGCGTTACGGGCCGCAAGGCGGATCACCGCGACGAGATCGGGTGAGTCCCAGACCCCATCGCGGTAGGACTCGGCGAGCCCGCGACTGCCCTTCATCAGCATCCGCCAGAACTCCGGCGAGTGGAGGTTGATCGTGGCCGCCGGATGACCGGTACCGAAGGTGGAGCGGCGGCCATCCTCGACGACCGTGAGGCTGCCGATCCGAATCTGATCGAGCAGCAGCGACGCCGCCTGGCGCCAGAGTGCGACCGAGCGCGGCCTCATCCGGTTGCTCCTCCGGCTCGGGGGTGGGGATGTACGCGGGCCCCGGCGAGCTTGAGCCCGATCGCGTGCCCGTAGATCAGGGCCAGCACCCGGGCCGTGGCCAAGGGGTAACGGACGGCGAGACGCGCCGCGCTGGCCTGGTTCAGCGGGACCCGGTGGAGGGCCAGGGTGGCGTCAAATACCGTCTTGTCCTCGCGCTGGCTCTCGATGTGGACCGAAAGGGAGCGGTCGGGTGCGGTCGCGCGCGCTTCGTAGACATGATCCATCCCCATGAAGGGCGACACGTGCAGCTGCTTGGCGAAGGTGCCGTGCAACACGGCGTGTGGATCGGCACCCCTGCGCAGCAGGTAGGAGTGGCGATCGCCCCAGGGGGTGTTGGTGACCTCGGCGAGCACGGCGTCGACCTCCTCGCCGGCCGCGTCCAGGCAGTAGTAGAAGCTGACCGGGTTAAAGCACTGCCCCCACGAGCGCAGCTGGGTGAGCACCCGGATCGGACCGTCGGGACGCCGGCCGGAGAGCTCGAGGACCCGGTCGCGTACGGCCGCGGCGAGCGGCTGCGCGGGATCGCCGAGGTAGTCACGGCGGCGGAAGCGCAGCAGCCCGGGCCGGGATTTGACCAGCCGGCCGCCCAGCAGGCCATCGAGCTCGTCGAGATCGATGTAGGCGAGGGTCAGCCGGTGGCTGAACTCCTTGTGCGGCTCGTGGCGGCGGTGACGGATCGTCCCGGCGTAAAGGCAACTGGAAGTCATAGCCGGACTCCGAAGTGCTCGGCGACCCGCAGGGCGCTGACCACGCCGTCCTCGTGAAAGCCCCAACCCCAGTAGGCCCCGCAGAAGTGGGTTCGGGTTCGGGCACTGATCTCGGCGACCCGTGCTTGGGCGCGGACCCCAGCGCCCGTGAAGACCGGATGGGCGTAGCGGATGCGCCGGATCACGTGCTCGGGATCGATCTCGGCGGTGCGGTTGAGCGTCACGCAGAACTCCTGTTCCGCCCTCAGAGACTGCAAACCGTTCATGTGGTAGGTGACCGTCGTGCGGCGATCCATGGGCTGACGGAGGTGGTAGTTCCAGCTCGCCCAGGCCCGGCGTCGGCGCGGGAGCATGCGCACGTCGGTGTGGAGTACGGCCTCGTTGGCCTGGTAGGGGATCGCGCCCAGGATCTCGTGCTCGCGGTGACTGGCGTCGGCGAGTAGGCCCAGCGCCTGATCGGAGTGGGTGGCGAACACCACTTCGTCGTAGCGTTCGGCGTCGCCGCCGCGGGGGGTGACGAGCACGGAGTCATCGCGACGGGTGACGCTCTGGACCGGGATGCCAAGTCGCACCCGGCCCGAGAAGCGGTGGACCAGGGCCTCGACATAACGGGCCGACCCCCCCGACACGGTTCTCCAGCGGGGGCGATTGCGGATCGAGAGCATGCCGTGACGGTCGAAGAACTCGACCATGAAGCGGGCGGGAAAGCTCCACATCTGGTGGGGATCAGCCGACCACACAGCCGACGCCTGAGGGACGATCAACCGATCGATGAACGGGCGCGAGAAGCGCTGCTGCTCCAGCCAGTGGCCGAGGGAAGGTCCCTCGTCGGAGCGCTGTAGAAGCGTGCGCGCGGACCGGTTGAAGCGCACCAGGTCGGCGACCATGCGGTGAAACCACGGCGTGACGAGATGGGCGCGCTTGGCGAACAGGCCGTTGGGCGAGCTGCCGTTGTACTCGAAGTCGCCGCGCTCGTCGCTGACGCTGAAGCTCATCGTCGAGGGCTGGGAGGCGACTCCGAGGCGGCCCAGCAGCCGCTCGAAGTTCGGATAGTTGCGGTCGTTGAAGACGATGAAGCCGGTGTCGACCGAATGCGTCTCGTTGGGCGTGTCGACCCGGATCGTGTTGGTGTGGCCGCCGAGATAGCCCGCCGCCTCGAACAGCGTCACCTCGTGCTCAGCGTTGAGCAGGTGGGCTGCGACGAGACCGGACACCCCGGCGCCGATGATCGCGATTCTCATCTTGGAGGCGGCTTTCTACACGAGCACGGCAGCCGGGCCGGGCGGAGTCGCCCGGAGGTCGGCTCAGGCGGCCGGGTGGGCCGGCGTGTGCTCCGGGTTGGCGGTCAGCTCGTCGACAGGGTGCGGAGCGTGCTCGGACCGGATCTCGGCGACGTGGTCATCGCCGCTCAGCGAGTCCTTGAAACCACGCAGGCCGGAGCCCAGGGACTTGCCCATCTCGGGCAGGCGCTTGGCGCCGAACACCAGCAGCACGACGAGCAGGATGATGGCGATATGAAGGGGGTTCTCGAGGCCCATGGTTTCGATCTCCGATCGGTTGAAGTGCGACTACCGGTTTCTACGCCCGCCAGTCGGGATCGGATCACCCGGGCCGCCGCCGGCCGCGACGGCCGCCGGGGTGGCGGTGAGACTCAGGTCAAGGCGGCGCGGATCACGGGCGCGTGGGTCGGCACCAGGCTGCCACCGTCCGGTTCCGGGGTGACCATCATTCCGCTGACCCCGCGCAGCCGGCCGGGAACATCGACATCGCCCGCGCCCGAACTGGTCACGCTGAAGAGCGCGCCGGTCGGGATCGGTCGACCACCGTCCCGCTGCAGCCAGACCTCGTAGATGTGGCCGGGGGGAGGGGGGGCGAAGTGGGTGACCACCAGCTCGGCGTGTCCTCCGGACAGCCTCACCTGCGCGGTCCCCGGGGAGCCGATCACCTGCGCGGTGATGACCCGCGTGCCGGCGGTCCCGCCGCCCAGCGTGAGCGCGCCGGCGGCCACGACGAAGACCGCGGCGACGGTGGCCATGGCCAGACCGAGACGGGGAGTCAGTCCCGCTCGCGGCAGCCCCCAGCGGCGCGGACGGGCCGGCGCTCGGGTGGCCTTGGCCTCGGCGGCCTCGGCGCCCTTGGGCTCGGCGGCCACGGCGGCCACGAGCTTCCGGCGCAACGTCTTGGAGGCCGGATAGGGCGGGACGCTGGTCGGGAGCGCCTCGACGACGCCCTGAAGCGCCGCCAGCTCGTCGCGGCACAGGGCGCATCCCGCGAGATGAGCTTGGAAGGCCTCGGCCTCGTGGGCATCGAGGGCGCCCAGCGCGTAGGCGGCCAGGTCGTCGCCCGCGTC
This sequence comes from Solirubrobacteraceae bacterium, assembly GCA_051005855.1. Classification (GTDB taxonomy): domain Bacteria; phylum Actinomycetota; class Thermoleophilia; order Solirubrobacterales; family Solirubrobacteraceae; genus Palsa-465. Next base: position 839 of record JBPCIY010000055.1, on the reverse strand, counting down.
GTGGCCGTCGGCATCAAAGTCTTCGTGGTTCATCGCTTCAGTCATGGTGTCACCCCGGCGAGGCCGCCGAGCGAGATTTTCAGCTTGGACAGACCGAGCCGCATCCGGCCCTTCACGGTCCCGGCCGGCAGCTTGAGCATGTCAGCGATCTGGCTGTGACTGAAGCCCCCGAAGTAGGCCAATTCGATCACCTGGCGCTGGTCGGCGGGCAGCTCTCCCAGTGCGCTGCGAACCTGGTCGGCCTCGTCGCGCCGCTGCACCTCGGCGTCGGTGCGCTCCTGGGCCGGCAGGCGCTCGAGCGCTCCGTCGTCGGCCACATCGCGTCCGGCCCGGACCGTCTCGCGCCGGAAGGCATCGATCGTCCGGTTATGGACGACCCCGAGGACCCACGACCGGACGCTGCCGCGCCCCCGGTCGTAGCGGGCGCCGCTTCGCCACAGCGAAAGGAAGGCCTCCTGGACGATGTCCTCCGCCATCGTGCGCCGCCCGCACATTCGATAGGCGAGCGAGAAGGCGACCGTGCTGTGGCGTTCGAAGATGATCTCAAACGCCCTCTGGTCGCCCTCGTGGACGAGCTGCATCAGATCCTCATCGGCGAGGGTGAGGAGCTCGGGGCGTGGATTTCGCGGGGATCTAAACACGGGCACAGACCAAATTTACGCGCTCTGAACGATGTGACGGCGCGACCCGCGAGGGGAGGAGGTGCGTCCGCGGGCCGCGCTGTCACATTCGTCGGACTGATCTACTTGATCAGCGGTCCGGCCTTGGCGAGCACCTGCTTCATGCTCAGCGGCTTGTCAAACGCACCGTTGGGCGTGATCTTCTGGCCGGTCAGCACC
>JBPCIY010000054.1:0-16695 GCA_051005855.1 Solirubrobacteraceae bacterium | reverse complement strand
GGTCACGAACACGTGGCGCAGGTCGGCCTCGAGCAGGAGCTCCCCGTCGCGTAGGAAGCGGTAGCTGGTGCCCAGGCTCGTTGTTCCCAGGTGGCTGACGGTGGCCTCGATGGTCACCACCTCATCGAAGCGAGCGGCACCGCGAAAACGCAGGTGGGCCTCGGCGACCACCAGGTCGACGCCGCGTTCGAGCATCTGCTCATAACCGCCGAACGCCGCCCGCCACAGCTCGGTGATCGTGTCGTCCACGTAGCCGAGATAGTGGGCGTTGAAGACCACGCTCTGGGGGTCGCACTCGCCGTAGCGAACGCGCAACGTGTGCACGAACGGCTCAGCCACCGCCAGCTCCCGCGCCGCCACCGCCGCCACCGCGGCCAATACCGCCGCTGGCTCCGCCGCCCCGGAGCACGAAGCCCCGCTGCGCCAGCGCACCGAGGGCATCCTCAAAGCCGGCGAAGTCCCGCGCCAGTAGCGCCTCGATCGGGCGTCCGGCCGGGCCGGCGGCGCGGACCCAGCGCCGCAGCACCGGCGCTCCGGCGCGCTCGGAGGCTTCATCCAGGAGGGTGAGCAGGATCGGGAGCTCGGGCCGGTGCTCGAGCTGACCCGAGAGCAGGGTCAGCGGGTCGGCGTCAAGCGCGGCGCACAGCTCGTCCTCGGTGAGGCCGAGCAGATCCATCAGGCGCGCGGCCCGGGCCCCGTGGACGCCGGGGTCGCCGTGGGCGCTCAGAACAGCTGGTTCTCGCCGCCGAACACATCACTCACCGAGCCGTCGGTGAAGATCTGGCGGATCGAGTTGGTGAGCAGGTCGGCGCAGGACAGTACGCGGACATTCTCGGGCGCCCCCGGCGGCAGCGGAATCGTGTCGGTCACCACTACCTGCTCGAAGCCGGCGGCGGCCAGGTTCTCCCAGGCCGGGCCGGAGAAGTTGCCGTGGGTGGCGGCCGCGTAGATGCGGCGAGCGCCGGCGTCGCGGACCGCCTGGGCGGCGGCGGCGAGCGTGCCGGCGGTCCCGATCATGTCGTCCACGAGCAGCGCCGTCTTGTCGGCGACGTCGCCGATCACGTAACCGATCTCGGCCACCTGCTGGGCCGGGCGCTCCTTGTTGAGGATGGCCAGGTCGGCGCCGATCTTGGCGGCAAACTGCTTGTTGAGCTTGACCCGCCCGGCGTCGGGAGCCACCACGACCAGGTCCTCGAGGCCGAGATCGTCGAAGTACTGGGTGAGCATGAACAGCGCCGTCATGTGGTCGCACGGCTTCTGGAAGAAGCCCTGGATCTGTCCGGAGTGCAGGTCCATAGTCAGGAGCCGGTCGATCCCAGCCGCCTCGAGCATCCGCGCCACGAGCCGGGCGCTGATCGGCTCCCGGGGCGCCGACTTCTTGTCCTGGCGCGAGTACCCGTACCAGGGCGTGACCGCGATCACCCGGTGCGCCGAGCCGCCGACCGCGGCGTCGACCATCATCAGCAGCTCCATCAGCGTGTCGTTGGTGGTCATCCCCGCGGCCTGGTTTGAGCAGGTCGGCTGGACGATGAACACGTCGGCGCCGCGGACCGACTCCTCATAGCGACAGTAGATCTCGCCGTTGGCGAACGTCTTGAGGTCCACGCCGCCGAGCTCCACCCCGAGCTTGGCGGCGATCCGGGCCCCCAGCTCACGGTTGGCCCGCCCCGAGAAGAGCATCAGCCGCTTGTCGTAACCGACCCGCATCTCGGTCGCCACGGTGCGCGTGTCAACGATTCCCACGGTGCCCGCGAGTCTACGCCCGGCGGCCGACGGTGCGGTCGCCGTCACGGCTTTTCTTCCTGGCTCGCGTCCGCTGCGCCCCGGGCCTGGACCTCGCGCTCGCGGCGCAGGTCCGCATAGCCGTCGAGGTTGGCCTGGCGCGTGCGGGCGATCCCGAGCGCGCCGGGCGGAACGTCCTCAGTGATCACCGAACCGGCTCCGGTGTAGGCGTCGTCGCCGACCGTCACCGGGGCGATCAGCGTGGTGTCGACGCTGGTCTTGACCCGGTCCCCGATCGTCGTGCGGTGCTTGCGGTAGCCGTCGTAGTTGGCGGTGATCGTGCTCGCGCCGAGATTGGTGCCCGCGCCGATGTCGGCGTCGCCGATATAGCTCAGATGGGGCACCTTACTGCCCGCGCCGACGTCGGAGTTCTTGATCTCCACGAAGGTGCCCGCCTTGGACCCCTCGCGCAGCACGGTCCCGGGCCGGAGGTAGGCAAACGGCCCCACCGAGGCGCGCTCGCCGACCGTGGCCGAGTCGACGTAGGCGTGTAGGACCTTGGCCCCGTCTGCCACCTGCGCCGCGATCAAGGTGCTGTTGGGGCCGATCCGGGCGTCCCGGCCGATCCGGGTGGCGCCGTGGAGGCTGGTGAAGGGGGCGATCACCGTGTCGGAGCCGATCTGCACCTCGGCGTCGATCACGGTCGCGGCGGGACTGACGATCGTGACTCCGGCCAGCTGGTGACGCGCGTGGATCTGGCTCTGAGCCAGGGCCGTGACCTCGGCCAGCTGGCGGCGATCGTTGATCTGGCGCAGCTCGGCGGGATCGGTCAGCTCAAAGGCCTGGACGGTGCGCTCGTGATCGCGGAGGATCGGCAGTACGTCGGGCAGATAGTGCTCGCCCTGGGCGTTATCGGCCCGCACCTGAAGCAGCGCCGCGGCCAGGGCAGCACCGTCGAAGGCGAACACCCCCGTGTTGACCTCGCGGATGTGGAGGTCAAGGTCGGTGGCGTCACCGGCGGCCTTGGTTTCGACGACACGCTCCACGCTCCCGTCGGGGGCCCGGATCACACGTCCGTAGCCGGCGGGATCGTCGAGCAGCATCGTGGCGATGGTGGCCGCGGCGCCGCTGCGCTCGTGGGCGGCGACCAACCCACTGAGCGTCTCGGGGCGGATCAGCGGGACATCGCCGTTGATCACCACCGCAGTACCGGCGCCGAGCAGGTGCTCGGTCGCAGCTCGAACCGCGTCCCCCGTCCCCAGCGGGCGCTCCTGGATGGCCACGACGATGTCGTCGTCGAGCACCGGGTCCAGCTGCCGCTCGGGTGAGTCGACGATCACGATCTTGCCCAGGCCGGCGGCGCGGGCCGCGGCCACCGGCCAGGCGATGATCGGCCGCCCGCACAACGGATGCAGGAGCTTCGGAACCGAAGATCGCATGCGGGTGCCCTGCCCCGCGGCGAGGATGACGACGACCGGCGCGGCCACGCCAGGATCGTAGGCGATCGCTACCCAGGCGGCCTGTTCCGCCACCGACCGCTGGTAGATTCGGCCTCCCGCTCGCCTTTGGGGGGTCGTCCAACCGGCCAGGACACCGGGTTTTGGTCCCGGGAATCGGGGTTCGAGTCCTCGCCCCCCAGTCAGTGGGTCAGCAGCGTGCGCAGTTCGGGGTCCAGCAGCGGGTCGGCGAGCGCGGCCGCGACGTCGGCACTGTTGTGCAGTCCGCGCTCGGGGCGCAGCAGGCCAGCCTGCGCCTGGGCCTCGTGGGCGGCGGCGATGGCCAGGCCGATCACATCGGGTCCGGCCGCGAGCTCGAGCACGGCCGGGAGGGGCTCGGCGAAGGCGAGCAGGTAGAAGCCGCCGTCGAACACCGGTCCGAGCGCGAGCCGGCAGCCGTCGGCCAGATCCTCGAGCGCAGCGCTCGCGTGCTCGGGCCGCCAGCGCTGGAGATCGGGCCACGCGACCAGCAGCGGGCCGCCCCCGTGCTCGGCCAGCGCCCGGTCGGCCGCCGCAACCGGGGTCTCATCCGCCGCCGCAGTCCACACCGCCCCGGGGGCGACGGCCTGCGCCCAGGCCACCGCGCGCCCATGCAGCAACGCGCGGACCGCCGAGGCCCGGTCGGGGCCCAGGCGGGCGTCGAGCTCCTCGGACCCGGCGGCGGCGCCGGCCATGACCAGCACGGCCGGCCGCTGGAGCGCGCCGGGCACCCGTCGCTCAGGCCGGCTCGAAGCGGAACATCGTCCCGGCCGCCGTCGCGGCCTCGCGCCCCAAGCGGGGCACCGCGTGCCTCAGCACCTCGGCGAACACGGCGGGGCTGCGCGCCATCAGTTCGCCCAACGTGGCCACCGGAGTCGGCTCGCCGGGCCTGACATCGTTGGCGTAGTCGGTCACGAAGCCGATCAGTGCGAAGGGCAACTCGAGCTCGCCGCACAGCGTGGTCTCCGGGCCCCCGGTCTGGCTCACCGCAACCACCCCACACCTCGCCAGCGCGGCGATCTCAACGGGCGTGTTGAAGCGGGGGCCATCGACGTGGCCGTAGACGCCACCGTCGCGCGCGCCGTGGCCGGACTCGGCGGCGCCGGCCAACAACGCCGCCCTGATGAGCTCCGAATACGGACCCCCGTGCAGGATCCAGTGGCCGCGCTCGGGGTCACCCGGCTCGAGGTGAAACGTGCACAGCGAGCCGTCGGGAAGTCGGTTGGCGATGAAGTGCAGGTCGTCGAAGACGATCAGCGAACCCAGCTCGAGACGGGCGTCGAGTGCGCCGCACGCGGTGCAGCCGATCGCGGCCGTGGCGCCGAGCTCGCGCAGCGCCCACAGGTTGCCGCGGTGGTTGACGTGGTTGGAGAGCCGGGCGTGCCCGGGGCCGTGGCGGGAGACGTGCAGCAGGTCGACCCCCGCGAATTCGCCCCGCGAGACTTCCACCGCCCCGAACGGGGTCGGGACGGTGACCGCCTCCGCGTGGGCAAAGCCGGGCAGGGCATAGATCCCGGAGCCGGTGATGACCGCGATCGGCATCGCGCGATCCTACTCAGCGCCGTCCACTCGGCACTGGGGCGCCGCGGGTGCGGCCAAACCGTCGCCCATCGGGCGTCAGCCGCCCCGTCACCGGCAAGACGTGAAAAGCCTGAACCGATGGCGCGAGCTTTTCCCCTGGCGCGGGCTCAGGCGGGAATCGTCTCGGGACGGTGCTCGGCGAGCCAATCATCGAGCGCCCGGGACTTCTCGGTGTCCTCGTAGACCTCGTAGTCGGTGAGCTTGCCCCAGCGCAGGTGACCCCAGATCACGTAGCGGTTCTCGTAGACGATCTCGCCGCTTTGGTCGTTGAGGTGGTCAGTCCCGCGGATACAGACCGTGGAGCGCCAAGGCCAGCCGGTCACCGCGACCTCATCAGCAAAGATCTGGAGACCGACGGCCGCGAACCGTTGGAGCCACTGGCGAACCTGGGCCCTACCTCGGAACTCGCCGGCCCACGAGTTCTCACCCGGGAAGCGAAAGCTCACCTCAGCGGCGTCCATCCGAAGCGTGGGCTCGATGTCCCCGGCGCGAGCCCGGGCCATGTTGTGCGAGATCAGTCGCTTGGCGAGCCACGAGAGCACGGCGGGCACCTCCACTAGATAGATCGCTCTAGCTAGTATCGTATCGACGGCGCGCGGCGCAAGTCGGCACGTCAACCGACCACCATGAGCACCCCCCTCCCCACCACACGCGAGCGCATCGTCGACGCCAGCGCCGAGCTGATGCGCCGGCAGGGCTACGCGGCCACCGGGGTCAAGCAGATCGTCACCGAGGCCCAGGCGCCGTTCGGGTCGCTGTATCACCACTTCCCGGGTGGCAAGGAGGAGCTGGGCGCTGAGGCGATCCGGGTTTCCGGTGCGCTCTATGAGTTGCTGATCCCGGCCGTTTTCGATCCCGCCCCGGATCTGGTCAGCGCCGTGCGCGCGCTCTTCGCCGGCGCGGCCGAGCACCTGCACGCGACCGGCTACGAGGACGCGTGCCCGATCGCGACGATCGCGCTCGAGGTCTCGAGCACGAGCGAGACGATGCGGATCGCCTGCGCCGACGTGTTCGAGGGCTGGATCGCGGCCGGGGTCCCCCGCTTCACCGCGGCCGGGCTACCGGCGTCGCGAGCGCGAGAGCTGGTGATCGCGATGATCTGCGCGCTCGAGGGGGCGTTCGTGCTCGCTCGGGCGTCCCAAAGCACCGAGGTGCTGGCCGTGGCCGGTCAGTTGACCGCCGCCGCCGTCCAGCGCGCGCTGGCCCAAGCGGATCAAGCCGGCTAGCGCTAGCGGGGGACACGGCCACCCGCGGCGCCGGGCTCTGAGGCCGGGCCGTGGGGGGCGGCGATGCCGAGAACGCGCATCGCCTTGAGGCCCAGGGAGAGCTTCTCGCGACCGTCGGTCGAGGAGACGTCCAGCCCGGTGAGCTCGCGGACGCGCTCGAAGCGGTAGCGGATCGTGTGGCGGTGGGTGATGAGCCGGGCGGCGGTGGCGTTGACGTTGGCGTCGCAGTCCAGGAACGTGGCCAGGGTGCCCAGCAGGTCGGTCTCATACTGCTCGTCGTAGGCGACCAGCGGGCGTACGGTCTCCTGGTAGAAGCGCTTGAGCTCGGCCGGATCGCTCATGTAGGGCAACAGCAGCTGGTAGGTGCCGGTCTCCTCGTAGGCCAGCTCGGAGCGCTCGGCATCGCCCTCGGCCACGTTGAGGGCGAGCAGCGCTTCGTTGTAGGCGCGCTGGAGGTGAAGCGGATCCTCGACGCGCCGGCTGCGACCGAGCGCGAACGAGAAGCCGGGCAGTCCCGACTCGAGCTCGCGCAGGATCGCCGCGCAGACACGACGGCCGGTCTCACCGTCGCGGTCAGGGATCAGCACGACCGCCTCGCCGGCCTCGGGACCGGTGGGGGCCGCAATCGAGCCGGAGGCGATCGACCGGGCGCCCCGGCTGGCCACGGCCAGCAGCCGCCGGCGCCAGTCGTCCTCGGTCGGGTTGCGGGGGTGGGCGCGAACCACGGCCACGCTCGCACCCTGGTCCAGGTTGGTGCCGAGCTCCTTGCCGCGCGCGATCAGATCGTCGCGATCTTCGATCCGGCGCGAGAGCACGGCGCGCTGGAAGCTGGTCGCGGCCTCCTCCGAGGCGCGCTCGGGGGCGCGGACGCGCTCGACCTCGGAGGCGATCAGGGTGGTGACCAGCCGCAGGACGGCACCGTCGGGGGTGGGCTCGCGGGTGCGCATCCGCAACTGCCCGACCGGGGCGTCGGCGACCTTGAGCTCGACCGTGGTGACGTCCTCGGCGTCCCGCATCAGCGAGCGTTCGTCGGCCGGCGAGCGAGCCGCGACGGCCAGCACGCTGGCCGAGCGATCGATCAGGATCAGGCTGGCGTCGAGCGCGCGGGCGGCGGCGCGGAGGATCTCGGGCAGCCCGGCTCCGCCCTCGACGGCGTCGGTGATGGCCGCAAACGCCCCGAGGTCGGGGGCGCGAGCATCTTCGCGCTCGGCGCTGTCAGCCAACTCGTTCACCCCGGGCCGGGCGCCGCGAGCACACGCTCAGTGGGGCTCGCCTGAAATGTTTCGGTGGAGCCCACTAAAACAGGCGCGGCCACTCGAGGATGATCAGCGCCCCCAACAGGACGCCAAGCCCGACGAGCGCGGCGAGGACGTACAGGGACAGGACGACCACGGCGACCCGCTCGAGCGGCCGGCGGTAGGCGGTGATGGCAGGAGCCAGCACGAGCGTGCCAAAGGCCGCGAGGCCGAACACGCCCAGGCACGCACCGACGAGGTATGTGACGGACTGGTTGCTCACCGCAGAACGCTTAATTGTGCCCGAAGGCGGGGATCGCAGGGCTCCTGTGCCCGGTAGGCCCGCAAATTGCGGGAACGACAACATTTCGCCGCCGGCCCCGGGTCCCCTCCGCGGCCGGGTCGGCGAGGCGTCAGACCGGCTCGACGGCGCGCGCGCGGGGGTAGCGAGCCCGCAGACCTTCGGCCGCGGCGCGAGCGTGGACCACGGCGGTCGGACCCCAGAAGACCCCGATCACGGTCGGCCCCGAGCCGCAGACCAGGGTGGAACGGGCTCCCACCTCGCGCAGCACCTCGAGGCCGGCTTCGATCTCGGGCCGCAGGGAAACCGCCGCCGCCTGCAGATCGTTGACGATCAACGACTCAGGCGGCGGCTGGCTCGGCTCGGCCAGCCAGCCCTCCAGCTCCGCCCGGAGCCGGTCCAGCTCGGCGCCCGGCCGCGGCAGCCCGAGCCGGTCAGCCTCGCGATACACAGCAGCGGTGGACAGGCCGAAGTCCTGAGGCAGGACGAGCAGGGCGTGCTCGGCGAGGGCCAAGGCCGGAGAGACCACCTCACCCCCTCCGGTGCCGAGCACCGCCCCGGCTTGGAGTCGGCCGGGAACGTCGGCACCGAGCTGCGCGGCGAGCTGGGCCACCGCCTCGTCGGGCACCGCGGCCAGGGTCGGGGCGTAGCGCAGCAGCGCGGCCGCGTCGGCCGACCCACCCCCCATCCCGGCGGCGACCGGAATGCGCTTGACGATGTGTACGCGGACGGGCGGCGCCGCCCAGCCGGAGGCGCGGAGCCCGGCCAACGCGTCGCCGACCAGGTTGGGGCCCTCGACGTCGTCGCACACCACCTCGTCGCGGCCCGAAGGGGAATCCGACACGGCCAACGAGTCGGCCAGCGACACGGTCTGAAACAGGGTGACGAGCTCGTGGCGGCCGTCCTCGCGGAGGGGGCCAACGAACAGGCAGAGGTTGACCTTGGCCGGCGCGGTGAGAACGGCGATCTTCACGTCTGCAGCCTCGCCGCCAGCGCGCGGAACTCCTCGGCCGAGAGGCGCTCGGCGCGCTCGTCGGCGGGGTGGCCGAGCTCGACGAGCGCGGCGCGGGCGCGCTCGCGCACGTCGCCTCCGGCGGTGGACGGCAACCCGGCCAGGGCCAGTGATCGGGCCAGCGCCTTGCGGCGGTGGGCAAAGGCACCGTGAACGAGGCTGGCCAAGGCCGGATCGGCGCCCGGCCCGACCCGGCGGAGTCCAAGCAGGACCGAGTCGACGTTGGGGACGGGCCGGAACACAGTCCGCGAGACCGGCCGCAGGACCTTGACCTGGCAGGCGAGCTGGGCCAGCACCGAGGGGACACCGTAGACGCCCGTTCCGGGTGCGGCGGCGAAGCGCTCCCCGACCTCGCGCTGGACCATCACGACCCAGTCCGTCAGTGCCGCCAACTCGGCGATCGTGCGCAGGATCACGGTGGCAGCGGCGCCGTAGGGGAGGTTGGCCACCATCTTGACCGGAACGGGGACCAGCGCGCTCAGGTCGACGGTGACGGCGTCGGCGAAGTGCAGGGTGACGTTGTCAAAGCGAGCCAGCGTGGCGCGGAGCTGATCCTCGAGCCGCCGGTCGACCTCGACCACGTGGAGATGGCCGACCGCGGGGGCGAGCCGTTCGGAGAGCACGCCAAGACCGCCGCCGACCTCGAGCACGACATCGTCGGGTCCGAGCGTCGCCAGACGCTCGATCACCCCGAGGATGTTGCGGTCGGCGAGGAAGTTCTGCCCCAGCTCGCGCTGGCGGGCGGAACGGGCCCTCACCACTGAAAGACGGCAGCCGCGCTGGCCTCGATCGCGCGCTCGAAGTCGGCGTACTGCACCCGGCGCTCGAGCGCGAGCGCCTGCGCGGTACGGACGACATTGGCGGGCTGGTTGGGCTGGCCCCGCACCGGCTGGGGCGACAGGTAGGGGGCGTCGGTCTCGACCAGCAACCGCTCGGGGGGGACCCGCAGGGCGGCGTCGCGCAGGTCGGCGGCCTTGGGGTAGGTCGAGTTGCCGGCGAACGAGCACCACCACTGGTCGTGGCTCAGGCATTCCGAGATGCGCGCGGCCATCGAGAAGCAGTGCAGGATCACGCTCAGGCCGCCCGCGTGCGCGTCGAGGAGCTCGAGCGTCTCGTCGTCCGCGGCCCGAGTGTGGATCACGAGCGGCTTGCCGGTGGCGCGGGCGAGCTCGATCTGGGCGAGGAAGGCGCGGCGCTGATCCTCGGCCGGGGCATAGTCGCGGTAGTAGTCCAGGCCCGTCTCGCCGATCGCGATGCACCTCTCGTGGCTGGCCAGCGCCTCGAGCTCGGCGAAGTCGGCGTCGTCAAAGCCGGTGGCCGAATTGGGATGACGGCCGATCGCGGCGTAGACCTGGGGAAAGTCCTCAGCCGCGGCCAGCGCGGCTCGGCACGAGGCCCCGTCGGTCCCGACGGTGACGATCCGGGTCACCCCGACCGCGTCGGCGGCGGCGACGAGCTCGGCGTCTGAGGATTGGCAGGCGTCGAGATGGGTGTGGCTGTCGATCATGGCGCGCGCTTGGGGAACAGTGGCTCGAGCGCGGTCACCGGGCGCCCGCCCCCGCGGAGTCCGAACTCGGCGCTGGACAGCGACAGGTCAGGCGCGCTGAGCGCGTCCAGGAGCTTGCCGGCGCTGGCCGGAATGTAGGCGGCCACCAGGACGCTGATCACGCGCACGCCCTCGGCCAGGGAGGCCAGCGTGCGGTCGAGTTCCCCGGCGGCGGCGGGATCCTTGGCCAGCTGCCACGGGGCGCGCTCCTCGACGTAGCGGTTGCAGCGCCGCACGCGCTTCCAGATCAGCTCCAGCGCCGTCGTGATCTCCCCGGCGTCGATCAGGCCGATGACGTCATCGGCGAGGCCGGCGAAGTCACCGCGCAGCGACGCGTCGGTCTCCACGTCGGGGACGACGCCGTCCCGGTAGCGACGGATCATGGCCAGCGTGCGACTGGCCAGGTTGCCGTAGTCGTTGGCCAGCTCGGCCTCGTACCGAGCGGTGAACGCGTCCATGCCGACCGTGCCGTCGGCGCCGAAGGCCACGTCGCGCATCAGATAGAAACGCAGCGCGTCGGTGCCAAAGGTTTCCAAAACCTCGAACGGGTCGAGCACGTTGCCCAGCGACTTGCTCATCTTGCGTCCGTCGGCACCGAGCAGGAAGCCGTGGACGAAGACGTGTTCGGGCAGCGGCAGCTCGGCGGCCATCAGCATGGCCGGCCAGAACACCGTGTGAAACTTCAGGATGTCCTTGCCGATCACGTGGAAGGTCGCTGGCCAGAAGCGCTCGGTCAGGTCCTCGCCCGGCCGGGCGTAGCCCAGGGCCGTGTAGTAGTTCAGCAGCGCGTCGAACCACACGTAGAAGACGTGCTCGTGGTCCCAGGGCACGGTCACGCCCCACTTCAGGTGCTTGCGCGACAGCGAGACGTCCTGGAGGCCGGAGGAAATGAACGAGTGGGCCTCGTTGAACCGCACGAGCGGCATCACGAACGCGGGCCGCTGCGCGTAGACCTGCTCGAGGCGCTCCTGGAAGGCCGAGAGCTTGAAGAACCAGTTCTCCTCCTGCTTGAGCTCGAGGGCGATCTCGTGGATCGGGCAGAGGTTGCCCTCGAGGATCTCGTTCTCAACCTTGAAGTCGGCGCAGCGCGGGCAGTACCAGCCCTCGTAAATGTCCTTATAGGTGTACCCGTTGTCGTGCACGCGCTGGAGCACGTCCTGGACGCGGCGCTGGTGCTCGGAGTCGGTGGTGCGGATGAAGAAGTCGTTGGAGATGTCCAGCTGGGGCATCAGCGCCTTGAAGCGCTCGGCGTTCTGGTCGGCCAGCGCCTGGGGCTCCATGCCCTGGGCCAGGGCGGCGTCGGCGACCGGCTCACCGTGCTCGTCGGTGCCGGTGAGAAAGAAAACGTCCTCGCCGCGCTGGCGCATGTGCCGCGCGATCACGTCGGTGGCGATCGCCTCGTAGGCATGGCCGAGATGGGGCACGCCGTTGACGTAGGAGATGGCGGTGGTGATGTAAAAGGACACGATTCAGACCCTATCCGCGGGCTTGTCTGCGGTTAGCGCGCGGTACAGAGCGTTGGCCTTGACGCCGGTCAGCTCGGCCACGACGGCCGCGGCGGGACGCGGCTTGGCCCCGGCCTGCACCAGCCGCTCCAGGGCGGCCACGGCGGCGCTCAGATCGCCCGCCGGTGCTGCCGGCGCGGGGGCGACGACGAGCACGATCTCGCCGCGCGGCGGGTCGGCTCGGTAGCGGGCGGCGAGCTCGACCGCGCTCCCGCGCACCACCTCCTCGTGGAGCTTGGTCAGCTCGCGGCAGACCGCGACCTCCCGCTGGGCATCGAGGCCGGCGAGGGCTTCGAGCGAGGCGGCCAGCCGGCGGGGGGACTCGAACGCGACCAGCGTCTCGGGGGTGGCGAAGACATGCTCGAGCTCGCCGCGTTTGCGGGGCAGAAAGCCGACGAAGTGCCAGCGCTCGGCGGGCAGTGCGCTGGCCACCAGCGCGCTCAGCGCCGCCGACGGGCCGGGGAGCACCTCGACCCCGAGGCCGGCGGCCACGCAGGCGCGGACGAGCACCAGGCCGGGATCCGAGACGAGCGGCATCCCGGCGTCGGAGACCAGCGCGACCACCGCCCCAGCCTGCATCCGCGCCACCAGCTCGGCGGCGCGCGAGCGCTCGTTGTGCTCGTGGTAGGAGACCAGCCGGCCCGAGACCCCGTAGCGGTCGAGCAGGATCCGCGAATGGCGGGTGTCCTCACAGGCGATCAGATCGGCCTCGCGCAGGGCGGCCAGCACCCGGAGGGTCACGTCCTCGAGGTTGCCGATCGGGGTCGGGCAGACGACCAGCCGTCCGGCGCTCACGTCAGCCTTCCGGCGAGACCGTCGTAGGCCATGGCCGCGGCGCCGATCATCCCCGCCTCGACGCCGAAGCGGGCGGCGACGATCCGGGCCGCGTCCCGGGTCGGAGCCAAGATCCGGTGCGCCACCTCGGCGCGAGCGGGAGCCAGCAGGAGCTCGCCGGCGGCGATCACCCCGCCCCCCACCACCACCACCTCGGGGTTGAAGATGTTGAGCAGGCTGGCGATCGCCACCCCGAGCGCGGAGCCGACCAGCGCGATCGCCTCGCGGGCTGCCTCGTCGCCGTCGTGGGCGAGCTCGGTGACCAGTGGGCCAGCGAGCTCGCGTCCCTGAGCGTGGGCCTGGGCCAGCCCCGACCCGGGCCGCTCGCCGGCCAGACGCAGCGCCTCGCGGGCGAGCGCCGTGCCCGAGGCGAACGTCTCCACGCAGCCGTGGTTGGGGCAGTTGCCCTGGCAGGGCGGCCCGTTGCGGTCGATCACGATGTGGCCGAGCTCGCCGGCAAACCCGACGGCGCCGCGGTAGGGCTCGCCGCGCAGGATCAGCCCGCCGCCGATCCCCGTGCCGATCGTCATCACGATCGCCTCGCTGGCCCCCTGGGCGGCGCCAGCGCGGTGCTCGGCGATCGCGGCCGCGTTGCCGTCGTTGTCGACGAACACGGGGAGGCCGAGCCGCTCGGCCATGATGTCGGCGAAGGCCACGTTGGCCAGGGGCAGGTTGATGGCCACGCGGGCAATGCCCGTGCGGCGGTCGATCAGCGAGGGAATCCCGAAGCCCACGGCCTCGACGTCGGCCCCGACGGCGTCGCGCACCTCGGTGACCGCGGCGACCACCACGTCGAGCAGCGCCCGCGGGTCCAGGCCGGTTACCGAGCGCTGGACGCGATGGTGTACGGCCAGGCCCTGATCGACGGCGCCGGCCAGCAGCTTGGTGCCGCCCAGGTCGACGCCGATAGCGCGTCGCGCCGGCATGTCGTCACTATATGTAGTGCCAATGCCCGACGATCCGCGCAATCGGGCGCCCAGCGAGGACCCCCCGTATCGGGTCTACCGCGGCCGGTCCCCGGCCCGGCCCAGTGCCGAGGAGCGCCCCTACAAGGTCTACCGTTCTGGCCCCCGCGGCCTGCGCGAGCGCCTGCGCGGTGAGGACGCCGTGGCCGCACCCGGCGGCCGGAACGGCGGCGGTGGAGGCGACCGCGGCGGACGGCAATGGTTCCGGCGGCGCCGCGGCGGCGCGCTTGAGCCGGAGCGGCAGATCACCCCCGGCCGAGTGCTCAAGTACCTGGCCCTCGCGATCGTCGGGTGGCTGCTGCTCAGCGCCGTGCTGTTCTTGATCAGCGCCCAGGTCCAGAGCGGCTCGATCCCGAGCTCGGTGTCCAACGCGCTGACGCCGGGGGGGAACATGGTCACCTCGACCGACACCGTGTTGGTGATCGGGACCGATCAGCGACCCAAGGGCTCCAAGGAGCCGGGCGCCTTCGCGGGCGGGATCCGCTCGGACACGATCATGCTGTGGCGGATCGGCGGGGGGGTCTCCCGACGCCTCTCGATCCCGCGCGACACGATGGTCCCGATTCCCGGCTACGGGCTCAACAAGATCAACGCCTCCTACTCGTTCGGCGGCCCGGCTCTGGCGATCAAGACGATCGAGCAGTTCACCGGGCTCAAAATCAACCACCTGATCATCGTCAACCTGGCCAACTTCCCCAAGTTCATCGACGCGATCGGCGGCGTCGACGTGACCACGGGGCGGATCTGCTCGGAGATCAGCGGGGGAGTCAGGAACGGCGGCTTCTCGCTGTTCCTGCGCCGGGGTGATCACCATCTCGACGGCATCCAGGCGCTGACCCTGGCTCGGACCCGTCACAACCTATGCAACGCGGCCACCAACGACCTGACCCGTGAGGGCTACCAGCAGAAGATCCTCAACGCGATCAAGTCCCGGTTGCTGTCCCCGTCAATCTTCCCCCGGCTGCCCTGGGCGTCGTGGGCCGCCCCCCAGGCGGTCCGCAGCGACATGGGCGGCCTGACGCTGCTGAGTCTGTTCGTCGCCGCCGAGACCGGCGGCTCGGCGCCGACGAAGATCCTCGGGCAGAACCACCTGCCGCTGGCCGACGCGCAATCGGCGGCGGGGCAGGCCGCCGTGCGCCGGGCGGTGGCGAAGTTGATGAACGGCTGACTGTCCACCGGCGTCGGCACCGGCTGGCTGGCACCGGCTGAGCCGGCGGGTCAGCTGGACTTGGCCGGCGAAGAGTCGGCCTTCTTGCTGCCCGACTCTGACTTGGTGCCCGATTCTGACTTGCCGCCCCCCGACTCTGATTTGGCCGGCTTGGAGTCCGAAGCGGACTTGGAGCTGCTCTCCGACTTGCCGTTGTCACTGCTCGAGCTCTCGCTCTTGCTGCTCTCCTGGGCGGCTTCCTTCTCACGCGAGCGGTTGCGAGTGCCGTAGTCGGTGTTATAGAAACCCGAGCCCTTGAAGTGCACGGCGATCGGGTGAAAGACCCGCTCGACGGGCTGACCACACACCTCACACTCGGTCACGGGTCCGTCGGTGAAGCTGGCGCGAACCTCGAATGCGTGCCCCTTCTTGCAGCGATATTCGTAGATCGGCATCGCCCGGGGCAGTATAGCTGGCCGCCTTGGCACTCTCGGACCCAGAGTGCCAAGCCAGGCGGACTTATGAAGCGCCCCGGGCCTTGTCGCGGCGGCGGCTAGCATCCGCCGCGCGATGACCCCCGACAGCGTCACCATGGACAAGATCGTCTCGCTCTGCAAGCGGCGGGGCTTCGTCTTTCAGAGCAGCGAGATCTACGGCGGCATCGGCTCGAGCTATGACTACGGCCACTACGGGGTGCTGCTCAAGAACAACGTCAAGGCCCAGTGGTGGCGCGCCATGCTCCAGGAGCGCGACGACGTCGTGGCTCTGGACTCGGCGATCATCCAGCACCACCGCACTTGGGAGGCCAGCGGGCACCTGGCCGGCTTCACCGACCCGTTGATCGACTGCCGGACCTGCAAGCTGCGCTTTCGCGCTGACCAGCTCGAGTTCGCGACCTGTGGCCGCAAGCCCTCCCGGCACCCCGGCGAGACATCAGACTGCGATCTGACCGACGCGCGTGAGTTCAACCTCATGTTCGAGACCACGGTCGGGGCGGTCAAGGACGAGGGGGCCACCGTCTACCTGCGGCCCGAGACCGCCCAGGGGATCTTCCTGAACTTCAAGAACTACCTCCAGTCCTCGCGCAAGAAGCCGCCGTTCGGGATCGCCCAGATCGGCAAGAGCTTTCGCAACGAGATCACCCCCGGCAACTTCATCTTCCGGACGCGCGAGTTCGAGCAGATGGAAATGGAGTTCTTCGTCGCGCCCAGCGAGGCGCAGAAGTGGTTCGAGTACTGGTTGGGCGAGCGCCACGCCTGGTACACCCGCCTCGGCATCCGCGAGGATCACCTGCGCCTGCGCGCCCACGACGCCGACGAGCTCTCGCACTACTCAACCGCGACCAGCGACGTCGAGTACCGCTTCCCGTCCACCGGCGAAGCCGGCGGAGCCCGCTGGCAGGAGCTCGAGGGGGTGGCAAACCGCGGCGACTTCGACCTCACCCAACACGCCGAGCACTCGGGACAGAAGCTCGAATACGTGGACAGCGCCAGCGGCGAACGCTACATCCCCCACGTGATCGAGCCCGCCGCCGGAGCCGACCGGGCGATGCTCGCCTTCCTCGTCGACGCCTATGACGAGGACGAGATCGGGGGGGGCACCGGCGACGCAGTCGGTGGTCCGCGGACCGTGCTGCGGCTGCACCCCCAGCTGGCGCCGGTCAAGGTCGCGGTGCTGCCGCTGGTTCGCAAGGACGGGCAGCCCGAGCTGGCCCGGGAGGTCTACCGTGAGCTGCGCGAGCTGATGCAGGCCGAGTACGACGAGGGCGGGGCGATCGGGCGTCGCTACCGCCGCCAGGACGAGATCGGCACTCCGTGGGCGGTGACCGTCGACCACCAGTCGCTCGAGGACCGGACGGTCACCGTGCGCGATCGCGACAGCCTGGGCCAGGCGCGAGTCGCGATCGACGAGCTCTCGGGCGAGCTGAGCCGGCGTCTGCGCGAGCCGTGGAGCACACCGAAGCCAGGGACCAGCTAGCGCCACCGCGCGCGGCGGTGCGCAGGCCGGATTCGCCGGGCGCGCCGGCGGTCGAGCAGCACGCTGGCTGCGCACACGATCAGCAACACGAGGGCGAGGATCGCCGCGATCGCCACCCCGGGCTCCACGATCAGGATCACGGCGGCGATCGCGATCGCGATCGCGACGT
>JBPCIY010000053.1:0-15726 GCA_051005855.1 Solirubrobacteraceae bacterium | reverse complement strand
TCGTCGGCGGGGGCCTCGGGCTCCTCGTTGCGCGGCTCGTCGGTCACTTCGAAATCTCCATCGGTTGTGGCTGCTGAGCGGCGTGCGGATGATCGGGCCCGGCGTAAACCTTGAGCTTGGTGATCTGGCGACGCGAGAGCCGGTTACGGGGAAGCATCCCCTTGACCGCGATCCGGATGACCTCTTCGGGGCGGCGGTCGAGCATTTCGGCCAATGAGCGCGACTTCAGGCCGCCCGGATAGCCCGAGTGGCGGTAGTAGCGCTTGGCGGCCAGCTTGTTGCCGGTCACGTGGATCTTCTCCGCGTTGACCACGATCACGAAGTCACCGGTGTCGACGTGGGGCGTGTAGGTCGGCTTGCGCTTCCCGCGCAGCGTGTCGGCGATCTGCGTCGCCAGCCGCCCGAGCGTCTGACCGGTGGCGTCGACCACGAGCCAGTTGCGCTCGCGGTCCTTGGGATTGGCGACGTAGGTCTTCATGGCACGCACAAGCCGCGCGACCATCGCGCGGCGACCGTCGATGATAGTCAATCCCCCAAGCTGGTCGGGGCTCGGGGTCGCTCGCCCTGGATACGCTGGATTCATGCCCCTCTCTGTGCGGGCGCGCCGGCTCGCCTACCGCGCCGCGTACCGCCTCCTCCAGGTGGCCTGGCTGGTGCTCCGGCCGCAGGTGACCGGCGTCAAGTGCCTGATCACCCATCGTGACCGGATCCTGCTCGTCCGTCACACCTACGGGCCGCGGGGCTGGGATCTTCCGGGCGGCACGATGCGCCGCGGCGAGTCTCCGCTGCAGACGGCCCGTCGGGAGATGAGCGAGGAGTTGGGGATCGAGGGCGCCGATTGGCTCCCCGTCGGCCAGGTCCGGGGCCGCGAGAGTCGTCGCAACGACACCATCTACTGTTTTGCCACCGAGCTACCGCGACCGGGCGTCACTCCCGACCCGGGGGAGCTGGCCACCGCGCGGTGGTTTCCGCGCGCCGCCCTGCCCACTGACCTGGCCCGCTATGTGCGCCCGATCCTCACCGGCGTCGGCTGACCAGAGCCCGGCGCTGGTGGCTCGCAGCTCGGGACCCTATTCCCACTCGATCGTGCCCGGCGGCTTGCTGGTGATATCGAGCACCACGCGGCCTACCGACCGGATCTCGTTGATCATCCGCGACGCGATCTGCTCGAGCAGGTCATACGGGAGCCGGGCCCAGTCGGCGGTCATCGCGTCGTCGCTGGTCACGGCGCGAATCGCGATCACGTTGCCATAGGTGCGCTCGTCGCCCTGGACCCCGACCGTCCGGATGTCGGGCAGCACGCAGAAGGACTGCCACAGCTCGCGATACAGGCCGGCCGAGCGGATCTCGTCCTGGAGGATCGCGTCGGCCTCGCGCAGCGTGTCGAGCCGTTCCCGCGTCGCCTCACCGCCGACCACCCGGATCGCCAGTCCCGGGCCGGGGAAGGGCTGGCGCCAGACCAGGCGCTCGGGCAGCCCGAGCTCCGCCCCGACGGCCCGCACCTCGTCCTTGAACAGGGCGCGCAGCGGCTCGACCAGGTCGAACTCGAGATCCTCGGGCAGTCCACCCACGTTGTGGTGGGACTTGATCGTGGCCGTGCCGGTGCCCCCGCCAGACTCGATCACGTCGGAGTAGAGGGTCCCCTGAACCAGAAAGCGGACGTCGTCAAGTCGAGCCGCCTCCTCCTCGAAGACGCGGATGAACTCGGCGCCGATCAGCTTGCGCTTACGCTCCGGGTCGCTGACCCCGGCGAGACGGCTCAGGAACCGGTCCTCGGCATCGACGGCGACGAGCGGCACCTTGAAGTGGTCACGGAAGGCGGAGATCACCTGCTCGCCCTCGTTCTTGCGCATCAGGCCGTGATCTACGAACACGCAGGTCAGCTTGTTCCCGATCGCCCGGTGCACGAGCAGCGCGGCCACGCTCGAGTCCACGCCGCCGGACAGACCGCAGATCGCCCGCCCCTCTCCCACCTGCGCCCGGATGCGCTGGATCTGATCCTCGATCACCGACGCCGCACTCCAGGTGCCCGAGCAGCCGCAGATGTCGAGCAGGAAGTTCTTGAGCACCTGCTGGCCGTACGGAGTGTGGACGACCTCGGGGTGAAACTGGATCCCGTAGACGCTCTGCTCGGCCGATTCAAAGGCGGCCACCGGCGAGGCCGTGGACGAGGCCAGTGCGGTGAAACCGGGTGGCGGGGCAAACACGGTGTCGCGGTGAGACATCCAGCAGGACTGCTCGTTCGGCGTGCCGGCGAGCAGCCGCCCCGGCTCTGAGACCGACAGCTGGGAGCGGCCGAACTCGCCGACCTCGGCGCCCTCGACGCGCCCGTTGAGCGCGAGCGCGATCAGCTGCATGCCGTAACAGATGCCGAGCACCGGGACGCCCAACTCGAGCAGCTGGCGTTCCAGCGGCGGAGCGCCGTCGGCGTACACCGAGGCCGGCCCACCGGAGAGGATGACGCCCTTGGGGCGGCGCCGGGCCACCTCCTCGGCACCGACGTGGTGGGGCAAGAGCTCGGAGAAGACGCCGCACTCGCGGACGCGGCGGGCGATCAGCTGCGAGTACTGCCCGCCGTAGTCGAGAACGACTACCTCGTCGGTCGCCGCCGGGATCTCCTCTCGGACATCCTCAACGACAGCCGAGGCGTTCTGACGAGTGAAAACGGAGTCCTCGAAGGACGCAGCGAGCGACGCGTGCTCTGCGCGCGAGTGAGCGAGGACGCTCGCCGACGACGGTTGCCGACCGCCAGAGCTAGTCGGCGACACCGACTGCCGCTGCCCGGCTGCCCGCGCCCATCCCGACGCCCTGCTCGCGCTGGAGGTGCTTGCCCTCGGTCTGCAGCGACGGGGCGACCATCAGCTCGGCGCGATTGAACTCGGCGATGTCGCGGTAGCCGCAGGTCGCCATCGAGGTGCGCAGTCCCCCCATCAGGTTGAAGGTCCCGTCGTTCTCGCGTGCGGGTCCGCGCACGATCTCCTCCAGCGTGCCGTTCTGCTTGGTGGCCACGCGGGCTCCGCGCGGCAGCGTCGGGTGGAAGGTCGCCATGCCCCAGTTGTAGCCGCGGCCGGGGGCCTCGTAGGCGCGGGCGAGAGCCGAGCCGAGCATCACGGCGTCGGCTCCGCAGGCGATCGCCTTGGCGATGTCCCCGCCGTTGCGCATGCCGCCGTCAGCAATCACCTTGACGTAGTCACCGGTTTCGAGCATGTGCTGGGAACGGGCGGCGGCCACATCGGCGATCGCCGTGGCCTGGGGCACGCCGATGCCGAGAACGCCCCGGGTGGTGCAGATCGCGCCCGGTCCGACGCCGACCAGGACGCCGGCGGCCCCGGTCCGCATCAGGTGCAGGCCCGTGTGATACGAGGCGCAACCCCCCACGATCACCGGCGTGGGCGCCAGCTCGCGAATAAATTCCTTGAGGTTCAGCGGCGGCCGGCTCTCGTCCCGCGAGACGTGCTCGGCCGAGACGACCGTGCCCTGGATGACGAGGATGTCGAGACCCGCTTCCAGCGCCACCTCGTAGTGGGCGCGGACCTTCTGCGGGGTCAGCGAAGCCGCGGCGACGACGCCGTGGGCCTTGATCTCCTCAATCCGGCGGGCGATCAGCTCGGGCCTGACCGGCTCGCGATACATGTCCTGCATTTCGCGCGTGGCGATGTCAGGGGAGAAGGTGGAGATCCGCTCGAGCTCGGCGTCAGCGTCCTCGTAGCGGCAGTAGATGCCTTCGAGGTTGAGCACGGCGAGGCCACCGAGCTTGCCGATCAGCCCAGCGCTATCGGGCGAGACGACGCCGTCGAGAGCCGCGGCGAGCAGCGGCAGTTCGAAGCGGTAGGGGCCGAGCGTCCACGAGATGTCGACGTCATCGGGATCCCGCGTACGCCGCGACGGAACGATCGCGATGTCATCGAACCCGTAGGCCCGACGAGCCTTCTTTCCCCGCCCGATTTCTACTTCCATCTCAGAAGAGTAGACGGGGGCGCGGACGTCAAGAGCAGGAACCTGGCGGCAACCATTGGGGCAGCGATGCTAGCAGCGGCCAACGCCCGCCCCGGACGCCCGTGAGCACGAAAAACCCCGCACGGAGCGGCCCGGATGGACAACGCTGAGTCCGGCCGCCCACCCCTCACCCGCCGCGAGGTTCAGCCGATCTCGGCGGCGACTTGGAGCCGCTCGGCTTCGACCTCGCCCAGCAACCGGTCGACGCGGGTGGCGTCGATCAGCCCGGCCCCGAAGTGCTGGGTCGACTCAGCACCACACGCGACCCCGAAGCGCAGGCACTCAAAAGGCTCCTGACCCGCGTAGCGAGACGCGACGTAACCGGCCAGGAAGGCATCCCCCGAGCCCACCACCGAACGCGCCTCCTGCTCCTGGGTCCGGACGCGATACAGGGTCGGCGTGCCGTTCTCGATCAAGCGGGCGTAGCAGCCGTCCGAGACGGTCATGATCGCCTCCGCCGCCCCCAGGCGAGTCATCTCGATCACGGCCTGGGCCCGGTCATAGACGTCGTTGAACTCGTGCCCGACCAGCTCCTCGGACTCGAGCTCGTTGGGCGAGACCAGATCGGGTTCGGCCTTCATCCCCAGCCGCAACGGCTCGCCGTCGGTGTCGAGCATGGTCGTCACGCCGAGCCGGCGCACCTCGCGGATCAGCGTCCGGTACACGTCGGGCTGGATTCCACGGGGGAGGCTGCCGGCGAACACGCAGATGCTCGCGCCCTGAGCCAGATACAGCAGCTTCTCCCGAAACAGCTCGAGCTCCTGGGCCGAGACCGCGGGGCCACGCTCGTTGATCTCGGTGTGCACGCCGGTGGTCGGGTCGAGCACGACGGTGTTGGTGCGCGATTCGTCGTGGATGCGGACGAAATCGTTGAGGATCGACTCATCGCCGAGCGCCTCGACGATCCGGGTTCCGGTCGACCCCCCGGCCAGGCCGGTGGCGATCACGGGCTGCCCGAGCTGCTTGATGGCCCGGGCGATGTTGACGCCCTTGCCGCCCGGCATGGTCGTCTGGTTGACGGTCCGGTGTCGGCGCCCGGGCGTGAAGCTGGGGACCTCGAGGGTCTTGTCGATCGCCGCGTTGAGCGTGACGGTACTGATCATGCGGCCTCCAATCCTCCTCCCCCGGCCCGCGCTCGGCGGCGCTGCCGGATCCCGAACGCTAGCGCGGGCGCGACCCCGGCGGCCGCGATCAGGAGGACGAGCATCAGCGGCCTGGTCATGAACCGGGCCGCGATCGTGAGCGAGCTGACGGCGGGCAGCGCCCGCGCCAGCAGCAGCGGGATCCTGGCCACGGGCCGTCCGCCGACCAGCACGACGGCCGTTCCCAGGCGGGCGTGGCGGCGCAGCGGCCCGGTCAGCTGGCTGGGCGCCTGCACGCGAACGGCGACGGCGGCGCGGCGCGCCACCACCCGGATCAGCCCGGTGCCCGCCACCAGCGCGGCGTGCTCGCCGGTGCGGTAGGTGACCGTCGGGCGCGCCAGCACCTCCCCAGCGCGCACCGGAGTCACCCGGCGGAAGTTGGCAAAGCCGTAGTCGAGCAGGGCCAGAGTGTTGGCGTCGCGCGCGGCCTCACTGCTGGTCCCGAGCACGGTGCTGAGCAGCGTCATACCGTCTCTGTGCCCTGAGGCGACCAGGACGTAACCGGCCGCGCCGGTGTGGCCGGTCTTGACCCCGTGGATCCAGTGGTACTCGCTGACCAGGGTGTTGCGGTTGATCACGTAGCGGACGTGGTTGCCCGAGTGCAGGACGGCGTGGGGCAGCGCGACGATGCGCGCGAAGTAGGGGGAGTGGGCCAGGTCGTAGCCGGCCAGCTTGACCAGGTCGGCGGCCGTGGAGTAGTTCCCGGGCGTGTCGAGCCCGCTCGGCGTCGCGTAGTGGGTGTGGTGCAGGCCGAGCTCCCGAGCTCGCGCGTCCATCATGCCTACGAAGCGGCCCACCGAACCGTGGCCGAGGTTGTAGGCGAGGTCCTCGGCGGCGTCGTCGGCGCTAGGCAGCATCAGGGCCAGCAGCAGATCGTGGACGGTCATCCGCTCGCCCGGGACGAGGCCGATCTGGGAGTCGACGGCCGCGGGGTAGAAGTTGTTTTGAGTGAACACCGTGCCGAGCCGCCGCACGTGCTCGAGCGTCAGCAGGGCGGTCATGAGCTTGGTGGCGCTCGCGATCGGGAGCTCCCGGTGCGGTGCAACGCCGTCCAGGACCTGGCCGGTGGTCGGCTCGACCAGGATCGCGCTGCGCACGCTCAACGGCGGCGCCGACCCGGCCCGGGCCCGACCCGGCCACGAGACCAGGATGACAGCCATCAAGCCGATCAGCACCAGCGCCGACGCGGCGACCCGCGCCGCGCCGCTCACCGCCGCAGCCTCAACCGTTGCCCGGTCTGCAGGCTGTTGGGAGAGATGCCCGGGTTCAGCTCGGTCAGGCGCAGGATCGAGACCTTGGTCCGGACCGAGATCTGGCTCAGCGTGTCGCCGCCCTGGACGGTGTAGAACCGCGGTATCCGCCGGCCGCGATGCCGGTGCGGGCCGCCCAGCAGCTGGCTGGAGGTCGGCGTCGTCGTGGGGGTGTGGGTGGCCAGGCCGGAATGGACGATGAGATAGATCCCCACGGCCACGGCGGCGAGGGCAATCGGCGCCAGAAACCGCGCACTCTTGGCCACCATCCCAGCCGCGATCATACAGTCGCCGGAACACGCTTCGTGCAGGATCGCTGGCGGCGCCACCGGGTCCGTCGGCGCCGAGCACTAGCCGCTCGGAGGCGAGGGCCGCGGTCCAGACCCAGCGCGTCCGTCGGTTCACCGTGGACTGGCTACCGACCAGGCCAGTTCGCGTAAGCGCGCTGCCTCCGCGCGGGCCGCCCGCTCCGGGGTTTGGCCCGACTTCTCAAACGCGTAGACGAGGCCGCGTGAAGCCGCGACCAGGCCGCCCGCCGGTCCCGGGGCGAAGGCGGGAGCGAGGTCATTGACCGTGCCGCCCTGGGGCCCGACCCCGGGGAGCAACAACGGCGCGGCGGGCATCGCGCCGCGCAGGCGCTCGAGATGCTCGGAGGCGGTCGCGCCCACGACGGCTCCCACCGCTGAGATGCCCGCTTCGCCCACGTGGTCAGCGCCCAGAGCGGCGACCAGGGCGGCCAGCCGGTCGCTGACGCTGGCCCCGTCGCGCAGCGTCTGATCCTGAACGTCCGCGGCGCCGGGGTTCGAGGTCCGGACCAGCACGAACAGCCCGGCTCCGGTCGCGCTGGCCGCCGAGACCAGGGGTGCGAGCGAGTCGCGCCCCAGCAGCGGGTTGACGGTGAGGGCGTCGACGCCCAGCCCGGGCACCGGTCCGAACGGGGTCGGCGCCGGGCCGAAGAAGGCCTGACCGTAAGCGGTCGCGGTGACGTCGATGTCCCCCCGCTTAGCGTCGGCGATGACCAGCAGCCCGTGCTCGCGAGCGACCGTGACCACCTGCTCGAGCGCGGCCCAGCCGGGCGCGCCCAGCCGCTCAAAGCACGCGACCTGGAGCTTGACGGCGACGCATTCGGTCGCCACCGCTCCGATCACGAGACGGCAGTGCGCCAGGACCGCCCGGGCGGCCCGAGCGGCTGCGCAACCGCCGGGAGGATCTTCCGGGTCCTCGGCCGCCGCCAGCGCATCGGGCCACAACCGCGATGGATCAGGGTCCAGCCCCAGCACCAGCTGCGAGCTTCTCTCCTGAACCCGGTTTGCGAGCCGCTGGCCGAAGCCAGCGGCAGCCTCGCGGCGTCTGGACGCCGCTAGGACTTGACGGCCTTCTTGAGCCCAGCGCCGGCTGTGAACTTCGGCACCTTGGACGCGGCGATCTGGATCTTCTGACCGGTCGCCGGGTTGCGACCCTCGCGGGCGCTGCGGTTTGACACGCTGAACTTGCCGAAGCCGGAGAAAGTCACGTCGCTCCCGCGTTTCAGAGCGCTCTCGATCGTCTGCAGCATCGCGTCGACCGCGTCTCCGGCGTCCTTCTTACTCAGACCGGCACGGTCAGCGACCTGGTCTACGAATTCAGACTTCGTCACTTGCTCCTCCTTCAAAGGGGGTATGAATTCTCGACGCTAACACGGTCCCCGGACGCGCACACCTCTCGCCGTCCGCCCGTCGATGGCCTCATTCTTCCCGGGGCGCCGGCGAGAGTGGACCCGATTCTTTCGGTTTTCCCGCAATTTGCGGAGAATCAATCGGCCCACACCGTCTGCGATCCCGCGCTCGGGCGGCGTCGCGGGCGCAACCGTCCCCCCCGGCGACGAGAATGTGCGCGTGGATCTCGGCCGCATCGCCTGGGTGGCGACCGTTCTCGCCTGCCTGATCGCCGTTGTCATCCTGCTCCTGCAGGGCTACTACGGCTACGCCAGCGTGACCTTCGCGGTCGCGGTCTCGGCCGGGATCAACCTGACCTGAGGTCGGGATCGGCCAGCAGCACCTCACCCGGACGGACGCGGTCCTCGGGCTCGAGGTGGATCAGCACGTCGGTCCCGTGGAGCCGGGACTCGATCAGATCCTGGAGCTCGTGCGCAATCCGGTGGGCGTCCTGGAGCGAAGTCCCCTGACGGAACTGAACGTGCAGGTCGACGTAGCGCCGCGCGCCCGCCCGCCGGGTTCGCAGTTCGTGGTAGCCGACCATCCCGCGGGACGCGAAGCTCTCGATCCCACTGCGGATCGCCTCGATTTCGTCGGGAGGCAACGACTCGTCCACGAGCACCCGCGAAGCCCGAGCCAGCAACCGGATCCCGGTGGTCACGATCACTGCCGCCACGGCTAGGGCGACGACTGGATCGATCCATTGCGCACCGGTCAGATCGACCAGCACCAGCCCGACGAGGACGGTCGCCGAGGTCAGCGCGTCGGTACCGAGATGAATCGCATCTCCGGCCAGGGCCGGCGAGCCGGTGCGTTTGGCGATTCGGGCCAGCCGGGCCGAAACGCCGAGGTTGACGATCAGCGAAACGGCGACCACGGCGATGCCCAGACCGACGCTGTGGATCCGGCCATGGGTGACCAGATGGCGGATGGCTTCGAAGGCGATCGCTGCCGATCCGACCAGGATCAGCATCCCCTCGATCGCGGCGGCCAGGTTTTCGATCTTCTCGTGGCCGTAGCGATGAGACTCGTCGGCGGGTTCGTCGGCTTTGCGGATCGAGAAGAACGCGACCAGGGACGCGACCAGATCGATGCTCGAGTGCACGGCCTCGGTGAGGATCGCCACTGATCCGGTGACCGTCCCGGCGATCAGCTTGAGCAGGATCAGGCCGGCGTTGGAGGCCACCGAGAGCGCGGCCGTGCGCCGCTTGGGGTCCGGCTTCACCCGCGCTGGCGAGGAAACGGTCACGTCTCGCCGGACCGTGTGCCCGGCCGTCCCGTCTGGGTGGCGGCCAACAGGGCCGCGACCGCGCGGCCACGGTGGCTGATGAGGTCCTTCTGCTCGTCGCTGAGCTCAGCCATCGTGCGTCCCTCGAACTCCCCGCCGGGCAGGAACACCGGGTCATAACCGAACCCGCGCTCACCGCGGCGCTCGCCGGCCAGGCGCCCCGGGCAGTCACCGAAGAACACCGCCTCGACGACCGCGACCGGATCGACGTAGGCGAGCGCGCAGACGTAGCGCAGGCCGCTGCCCACCTGCGCCTCGGACTCGAGCTTGGCCAGGTTCTCCTCGTCGGTCGCAGTGGGCCCCGCGTACCGGGCGGAGAGGACGCCGGGGCGGCCCGAGAGCGCTTCGGCCTCGATCCCGGAGTCGTCGGCCAGCGTCGGGCACCCGGTCTGGGCCGCTGCCGCCCGCGCTTTGGGCAGCGCATTGGCGGCAAACGTGCTTCCCACCTCAGGGGGGAGCTCGATGTCCTCGGGCAGCGCCCGGACGGTGATCGCGGCCGGCGCCAACAGGCGCTCGAACTCCCGCAGCTTGTGGCGGTTGCGGGTCGCGAGGATCAGCGACGCAGGGAGTTCCACCGCTCAGCCCGCGGCGGCGCCGGCGACCGTCTCGTCCTGAAGGGCGCGCAGCGCCGCAATCCCATCCGCCGCGAGAACCAGCAGGTCGTCGAGATGGGCGCGCGAGAGTGGCGTCCGTTCCGCGGTGGCCTGCACCTCCACCAACCCCCCGTCCCCGGTCATGACGACGTTGGCGTCGACCTCGGCGGTCGAGTCCTCGGAGTAGTCGAGATCGAGCAGGGCGGCTCCGTCCACGATTCCGCACGACACCGCCGCGACGCTTCCGTTGACGGGAACCCGCTCGAGCTTGCCCTCGCGGACGAGCCGCTCACAGGCCAGCCTGAGCGCCACCATCCCGCCCGTGATCGAGGCGCAGCGGGTCCCGCCGTCGGCCTGGAGCACATCGCAATCGACGTAGATCGTGCGCTCGCCGAGGGCGGCGAAATCGATCACCCCGCGCAACGAGCGCCCGATCAGTCGCTGAATCTCGACCGTGCGACCGTCCGGCCGGCCCTTGCTGACATCACGCGGCTTACGGTCCCCGGTCGAGGCCGGGAGCATCCCGTACTCGGCGGTGACCCAGCCCCGGCCGTGGCCCGCCATCCACCGCGGGACGCTCTCCTGGACCGAGGCGGTGCAGATCACGCGCGTCTCGCCCATCGAGATCAGCGCTGACCCCGTCGCGGTGCGCATGAAGCCGGCTTCGATCGTCGCCGGACGCAGCTGATCGGGGGCCCGGACGTAGCTGCGCTCCCGGCTCACACGACCACCGCCGTGCCCAACTCCACTTGGGTCACCTCACCGAGGGGCATCTGGAGAAAGCGCGTCCCGAGGGCGTGGAAGGCATCGGTCGGCCCGGTGCAGCGAAAGCGGTAGCTGCCCTCGTCGGGGCGCGAGTTGAGCAGGCCCCGGGCGGTGAGCGCCCGCTCCACGCTGCGCGCCACCCCCTGCCCGGAGGTCACCAGCGTGACGCCGCGACCAAGCATCCGCTGCAGCAGCGGCGCGACCAGCGGGTAGTGGGTGCAGCCGAGAATCACCGTGTCGACCTCGGCCTCGCGCAGCGGTGCGCAGTAGCCGCGCACGGTCTCCACGACCGCGTCGTCAAACGGGAAACCACCCTGGATGATCGGAGCCAGATCCGGACACGCCACGGCCTCCATGTGTACGTGACGATCGGCGGCCAGAACTGCGGTCTCGTAGGCGCCGCTGGCCACGGTCGCTGGCGTGGCCAGCAGGCCGATGCGGCCGTTGCGGCTCCCGGCCACGGCCAGCTGGGTCGCGGGGCCGACCACGCCGATCACGTCGAGGTCGAGGCCGCGACGCTCGAGATGGCGGTCGAGGGTCTCCAGCGCCGCCGAGCTGACCGCGTTGCAGGCCACCACGAGCAGTTTGGAACCGAGCCGGAGCAGGTGGTCGGCGATCTCGATCGCGAAGCGCTGCAACTCGGCCTGACTGCGCTCGCCGTAGGGAAACCGGGCCGTGTCACCGAGGTACAGGTAGTCCTCCGACGGCAGCGAGACGAGCAGCTCGTGGAGCACGGTCAGCCCGCCGACCCCCGAGTCAAAGACGGCGACGGGCAACTCGGCGGACGCGGAAACGGTGGCGGGCACCCGTCCATGGTGCCAGAGCGGGCGGCGCCGGCGGCGCCGGCGGGTACGCTCGCCGGCACCGGCGATGCGAGCCCTGATCGTCACCAACATGTATCCAAGCCCGGACCGCCCGGCGCTGGGCAGCTTCGTTTCAGATCAGGTCGAAGCGCTGCGGCGCACCGGCCAGGCCGAGATCGCCGTCTTCGCGTTCGGACCGGGAGGTGCGGGCGCCTACCTGCGCGGCGCCGCCGGGCTGCGGCGCATGCAGCGTCGTCGTCCCGGGCGGTTTGACATCGTCCACGCCCACTTCGGGCTCACCGAGTGGCCGGCCCGGGCCGTCCCCGCCCGGGCTCACGTGGTAACCCTGCACGGCACCGACCTCTCGCATCCCCGCTCGCGAGGACTGACGCTGGCCGGGGGCCGGCTGATGGACCTGGTCGCGGCGGTCTCTGAGCCGCTGGCCCGTGAGGTTCCGCGCTGGGCGACGCGCCGGCCGGTGGCGGTGCTTCCGTGCGGCGTCGATCTGCATCGGTTCGGACCGATCGACCGCGCCCGGGCCCGCCGCGAGCTTGGGCTCGATCCCGAGACACCGTGCCTGCTTTTCCCGGCCGATCCCGCCCGGGCCGAGAAGCGCTTCGACCGGGCGCGCGCGGTGGCCGGCGAGATCCGTCTGCTGACCCTCCGCGACGTGCGACCGGCCGCCGTCCCGCTGTGGGTCAATGCCGCCAACGCGGTCCTCGTCCCGTCCGAGCGCGAGGGCTTCGGGCTGGCCACGCTCGAGGCGCTAGCCTGCGATGTCCCGGTCCTGGCCACTCCGGTGGGGATCGCGCCGCGGGCCCTGGACGGCGTGGCCGGCGCCCTGTGCGCCGAGTTCGATCGCGGCGCCTGGTCGGCCGCCCTCGCTCCCCACCTGGCCATCGCCGATCCGCGGATCTCGGGCCGGGCTCACGCCGAGCCGTTCTCGAGCGACGTGATGGCGCTGCGCGTCCTGGACGCCTGGCGCGAACTGCTCGGCGAACCGGCGGCGCCAGACCCCCCCGCGCCTGCCCTTGGCACCCCCTAAGAGGCCAGCCCCTCACCCCCGAGGTCCGGCCACCACGGCGTCAGCCGCTCCCGGGCCGCCGCTACCTCGGGAAGCAGCCGCGCCGAGGCCGATCCCCGCGAAACCACGGCAGGGCCGGCCAGCGCGGCCATGGTCTCGGCCACCGACCGCCCAAGCGCCAGCAGCGCATACCCGCCCTCGAGCATGCCCCCCACCGGACACGCCAGTTCCGCGCCGACGTCGCGCAACGCGGCCGCCATCGTCGCAAACCCCGTGTCGGTGACCGCGCAATCGGCCAGCGGGTCCTCGGCATGGGCGTCAAAGCCCGCCGAGATCAGCAGCAGCTGCGGGGCGAAGGACCGGGCCAGGGGCACCGCAACGCCATCCACCAGCGAACAGAAGACCTCATCGCCCGCACCCGGCGCCACCGGCAGGTTGACCGTAAAGCCCAGCCCGTCCCCGGAGCCAAGATCGCCCGGCGACCCCGTCCCCGGGTACAGCGGCGACTGGTGCAGGGACACGAACAGGACCCGCGGGTCCTCGTGAAAGATGGCGTTGGTCCCGTTGCCATGGTGCACATCCCAGTCGACGATCATCACCCGCTCGCACCCCGCGTCAGACAAAGCGTGCCGGGCGGCGACGGCGACGTTGTTGAACAGGCAGAAGCCCATCGCCCGCGCGCGCTCGGCGTGGTGGCCGGGCGGCCGGTGGACGCTGAACCCGGTCGGGGCCGCGCCCGACAACAGCCGATCGACCAGCTCGACCGCGCCTCCGGCAGCGTGCGCCGCGGCGAGAAAAGACCCTGGGCTGACGACCGTGTCGGCGTCGATCTGTGCCCCGCCCCGCGTCGCCGCCGACTCGATCCCAGCCACAAAGGCCTCGGGGTGCACGGCGGTCAGCGCCGACCGCGCCGCCGCGGGGGAGCGGACCCGCTCGTAGCCGAGCCAACCGCGAGCTTCGAGCTCGCGTTCGATCGCCACCATCCGCGCGGGCTGCTCGGGATGGGGGATGGACGGGGATGGATTGTGAGCCAGCGAAGACGGGTCCGAGAGCAACACAGGGGCGGCGGCCATCGGCCAGTACCGTACCGACCAGGTGTCCCAAAACGAGACCCAGGTAGCCGTCGTCGGCGCCGGTGCCGCCGGTCTCTACACCGCGCTGTGCGCGGCCCGTCTGGGCGGTCACGTGACGCTGGTCTCAGCCACCCCGCTGGCCGAGTCCTCGAGCTACTGGGCCCAGGGAGGCCTGGCCGCCGCGCTGGCCAGCGACGACCGCCCCGAGCGCCACCTCGCCGACACCGTCGCCGCCGGCCGCGACGCCGTCCGCGTCTCGGCCGCCCGGGTGCTCTGCGACGAGGCCCCGGCCGCCGTCGACCACCTAAGTCAACTCGGGGTCCAGTTCGACGCCGACCGCCACGGGCAGCTCGCCCTCGGCTTGGAGGGCGGCCACTCCGCGCGCCGGGTCGTCCACGCCGGCGGTGCCGCCACCGGCCGGCGGCTGATCCGTCAGCTCTCGGCCTTGGTCGCCCAGGACGAGCGGATCGAGGTGCTCGAGCAGCGCCGGGTGGTCGGAATCCTCACCCATGATGGTCGCGCGATCGGAGCGCGTCTGGCCGACGGAGGCCGTCTGCATGCTCCCGCGATCGTCCTTGCCACGGGCGGCGCCGCCGCGCTCTGGGCGCGAACGACCAACCCGACCGGGGCGACCGGGGGGGGCATGCTCCTGGCCCACAACGCCGGCGCCCAGCTCGCCGATCTCGAGCTCATGCAGTTTCACCCCACCGCAGTGGTCGGTGACAACGGCGCCGACGGCTTCCTGGTCACCGAGGCAGTGCGCGGCGAGGGGGCGCACCTACTCGGCGCCAGTGGCGAGCGCTTCGTGGACGAGCTCGCCCCTCGCGACGAGGTCGCCCGGGCCGTGCAGCGCGAAATGGACGCCAGCGGGGCGGGCTCGGTCGGCCTCGACATGCGCGACGTCGATGCCGCTCTGTTCCCGAATGTGGTCAGCGCGCTGCGCCGGGGCGGGATCGATCCCGAGCACGAGCTGATCCCGGTCGCGCCGGCCGCCCACTACATGATGGGCGGAATCGCGACCGACCTCGAAGGCCGGGCCACACTCCCCGGGCTCTATGCGGTCGGCGAGTGCTCGTGCACCGGGCTGCACGGCGCCAACCGGCTCGCCTCGAACTCGCTGTCGGAGTGCTTCGTGTTCGGAACGCGGGCGGCGAGAGCGGCGGTGGACGAGCCCGACGCCGAGCCGATCGAGGACCCGGGGTGGCGATTCGAGCCACCGACGTCCGCCACTCGCGCCGCGACCTGGGAGCTGGCGGGGCCGCGCCGCGAGCGCCCCGGGCTCGAGCGCCTGCTCGACGACCCCTATCCGCTCGCCCGGCTGATCGCCGCTTCGGCCCTGCGCCGGGCCGAGTCACGCGGTGCCCACCGGCGCCGCGACCACCCGCGCACCGACCGCGAGCTCGACGGCATCCACATCGTCTGCTCGGGCGAGCGGGCCGAGGCCGAGCGCTGGCGATGACCCTGCTCGGAGTCGACGTCGGCGGGACCTTCACCGACGCCGCGCTGCTGGTCGACGGTCGGATCCACACCGCGAAGGCGCCGACCACGACCGACCAGGCGGAGGGAGTGATCGAGGCGGTCGAGGCGGCCCTGGCCGAGGCGGGAGTCGAGGCGGACGCCGTTGAGGGCTTCGCCCACGGGATGACGGTCGGGACCAACGCGCTGCTCGCCGAGCGCGGCGCCCGGACCGCATTGATCGCAACCGCCGGGTTCACGGACCTGCTCGAGATCGCGCGACAGGACCGCCCCAGCCTCTATCGGCTCTGCGAGGCGAGGGCAGAGCCGCTCGTAGGCGACGAGCTGCGCTTCGGCGCCGCCGAGCGAATCGGCCCCACCGAGGTCGTCCGCGAGCTGAGCGCCGAGGCCGCCGAGGAGCTGGTCGCCGAGGTCGCGGAGGCCGAGCCGGAGTCCGTGGCGATCTGCCTGCTGTTCGCCTATCGCGAGCCCGCCCACGAGCGCCTGATCGCCGAACGACTCCGCGAGCGCCTGCCGGATCTGCACGTCTCGGTCTCCCACGAGGTCCTGCCGCGCTTCCGCGAGTACGAGCGCTGCTCGACGACGGCGATCGACGCCTACCTCTCCCCCCTGCTCGGCCGCT
>JBPCIY010000052.1:0-26210 GCA_051005855.1 Solirubrobacteraceae bacterium | reverse complement strand
GCGTGCAGGGCCGGGATCGCCGCCGAGCGCCGCTCGGGGTACTTGGCCATGGCGGCTTCGATCTCGGATCGCAGCTGCGCCGGCACCGGCGCCGTGGCCGGGTCGGGGATGAGCGCGGGAGCTTTGGTCAGGTCAACGGCCTCGTCCCATCCCGGGACGCGCGAGCCGTGACCGAAGCGGGGAACAGAATGTGCCCGGCCGCCCGTCATCGGTCGATCCCGCCCAGAATCGGGTCGAGCATCGCCAGGGTGGCGATCAGGTCGGCGATGTAGGAGTCCTTGACCATCGGCGCCAGCGCCTGGAGGTTGACGAAGCTCGGATCGCGCATGTGCACCCGGGCGGGCTTGGCTGAGCCGTCGGCTCGCACGAAGCAGCCGAGCTCGCCGCGCGGGCCCTCGATCGGGTAATACGCCTCACCAGGCGGGACCCGGAAGCCCTCGGTGACGAGCTTGAAGTGGTGGATCAGCGCCTCCATGCTGGTCGCGAGCTCGTGCCGCGGGGGCAGAGACACTTTCCGGTCGGGGGTGATGAACGGCCCCTCGGGTAGGCCGTCAAGCGCCTGCCCGATGATCTTCACCGACTCATAGAGCTCGGCGTGGCGGACGCGGTAGCGGTCGTAGTTGTCACCCACCGTGCCGACCGGGATCTTGAAGGCGAAGTGGTCATAGCTCGAATATGGCGCCGCCTTACGCAGGTCCCAGGGGTTCCCGGACGCACGCAGCAGCGGCCCGGTGACTCCGAGCGCGAGCAACGTGGCCTCGTCGAGCGGGCAGGTTCCCCGCAAACGCTCGAGCACGATCTGGTTCTTCTCCAGCAGGTCCGCGTACTGGTCGGCCCGGCCCGGCATCGTGTCGAGGAACCTGCGCAGCTTGGCGGCAAAGCCCGAGGGGATGTCCTCGATCACGCCCCCGACCTGGAAGTAGCGGGTGTGCATCCGCTGGCCCGAGGACATCTCGAACAGATCGAGGATCGTCTCACGCTCGCGCAGGCAGTACCAGAACACCGAGATCGCGCCGAGATCGAGCGCGCCCGTGGCGAGCCAGAAGAGGTGGGAGGCGATCCGGTTCAGCTCGAGGTGGATCACCCGCAGGTACTGCGCACGCGGCGGCACCTCGACCCCGAGTAGCGTTTCGACGGCGCCGCAGAAGGCCATCGCGTTGAAGTAATAGCTCAGGTAGTCCATCCGCTCGATCACCGGGATGACCTTCCAGTAGGACTTGTCCTCGGCCGTCTTCTCGATCCCGGTGTGGATGTAGCCGATGATCGGCTTGATGTCGCGCACCACCTCGCCCTCGAGCGTGGTGATCAGCCGCAGCACCCCGTGGGTGGCGGGGTGGTGGGGGCCGATGTTGAGCGACATCAGCTCGTGGGTCACGCCGACCAAATCGTCCGGGTTCGGTGCCCCGACGGGCTCGGAGGAGAGGGTGATCGACTCCTCGCGCTTGCGGTATTCGCTGCTCACTGCCATTGGCCATAGCCCTCTTCGTTGTAGGTGAAGAGGACGGGCTCGCCACCGAGGGGAAAGTCGCGGCGCTGGGGAAAGCCCTCGTAATCCTCGGGCATGAGGATCCGCCGCGGGTCAGGGTGGCCCTCGAACTGCACCCCGAACATGTCGAAGACCTCGCGCTCGGGATGGTTGGCACCCGGGAACAGCTCGACCACCGACGCGATACGGGGGGCTTCGGTGGAGACCCGGGCTCGCACAGTAATTCGATCGACATTGTGCATGTCGAGCAGCTCATAGAGCACGCCCAAGCGCGGCTCCTCGGGGTAGTAATCGACCCCGTGCAGGCTGGCCAGGAACGTGTAGCCCTTGCCGTGCAGCGCGGTGAGGATCTCGACCACGTGCTCGGGGTGCGCATCGAGGGTGGCGCGGCCCCGGTGAAAATCCGTGCCGAGAATCGACTCTGCGCTGGCTTCGCGGAGTTCGTGGGCGGTGAGCTCGAGACCGGTCGCGTCAGGCACCGGGGGCGTCCCCTCGCGGGCTTGCGGCCCGCTCGGCATCCGGCCTCGCCTCATCGGGCCGCGCCCCCGTCATCCGGCTAAACACGTTGATCGCGCTGTCCGCTGGGCCGGACTCGGGCAGGACTTCCTCGGTGCCGACGGCGTCGTAGCGCTCGCGCCACCCGGCGGGCTCGTGGCCTTGGACCTTGTCGCGCAGGCGCAGGATGCCGTGCATCAGGGCCTCGGGGCGGGGCGGGCAGCCCGGGACGTGGACGTCGATGGGCATGAACTTGTCAGCCGGCACGAGGGCGTAGTTGTTGTAAACGCCCGTGGATGAGCAGCACGCCCCCATCGAGATCGCCCACTTGGGGTCGAGCATCTGGTCGTAGAGTCGGCGGATGACGGGTGCCATCTTGGTCGACACCCGGCCCGAGAGGATGATCAGGTCAGCCTGGCGCGGCGAGGCCCGGAAGGCCTCAAAGCCAAAGCGCGCGAGGTCGAGGCGTGAGCCGACGGTGGTGATCATCTCAATCGCGCAGCAGGCCAGCCCGAAGGTGAGCGGGAAGAACGAGTTCCCGCGCGCCCAGGCCACCGCCTTGTCGAGCGTGGTCGTCATCACGCTCTCCTCCGCGTAGCGCTGCAACGCGTCGCCCTCCAGGTCGCCGTTGAGCATGTCGCGCGCCAGCAGCTGGCGCGAGCGGAAGTCAGACGGTGCCTGGGCGCCGAGCGGTTCGCGCTTTATCTCCACTCCAGCGCTCCTCGCCGCCACACGTAGACGAAGGCCACCATCAGCAGGGCCACGAACACGATCGTCTCGGTGAGCGCGAAGGTCCCAAAGGCGCGCAGCTGGACCGCGATCGGGTAGATGAAGATCACCTCGATATCGAAGAGGATGAACAGCATCGCGATCAGGTAGAAGCTGATCCCGAAGCGAAAGCCGCGCTGAATCTCGGAAGGGAGGCCGCACTCATACGGCGTGTCCTTGCTCCGGTTGGGCCGCCGGTGGCCGAACATCAGGTTCAGAACCGAGAACAACGCCCCGATGAGCCCACCGAGAAGCAGAAACACAATCGCCGGCAAATAGCTCCGAAGCACGACGACGACTTATATCACCGATGACTCCCGGCTTGTAACAACTTGTTACTTAGTGTCGAATGCGGCAAGTGCCTTCCGTGTCAAAGTGGCCACAATCTCGGCCATGCTCGTTGTCCCGGGGAGTAAGTAGGCGATGACCACCGTCCACCTAGGGGTCGGCGTGGCCTCGATCGCCTTGATGACCGCTGCGGCGCTGTGGGGCGCCTGGTGCTGGTACCGGGTGCGCGCGAGCCCGCTCTTCTGGCGGCTGCTGCGCACGGCGCAGGTGGTGGTGGTGCTCCAGATCGCGCTCGGCGGAGTGCTCCTCCTGCTGGGCAGGAAGGAGTCCAGCCTGCATCTGGTCTATGGCCTGCTGCCGCTCCTGGTCTCCTTCATGGGCGAGCAGCTGCGCATTGCCTCGGCCCAGATGGTCCTCGACTCTCGCGGGCACGAGTCTGGCGCCGCGGTGGGTCGGCTCCCCGAGGATGAACAGCGTGTGGTGGTGCTCTCGATCGTCCAACGCGAGCTGGGCGTGATGGTGCTGGCCGCGGCGGTCATCGTCGTGCTCCTGGCCCGCGCGGCCGGCACCGCCCCGTGACGTCAGTCCAGCGGGAGCACGTGATAGCGGCCTGAGTACCAGAGCAGCGGCTCACCGCCCCCCAGCCCCATCGACGTCACCTGCCCGATCGCGATCGTGTGATCGCCCCCGGCGATCAGCTCGCGCAGCTCACACACCGCCCAGGCCAGCGAGCCATCGATCACCGGGACCCCGTCCTCGAGCCGGTGCGCGACGCTTTCCAGCTTCTCGGACTCGGGCAGTTTGGAGGCGAACACACCGGCCAGGTCGGCCTGGTCGGCGGCCAGCAGGTTGACGGCGA
Source organism: Solirubrobacteraceae bacterium (assembly GCA_051005855.1). Lineage (GTDB taxonomy): Bacteria > Actinomycetota > Thermoleophilia > Solirubrobacterales > Solirubrobacteraceae > Palsa-465. Next base: position 22,314 of record JBPCIY010000052.1, on the reverse strand, counting down.
AGCGCCCCGCGTCCCGGACGATCGGCAGCGTGCGAGCCTGGTTCTCAAAGCAGACGAGGGCCAGCAGCGGTTCCAGGGAGAGCGAGCAGAGCGCGTTGGCGGTCATCCCGCCCGCGCCCGAGGGCCCGGCGCTGGTGACCACCGCGACGCCGGTGGCAAACCGGCCGAAGACCTCGCGGAACAGCTCGGGGTCGGGCGCGGCGGTCGACATCGCTGGCTTTATAGCGCCCGGCGGGCGGGGTCAGAAAGAGAAACCCCGGCGCCGACACCTCTGGTTGCCGCCGTAGGAGGACGAACGCGCAATGTAAGTCGTGGCGAACGTCACACAGCCGACGCCGGGGGTGATGGGGGTTTCGCCGTCACGCGCCACCCTCCTTCTCAGCCCCAAGATTCGGTTGGTCTCGGCTCGGCGGGGCGCCGCAGCTGGTCTCGGCTCGGCCGGGGGCGCCGCAGTTGTTCGCGGCCCGGACAAACCGCGGCCATCCGGGCAGCCGCACCCGCGGTCACCCCGGGCGTCGGAGATCCCGGTGGGCAGGGAAATGTGGCGTCAGGGGCGTCAAACCGCTGCCAACCGGCTCGCTGCGCGGACCGGTAGGCCGCACTGCCCCGCGGGTCACGTCGAGCGTCCCGTAGGCCCCGAGCGCCTGGTCAGAGAGGATCGTCGAGGCCATCTGGTACTCGCCCGGGGCCAGGGTGGCGATCAGCTCGGTGGTCTCACCGGGCGGGATCGGCTGGGTCGACGCCTGGGCAAGTCCGTCATAGGAGATGACGAGGTTGTGGCGCAGACGCCCGAAGTTGTGGACGAAGATCGTCACCGTGCCGGCCCGCGTCTGCACGGCCTGGGGCGCCACGTGGTATTCGGTCAGGGCAACCTGGAGGGTCCCGGTGGGGCCGACGCGGGTCGTCTGGCCGCAGGCGCAGAGCACAGCGCCAAACGGGAGGAGCGCGGTCACGAGCAGGGCCAGGGGGGTTCGGGGTGGCGGGGTGGGAATCGCGATCCGATTATGATCTGCGCCCGAATGAGTCGGTGGCCAAGGGTCCTTCTCCTCTCCGGTGCAGCCGTTGCGGTCGCTGCTGGCGCCGCTGCCTGCGGCACCGAGCACATCACCGTCCCCCGGAGCAACGCCGCCGCGTATCGGGGAGCGGTGCTCTTCTCCCAGCGCTGCTCGGGCTGCCACACCCTGAATTACGCCGGCACCCACGGCTCGGCGCCCAACATCCGCACCGCGCAGGCCATCAACGGCCCCAACTTCAACGTCCGCTGCGAGCGTCCGGTCACCCGGGTCCTCTACGCGATCGAGAACGGCGGCTTTTCCGGGGCCTACATGCCCCAGAACATCGTCGTCGGCCAGGACGCGGTCAGCGTGGCCAAGTTCGTCTCGACCTACGCGGGAACGCTGGCGCCCAAGCTGACCGGGATCGTCCGCTGCCAGCAGTTGGCAATCGGCGCCCTGCCCACGGCGAGCACCAGCGCGCTCAACGCGGCCGCGCCGACCACGAGCACCTCATCGAGCACCAGTGCCCCGACGGCAACGTCTTCGCCCAAGAAGAAGAAGCGGGCGAAGACCAAGCGCAAGCGCGCGCACGCGTAGCGGGGGCGCGCGTTCTCGATATCAGGCTGATCCGCCGCGACCCTGACGCCGTGCGCACGGCGCTGGCTCGGCGTGGCGTCGGGGCCGCAGAGGCGATCGACCGCCTGCTCGCCCTCGACCAGCCCTGGCGCGAACTCACCACCGAGCTCGAGGCGCTACGCGCCGAGCAGAACCAGGCCAGCCGAGCGCTGAAGGGCACGCCCACCGATGCGCAGCGGGCGCAGCTCGCCGAGCTGGCCGCCCGAGGCCGCGCGCTCAGTGATGAGGAGTCCCGCCTGCGGGCCCAGCGCGACGAGGTACTCGCCGGCCTGCCCAACCTCCCTTCCGAGCAGGCTCCGCCCCAGGACGAGGTGCTGCACGAGGTCGGCGAGGGAACCAAAACGGGTCGTGACCACCTGGCGCTGGCCGGCGAGATGATCGACATGGAGCGGGGCGCGCGGCTCTCGGGCTCGCGCTTTGCCTACCTCCGCGGCCCGCTGGTCATGCTCGAGCTGGCGCTGGTCCAATACGCGCTGCGCAAGCTCAGCGGCGAGGGTTTTGAGCCCGTGATCCCGCCCGTGCTTGTGCGGGAGGCGGCTCTGTTCGGGACGGGCATGCTGCCCGACACCGAGCAGCAGATCTATCGGGTGGCCGAGGACGACCTGTACCTGGTCGGAACCTCCGAGGTGGCCCTGGCCTCCCTGCACCAGGGCGAGATCCTCGCCGCCGGGCAGCTGCCGCGACGCTACGCCGGCTTCTCGAGCTGCTTTCGCCGCGAGGCGGGCGCGGCGGGCAAGGACACCCGGGGGATCTTCCGCGTGCACCAGTTCGACAAGGTCGAGATGTTCAGCTTCGTCGCGCCCGATCAGGGCGAGGCTGAACATGAGCGACTACTGGCGATCGAGGAGTCGATCATGCAGGAGCTGCAGATCCCCTACCGCGTGGTGGCGATCGCAGTTGACGACCTCGGCGCCTCGGCGGCCATGAAGTATGACGTCGAGGCCTGGCTGCCCGGCCAGGGGCGCTATCGGGAGCTGACCTCGTGCTCGAACACGACCGACTACCAGGCGCGACGGCTCGACGTTCGCTACCGAGGCGAGGACGGCAAGCCCGCCACCGTCCACACGCTCAACGGCACCGCCGTGGCCGTCGGGCGCACGATCATCGCCCTGCTCGAGAACGGACAGCAAGAGGATGGTTCGGTCGTACTGCCCGAGCTGCTCGCCGCCTTCGGCGCTCCGGCCCAGCTCCCCGCCCGGGGCTAAAGGGCGCCCGTCAGCTCAGCCCGTGAAGGAAGCCGTTAGCGCGGCTCGACTACGCGCAGCGGACGCGGCGCGCTGTCCTCGAGCACGATCAGAGCCGCCCGGGGCGGCCCGCAGGTGGCGATCCGGGCCCGCATACGGACACCGAAGGTGTTCCACGGGCGCACCACCCGGCGCGCCATGTCGGGATCCTGACCTTCGGCGGCCTGGGCGATCGCGGCCGCAAAGCCGGTCTGCCCCTGCGCCTCGGCGTCCGCCGGCACGAGCAGCTCGGCGACCGGCTTGTCGACGGCCAGCTCCTCGGTTATGCCGAGGAACGTCTGGGCCTCCTGGGACATGGCCTGGACGAGCAGCGATGAGTCCACGACCAGGAACGCGTCGCGGCCGGTCGGGATCGCGTCCTCGCGCGCTTCGAGCAGGACGCCGAGTCCACACGAAGGGCAGACCCGGTGGTTGGGGGGCGGAGGACCCCCGTGCGGAGACGGCGCGGCGCAGTGCCCGCAGAACCACGACCACGGAACCTCACGGCCGAGACCACCTTCTACGAGTCTGAGTGCGGGTTGTTCTGTCACCGGCATTCCATGCTTGGACTTTGCCCCTGGCGCCCAAGCTCCTCCATCCGTTGATACTACGAAACGGCAACCCTCGGCGCAAGAAATTCAAACCGGGGCATCGGCAGCGCACGGTTTACTTGACGGAGAGGGGGGGATTCGAACCCCCGAACGAGGTTAACCCCCGTTACGCGATTTCCAGTCGCGCCCATTCAACCGCTCTGGCACCTCTCCAGGGCCGCGGTTAGCGTAGCGGCGCGCGGCGCCTCAGAGCTGCCAACGGCCCTCGCGCAGCAGCGGGATCTCGCGACCGTCGCGCGAGACTCCGGTCACGGCGACCGCATCGTCGCCGATCATGAAGTCCACGTGGATGTCACTCGCGTTGACGCGGCCCAATTCCGCCGGCTCGCGCACGCCGAGTTCGTAGCCCTGGCCGAGGGCGATGTGGCTGGCCGCGTTCTCGTCAATCAAGGTGTCATAGAAGACGGTGTCCAGAGGGCCGATCCGGCCTTCGCGGTCCACCAGGGCCACCTCGCCCAGCCGCGCCGCGCCGGGGTCATGCTCGCTGAGTCCGCGCAGCACCTCGGCCCCCGCATCGGCGTCGATCGAGACCGCTCGCCCCGCCTGGAAGCGGACCTTGAGCCCCCTGACCGTGGTCCCCGAGGTGAAGAGCGGCTTGGTGGCGGTCACGAATCCGTCCACCCGCTCGGGGTCGGGCGTCGTGAACACCTCCTCGGTGGGGATGTTCGGCGCGTGGACGATCCCGTCCACGGTCTCAAAGCGAGCCGCGCACCAGTGTCCGCTGGGGAGCAGGCCGACCGAGAGGTCGGTCCCCGGCCCCCGGAAACGCAGCGCATCCAGGGCGAGGTCATCGAGTCTGACGCTGGTCGCGCTCAGAGCGTCCAGGCGAGCGTTCCAGGCCTGGATCGGATCGGGCTCGTCCAGCCGGCAGATGTGAACGACGTCGCTCCACAGCCGATCCAAGGCCGGAGCCGGTTCGAGCTCGGGGTAGACCAGGCGAGCCCACGCCGGCGTGGGGCGCGGGGCCGCGGTCCAGTTGGTGGTGGCGTCGTCGATCACCTGCATCGACTCGGGCAGCGAAGGCAGCGTGTCGCGTCCCAGCAGGTTGGGGTCGACGCCGTTCATGATCAGGGGTGCCACCGGACCGGTCAGGGCCACGCGGGCGCAGCGATGTTCACCCAGCGCACGGGCCCGGGCCCCTAGCCAGGGCGGAACGAAGCGCAGGGTCTCGGGGTCGGCGTGCAGGGCCCGGGCCCGTTTGAAGTAGACGTCGAAGACGCTCAGATCGACGAACAGCGCCCCGCGCGCGTAGGCCGACTCGGCGATCGCGCGGGCGAGCTCCTCCTTGCCGGGTTCGGAGGAGATGGCCAGGATCTGGCCGGGCTGGAGGTTGGCTCCGAAGGCCACCACCAAGTCGGCCAGGGCGGCAATGTGCTCGCGGTGGTTGGTTGTCAGCTCGGTCACGGAAGCTCCAGGTACGGAGCCCATCCTAAGTTCGGAGTAATGAGTATTCCTGGATTCAAGATCCCGGCCGGGTCGACGGTCGCCTTGACCGCCTGCAGAACCTGCATGCCCAGCGCTCCGATCTCGCGCTCGAGCCACTCGCGGTGGTCGCGTCCGACGCCGTGATGATGGGTGATCGACCCGCCGGCGGCGAGGATGGCATCGCTGGCCGCCCGTTTGGCCATCCGCCACTGCGCGGCCGGCTCGGCGAGCTGCGCGCACGCGATCGTGAAGTAGAGCGAAGCTCCGGCCGGATACACATGGGAGACATGGCAGAGGATCACCGGGGGCGTGCCCTGGTCGGTCAGGGCGTCGCGCACCGCTCCGGCCACGCCGTCGTAGAGACCGCGGACCGAGCTCCAGAAGGTGACCGTCTCGAGCGTCTCGACCAGCGCCCCGGCGTCGAGCAGGGCGTCACGGAGATAGGGCCCGGCAAAGCGGCCGTGCGCCCAGCCCGCGCCGGCGTCATCCACCGGCGTGGCCCCCGCAGCCGCGAGCACTCGCGCGGCGGCTGACCGAGTGCTCTGCACCACCTCCTCGGTGCCCTCGTAGCCGACGATGGCCAGGCAGCCCCCGTCGCCGCCGTGGCCCAGCTCGTCCGGACGAGCGAGCCCGAGGGCGGTCTCGGCCTCGTCGGACAGGCGCAGCACGGTCGGTCGGGGGCCGTCCTGGATCAGCCGGGCAACGGCGGCGAGCCCGCGGTCGAAGTCGGGCAGCCGCCAGCCGTCGTACTGACGCCGCTCGGGGACGGGCCGGACTGAAACGGTCAGCTCGGTGATCACCCCGAGCGCTCCCTCGGACCCGAGGACGAGCTGGCGCAGGTCGGGCCCGGCGGCTGATTTCGGCGCTCGGCCGAGCTTCAGCGGACCCGCCGGCGTCGCTACCTCGAGGGCCATCACGAGGTCATCGAAGCGGCCGTAGCCGGCTGATGACTGCCCGCTCGAGCGCGCCGCGGCGAAGCCGCCCAGCGTCGCGTACTCAAACGACTGGGGAAAGTGGCCGATCGTGTAGCCCCGCGGCGCGAGCAGCCCCTCGGCGGCCGGGCCCCGCAGGCCCGGGCCCAGGGTGGCCAGCCGGGACTCCTCATCGAGCGCAACCAGTTGATCGAGGCGCCGCACGTCGAGGGCCACCCAGCCGGTGAAGCCGCCGCTGTCGGGGACCAGGCCGCCGACCACTGACGTGCCCCCGCCGAACGGGACGACGGCCACGCGCCGCCGCGAGCATTCGCCCAGGACGGCCAGGACCTCCTCGTGGCCCCCGGGCGCGAGTACGAGATCGGGGGCTGGGATCGGCGCGCCGCTCCGCAGGGCCAGGAGATCGGGAGTTGACTTACCCAGCGCGTGGCGCGCACGGCTCTCGTGGTCGGCGTGGGCATGATCGCCGCCCACGACCGCAGTCAGAGCGGTGGCCGCCGCGTCGGCGAGGCGGATCGGAGTCAGCTCGAGATCACCGATCGACGCCGGCACCGGGGTCGGCCGGCGTATCCCCAGCCCGGTGTTCAGCAGCCGCTGGATCGCCTCGGGTAGGGGCGTGGCGCACGCGGGATCGCCCCAGCCCGACCAGGAGAGCTCAGGGGTCACGAGAGGGGTCGGTCGGCGGCATGGGCGGGACCGTATCCGCTCGCCTAGGCTGTGCCCAGGCCGACTCGCGGGCCTGGTGGGACGGACTGCGCCAATGCGGGATGGCCAGCACGATCAGCCGCAGCCGCTTCGCGGTCAGGGTCGCGATCTCGGCTTCGGCCTCGGGCGTCGGCCCCTCGCCGGGCACGCCGCCGGCCGCCGCGTCGAGCATCGCCTCGATCGCGGCGATCATGGTGTCGACATACAGTCCCGCGAGCATCAGCAGGTCGTCGGTGGTCCAGTCGCGCAGGATGGGGAAACGGGCCAGGTCGGTGGCCAGCTCGGAGGCGAAGAGCCGAATCTCGTTGCGAATCGTGTGCCGCAGCACGACGTTGCCCGAGGATCGGGCCAGGGCGATAAAGCCGAAGTGGCGGCGGTGCTCGCGGACGTGGGCGAGGAGGATTGCGACCGAGCGCTCGATCACCCGCTCGGGCGAGACACCCCCCTCGCGCGCCTCGCGCAGCATCGCCCGTAGGGACCGCACCGACTCCTCCACCAGGGCCAGGCCGAGCTCGTCCATGGTGGCAAAGTGGCGATAGAAGGCCGCGGGCACCACGCCGGCCGCGCGCGTGACCCGGCGCAGGCTCAGGCCCTCGAAGCTGATCCCCGCGTCGAGCTGATCCAGGGCCGCGTCGAGGAGCGCCTGCCGCGTCTGCGAGCGGCGCTCGGCCTGGGACCGGCGCGACCCGGTGGCCGCGCGCGACGACGCCGCGCGGCCCTCTGACCGGCTCCGAGAGCTACGCGTACGCCTGTTTACCGACATTGTGTGAAGGTGGTCACAAAGCTCATCTTACCCTTGCGTTGCGCGGAGTCAGCTGTAACCATACTTAGTGAACGCGCGTACACTAAGTATGGGAAAGCAAATGACCGCCTCGACTCTTGACCCACCTCGCTCGCGCCGTCGCGTTGGCACCCGCCTACTGCGCTCGCCGCTCGTTGACCTGCTCCTCGGCCCGCACGGGGTTGACCGCTACCTGGAGCTGATCCGGCCGTCGCTGACCGTTGGCGACGCCCGCGCCGAGGTCACGGCCGTGCGCCATCAGACCCTGCGCAGCGTGACCCTGACGCTGTGCCCCAACGCGGCCTGGGCCGGGTTTCGCGCCGGCCAGTTCGTCCGCGCGGGCTTTGAGCTCGACGGGGTGCGCCGAACCCGCACCTATTCGCCCGCGGGCTCGCAGCACGCGGGCCACGCCGAGCTCGAGCTGACCGTGACCGCCCATCCGCGGGGGGCCGTCTCAACCCGGCTCGGCGCCGGCTGCCGTCCTGGATCGATCGTCCATCTGGCCGCCGCCCAGGGCGACTTCGTGCTCCCCGACCAGCGTCCGGGGCGGCTGGTGCTGATCAGCGGCGGCAGCGGCGTGACTCCGGTGATGGCGATGCTGCGCTCGCTCGTCGACGAGGAGCACGACGGCGAGATCACCTTCCTGCACTACGCGCGGACCCCCGAAGACTGGCTCTATGAGACCGAGGTCCGCGAGCTCGCCGCCCGCGCCCGCGGCCAGATTGCGGTGGCCTACCGCGCCACCCGCGGCCCGGATGCATCGGGGCGGCTCGACGCCGACCGTCTGGCCGCCCTGACCGGCGATCTCGACGACGCCCACGCGGCCGTCTGCGGTCCGCCGGCGTTGCTCGAGGCGGCCCGGACGGCGTGGGTGGCGCTCGGCGGCGATCAAGCGCGCCTGCTCACTGAGACCTTCACCGCTCCGCGCCTCTCCGTCACCGGTGCCGCCGCGGACGGAACCCTGCGCTTCCTGCGCAGTAACCGCCGGGCGCCGATCGGCACCGGCACGCTGCTCGAGCAGGCCGAGGCGGCGGGCCTGACCCCCGACTTCGGCTGTCGCATGGGGATCTGCCGCACCTGTAAGTGCCGCAAGTCCGCCGGGGCGGTGCGCAACCTCGTCACCGGCGAGGTCTCCGCTGAAGAGGACGAGGACATCCAGCTGTGCGTGTCGGTCCCCGCCGGGGACGTCGCGCTCGAGCTTTAGACCCACGAGACGAGAGGAATTGCCCATGCCGACCCCCCATCCCACGCTGACCCCCGAACAGACCCAAGCCCTCGGCGACGAGCTCGACGAGCTGCGCGGTCGCATCATCATGGACCTCGGCGAGCGCGATGCCGACTACATCCGCCGGGTCATCAAGGCCCAGCGCGGACTCGAGATCGCCGGCCGCGGTCTGCTGTTCGCCGGGTGGCTGCCGCCCGCCTGGCTGGCCGGCACAACCGCGCTGGCGCTGTCGAAGATCCTCGACAACATGGAGATCGGCCACAACGTGATGCACGGCCAGTACGACTGGATGAAGGATCCGGCGCTGGATTCAGCCGCCTTTGAGTGGGACACGGCCTGCCCGGGCGACCAGTGGCGCCATTCTCATAACTACATGCATCACACCCACACCAACGTGCTGGGCAAGGACCGCGACATCGGCTACGGGATCCTGCGGATGTCCGAAGATCAGCCCTGGCGCCCCCGTGACCTTGGCAATCCCATCGCCGCGACGCTGCTGGCGCTGCTCTTTCAGTGGGGCGTGGCCCTGCACGACGTCGAGATCGAGCGGATCGAAGCGGGGGAGATCAAGCTCGAGGACAAGCGCGACATCCTGCGCGCGATCTGGCACAAGGGCCGCCGACAGGTCCTCAAGGACTACGTCGTCTTCCCGGTCCTGGCCGGCCCGGCGGCTCCGTTCGTGCTCACCGGCAACCTGACCGCCAACCTGACCCGCAACCTCTGGTCGTTCATGATCATCTTCTGCGGTCACTTCCCCGATGGGGTCGAGGAGTTCAGCGAGGCGGAGGTCGAGGGCGAGACCCGCGGCGGCTGGTACCTGCGCCAGATGCTCGGCTCGGCCAACCTGACCGGCAGTCGCCTCTTCCACATCCTCAGCGGCAACCTGTCGCACCAGATCGAGCACCATCTGTTTCCCGATCTGCCGGCTCACCGCTACGCCGAGATCGCCGTCGAGGTGCGCGAGATCTGTGAGCGCTACGGGCTGCCCTACAACGCCGGCCCGCTCCACAAGCAGTTCGGCAGCGTGGTCAAGAAGATCGTGCGGCTAGCGCTCCCCGGGCGTGGGGGCGAGGGCTCGCCGGACGCGGCCGAACTGGCCACCGCCACCGGGGACGAGCCGGCCGCCGAACTCGCCGTCGCTGCCTGAGCCCCCGCCCGGCCGTCCCGCCGGGCAGGCGGTTTCCGACGCGCGCAACCCGGGCAGGTCCGTAGTGTTACGCCACTACGCGACGCGACGGGAGTGAGACATGCGCGAAGGCCTGATGATGGACGACTACCCGCTGTCCCTGACCGCCGTGGTGGAGCGAGCCCAGCGCTTCAGTCCGGAGCGGGAAGTCGTCTTCCGACGTCCGGACGGCTCGGTGGGGCGGACCACCGTCGGGACCTGCGCCGAGCGGGCGCGGCGCCTGGGCGCGGGGCTGCAGGCGCTGGGGGTCCGACCCGGTGATCCGGTCGCCACCCTGCTCTGGAACCAGCCCGAGCACCTCGAGCTCTACTTCGCCGTGCCCGCGATGGGCGCGATCATCCACACCCTGAACCCGCGCCTGCACCGCGACGAGCTCAGCTTCATCGTCGATGACGCCGAGGACCGGGCGATCGTGATCGACGAGTCATTGCTCGAGGTCTTTGAGACCTTCTCAGACGCGCGTGACTTCGAGCACGTGATCGTCGTAGCGCGGTCGGGTTCGGTCCCCGAGGGCTACCTGGACTACGAGGCGGTGATCGCCGGGGCCGAGCCGATGCAGTGGCCCGAGGCAGACGAGCGCCAAGCGGCGGCCATGTGTTACACGTCGGGGACTACCGGACGCCCGAAGGGCGTGGTCTACTCGCACCGCTCGCTGGTCCTGCACTCGCTGGTCGCCGCCCTGCCCGACGGCAACTGTGTGACTCGTGACGACACGATCCTGCCGGTCGTGCCGATGTTCCATGCCAACGCCTGGGGACTGATCTACACGGCCGCTCTGGTCGGCTCGGGTCTCGTCCTCCCCGGCCCCAAGCTCGACGCGATCAGCGTGCTCGACCTGCTGGCCTCAGAGCGGGTCACGCTCACCGCCGGCGTGCCGACGGTCTGGATGGCCGTGCTGGAGGCGATCGAGGCCGAGCCCGACCGCTGGGACCTGAGTGCGCTGCGCCAGCTCCTGGTCGGTGGCTCGGCGGCCCCGCGCAGCATGCTGGCCGGCTTTGACCGACAAGGGCTGACCGTCGTCCATGCCTGGGGCATGACCGAGACCTCGCCACTGGGCAGCGTCTGTCGCCTCCCGGGCGAGCTCGAGGACGCCGGCGAGGACGAGCAGCTCGATTACCGCAGCCGTCAGGGCATCCCGTCGCCGTTCGTCGAGATCCGGGCTCGCAACGACGAGGGCGAGCTGGTGCCCTGGGATGACGAGGCGATGGGCGAACTCGAAGTTCGGGGTCCGTGGGTGGCCCGGGCCTATCACCGCGAGCAGGGGGCCGAGAAGTTCACCGACGACGGCTGGTTTCAGACCGGGGACGTGGTCAAGATCGACACCGGCGGCAACCTGCGCATCTGCGACCGCTCCAAGGACCTGGTCAAGTCCGGCGGGGAATGGATCTCCTCGGTCGATCTCGAAAACCTGCTCATGGCCCACCCAGCGGTGGTCGAGGCTGCGGTGATCGCCATCCCCGACGAGCGCTGGGGTGAGCGGCCGCTGGCCGTCGTCGTCCTGCGCGAGGGCGAGCAGGCCGGCCCCGACGATCTTCGCGAGCACCTGGCTCAGCAGTACGCCAAGTGGCAGGTGCCCGACCGCTACGAGTTCGTCGACGAGCTCCCGCGTACCGCCACCGGCAAGTTCAAGAAGACCGCGCTGCGCGAGCGATTCGTCGACGCCAAGGTCTGAGCTGCCGCTACTGCCGCTGCTGGGCGCTACTGCCGCTAGTGCTTGCGGCCGAAGCCCGCCTTGCAGGACCGGTAGGCCTCGTAGGCGTTGATCCCGGCCGCGAACACGTGGTGGGTGCGGAGGTCGATCAGCACCCGGCGGCCGTGGTAGAAGCAGAACACCTTGCCGGCCAGGCGCCGGCCGAGGATGTGGTTGGCGATGTGATGGGCGACGATCCCGCCCACCGCGTGCCCGGTAGCTCCGCAGCCCGAAGCCGCCAGCGCCGGGACGCCGATCGTCAGGACGGCCAAGAGGACCGCTGTTGTGCGCCGTACGCGTCTCATCGCGCCCAGCCTAGCGGCCAACCGGCCCGCAGAAACATCGCCAGGTCAATGATTCCAGCGGAAAGTGACAGTTGCTCCGGGGGGCAGCGTGTACGAGAACGAGCGGCCATCCCAGCGCACGGCGAACCGGACCGGCGCGGCTGAGCTGTTGTAGGCCACCACGACCCGACTCCCGTCGGGGTTCAGGGCGGCGACGTCGTCGAGCCCCGGGGTGACTCCCATCGGGCTCCCCGGCACCGCGCCATAGCCGACGAAGGAGTTGGATTTGATCCGCCGGGCGCCCGTCTGCACGAAGCTGCCCACCTGACCCAGCTGGTAGTAGGAGAGGTTGCGCTGCACCCGATGGGTGCGCTCGTCGATGACCAGCAGCCCGCGGCAGCCATGGCAGCCGGTGTTGGGCGCCTGTACGGGTCCATTGGCCGGATCCAGGGCCACGTTCCAGAGCGTGACCGCGCTGGCCCAGTTGCGCAGCGCGCCGATCACGATCTCGGGCACGGCGAAGGAGCTGAGGTTGGGCGCACATTCGGTGACCAGCTGATCGAGCGGCGGAACGGCGTAGTGCAGCGCGCTCATCACGGTCGGCGCTCCGCTGTAGCAGTGCCAGGCGATGCCGTCCAGACCGCTGTTGGCGGCGGTTGAGGCCAGCGCCCGGGCGTAGGTGTCATCGCCCCAGCTGGTGTTCGAGCCGTAGACGAGGGGGTGTAGCCCGGCGGCGGCCAGCGCCGGCTTGAGGTTGGCCGTGAGCCATCGCGCCTCCCTGGGTTCGGGGAAGTTCAGCGCCGGAAAGGCGGCCGCGGCGCGGGGCTCGTTCTCGGGCGCGATGGCCGAGATCGGCACGCCCTGCTGTGCATATGCCCGCAGGAAGCGGACGAAGTAGGCGGCCAACGGGCCGTACGCGTTGGGCAGGAGCGTCCCTCGATGGTGGCGATCGTCGAGCGAGCCGTTGGCCTTCATCCACCCCGGTGGACTCCACGGAACCGCGAACGTCTCCTCGTGGGGGGCGACCGCGAGCATCTGACGCAGCACGGGCAGGACGTAGCTCTCGTCATGGGCAACCGAGAAGCTCTGCAGGCTGGGATCGGACCGGTTGGCGGGCAGGTCGTCGTAGCTGTAGGGCAGGCCGTGGACGGTGAAGTCGCTGCCGCCCATCGGGATCAAGGTGAAGGCGAGGTGGATCCCGCGCGTCGTGAACAGATCAGACATGAGCGCGGCGCGCGTGCCGGGGCTGACCTGCTTGCCGAGCAGCCACGCCGAGGTGTCGGTCATGGCGGCGCCGACCCCGGTCACGTGCTGATAGTGGACCCGGTCATCGACCGCGATCACCGGGAGCCGACCGGGCGATGAGCGTGAGAACTGCAGATCGGCGACAGGACTCATGCTCTGGCTCAGATCCGGGGTCGTTTGGACGGCCTCGACGTACTGACCCGGGCCCGGGTTGATGTGCCAGCGGGACACCGGGCCCGACCACCCTCCGTCCTGGTAGAAGGCCTCCCAGATTTGTCCGTAGGCACTCCATACGATGTGCTGGTCCCCGAGCGCGTTGACGGCGGCGCGCGGCGCACCGGCGGCCCGCCAGCCACGGGTGGCCGGGCCGTGCCAGCCGCCGGCGTTCCAGGCCTCGTAGATGCGCCCACCTGGCGCTCGCCAGAACAGGTACTGGCGGTCGTTGCCCGGGTTCATCGCGACCGCCGGCGTCGAGGCGCTCGTGCCCTCCGGGCCCCAGTGCAGAGTGGCCGTGAGATCCTGCGCTGGCCCCCAGTGGCCGACGTACCCGGCCTCGAAGATGTGTCCGCTCGAGCCCAGCCAGGCGACGTACTCGTGGCCGGCGCGATTCACGGTCGCGCTCGGGGCCGAGCCCGATCGCCAGCCCCGGCTGGCCGGTTGATGCCAGTGGCCGGCGTGCCAGGCCTCATAGATCTGCCCGTTGGGAGCGCGCCAGAAGACGTACTGGCGGCCATTGGCCGGATTGACCGCGACCGCCGGCGCCGAGGTGGTGGTGCCGGCCTGCCCCCAGCCCTGCGCGCTGGTCAAGTCGCGCGGGGAGTGCCAGCGATTGGTGTAGTAGGCCTCGTAGATGTGGCCGCGGGGCCCGGACCAGAACACGTACTGATGACCGGCGGCGTCGACCGCGGCACTGGGACTGGAGGCCGAGCGCCAGCCGCGTCCCGACGGACCGTGCCAGCTGCTGGCGTAGAACGCCTCTTCGATCCGGCCGCCGGCTGACTGCCAGAAGACGGCGCGGTGATCGCTCCCTGGGCTGAGCGCGATCGCCGCGGCGATCGGGGGCGGCGCCGGCCGGATGGCTGGCTGCGCCCCGGCGTGGGCAGCCGGCCCGAAGGCGGCTAGGGCCGCGACGGCGAGCACGAGCTGGCGTTGGCGATGGCGCTTCATGGGTTGCTGGCATGAACCCCCGCTCGACCCCCGGCGGGAGATGCCGCGCCAAGATACCGCCTTTGCCGCTCAGCCGGTCGCGGTCACCTCCTGGAGCAGCGGCGTGGACGTATTGGTGGCGGGGGCGATCCGGATCCGCAGATAGGGCGCACGCACGGCCGCAAAGCGCAGCGTGCCGGTGGTGGTGTTGCTCGCCGTCGTGCCCGTGGCCAGCGTCCGCCAGCTGCTGCGGTAGCTCGAGCCTGCACGACCTAGCGGCTCGCCCTCAGGTCGGACCGGCCGGGCCGACTCGAGCTCGCCTGGGCCGCCCGTGACCCGGTCTGCACCGAGGCCGCGGGGAGCGCGGCTTAGCGCCCGAGCCAGCGCGCCGGGTTCTGAACCAAGACGGTGTCGAAGACGGCGTCATCCATCACGCCCTGCTCGCGCAGCCACGGGATGACCTCCTCGAAGATCAGCGTGAAGGACCAGTTATGGATCGCCGGGGAATTCAGCAACTGCTCCTGGACCTCGGGCGGGAACCAGTCGATCGTCGCGCAGTAGTCCTGGGAGATGACCACGCGCTCGGCGTGGCCCCGCCGCAGCAGCTCGGCCGTGACCACGTTGCGCTGGGCGATCGGCTGGTACATGTCCAGGCCGTAGCGATCCAGGCCCACATAGACGCCCTCGTCAAGCAGGGCCTGGACGTACTCCACGTCGGGGCTGTCGCCGCAATGGGCGATCTGGATCTTCTCGGGCGCCACCCCCTCCTCGAGGAAGATCTCGACCTGGCGTGGCCCGGTGCTGACCGCCGGCATCGAGTGGGCCATGATCGGCGCCCCGGTCTGGAGGCTCGCGCGCGCACACGCGCGATGAACCTTCTCGACGTTGTCGGTCACGCCCGCGGCATCGGCCGCGCACTTGAGAAACGAGGCCTTCAGCTCCGTGCCCTGCGTCCCCTGCTCCAGGTCGGCCACGAAGTGCTCGGCGATCTGGTCGGCGTCGCGGTTCTCAAAGTAGTGGGGCAAGAAGTCATAGGTGTAGATGCCGGTGCAGAAGGCGATGTTCACCCCCGTCTCGTCCGAGACGCGCTTCATAAAGCGCACGTCCCGGCCTCCGAACATCGCCGTCGGATCGACTATGGACATCACCCCGTGGCCCTGGGCGGCGGTGACTGCCGCAAGCGCCGCATCGAACTCGGCCTGGTCGTCGTAGCGCCCGGGCCAGTTCTCGGCCACGGCCTCGTCGCGGAAGCGGACGTGCTCGTGGATCAGGGTCACCCCCATGTCCGATGCCTCGATCGGGCCCTGCACGGTCTCGACGGTGCTCATCGCAGCGGCTCTCCCCATTCGGTCTCGTCCCGCAGCTGGGCCTTGAGCACCTTGCCCCCCGGGTTGCGGGGCAGTGGCTCGGTGCGCAGGCTCACGTACTGCGGGACCTTGAAGTCAGCGATCTGCTCGCGGACGTAGGCGACGATCGCCGCCACATCGGTGTCGTCGCCGGCGGCCACGATCACCGCGCCGACCTTCTCGCCCATCATCTCGTCGGGGACCGGGATCACGGCTGCCTCGCCGACGCCCGGGGCGCCGGCCAGCGCGCTCTCGACCTCGATGCAGTACACGTTCTCGCCGCCCCGGTTGATCATGTCCTTGGCGCGATCGACGATGTAGAGCAGCCCGTCGTCGTCGATCCGTCCGAGGTCGCCGGTGTGCAGCCAGCCGTCCACGAACGTCTCCGCGCTCGGCTCGGGCTTGTTCCAGTAGCCGCCGACCACGTTCTCGCCGCGGACGAGCAGCTCGCCGACGCCCGTCTCCGGATCGGGGGCGTCGATCGCCAGGTCGACCACCGGCATCGCGAAGCCGACGCTGTCGGCGTGCTCGAGCGCCTCCTCGTGGGGCAAAAACGAAGTCAGTGACGAGGTCTCGGTGAGGCCGAAGCCGTTGCCCACGCGGGCTCCCGGGAAGGCGTCAATGATCTTGTGCACGGCGGCGGCGGCGATCGGCGCCCCGCCGTAGGAGACCCAGCGCACCCTGCTCAGGTCGGTGTGCGCGAACTGGGGATGACGGGTGAGGGCGTGGTAGATGGCCGGAACCGAGGTCAGCATCTGCACGCCTTCCTCGCCGACCGTGCGCAGATAACCCTCGAGGTCGAGGGGATTGGCGAGCACGAACGTGCGGCCCCCGAGCTCGGTCATCACCAGCAGCTGGGCGTTGCAGCCGGTGACGTGAAACAGGGGGACGTTGATCAGCGTGGCCAGCTCGGGCCCCTCGGCGCGGTCGATCCCGACGCACCGGATTGCGCTTTCGACGTTGGCCAGGAAGTTCGCGTGCGAGGTCATCGCGCCCTTGGGAAAGCCGGTCGTTCCGCTCGTATAGAAGATCGCCGCCAGGTCGTCGCGGGCGAGGTCGGCGGTGATCAGCGGCTCGCCGTCGGGCATCGGCGTGTCGGGCGCGAACACGAATTCGGCCCCCGAGTCCTGCACCACGTAGGCGACCTCGGCCTCCTTGAAGCGCGTGTTGACCGGCACGGCAACCGCGCCGGCCAGCTGCACGCCCCAGAACGCGAGCGCCCAGTCGGCGCCGTTGGGCAACCGGATCGCCACCCGGTCACGCCGCCCGACACCAGTCGCGCGCAGGCCGCCGGCCACGCGCGCCGCGCCGTCCCAGAGCTCGCCGTAGGTCAGCGCCGGGCCGCCGACCTCCTGCAGCGCCAGCGCGTCACGCCCGCGCTCCACGCTCCCGTGGAGCATGTGGACGATCGAGTCCGGTCGGTCGGTGTACCGGGCGATGCCGTCATCGCCGCGCTGCACGCCTTCGCTGCTGTAGGGGTTTCGACCGCGTCGGGCCGGTGTCACCGCCACCTGTCTCTCTCCTCACCTCGCGTCGGCTCAGGCGACCCTACCAGGGCCGATCGGTCATGCGGCGCGGTTGTCGGTCAGCCCGGGGTGGGCGCCGGGGCGACGGGGGTCGTGATCGCCTCCGGACGGGCGATCAGCCGGCCCGCGAGGATCCGATCGGTGATCGCCCACGCGGCGTAGGCGAGTGAGCCCACAGTGCCGGTCACGGCCAGCAGGGCGCCGGCGGCCGCGGTCAGGGCGACGCCGTGGGCCCCGAGGATCAGCACCGCCGCCGCGGGGCCGATACTCGGCCCGACCGGCAGCTGCCCGAGCGTGAACATCGCGATCAGCAGGGCCATTGAGTCAAAGACCGAGACGTTCACGCCGATCCCGTGCAGCATCAGCCAGTTGCGCGCGATCTGGGCGCACACGGCCAAGAGCACGAACGCGATCATGCGCCCCCGGCCCTGCTTGCGCAGGATCGCCAGCCCGGTCCACAGACCCGATCGGTGGCGCTTGGAGAGCCGCTGGACGGCGGCCACGGCCGCGGCGATCGCGACCACGGCGACCAGTGGGATCCACCCGGGCAGGCCGAGCGGCGCGATCAGGGTGAAGGAGAAGATCGCGGCGAGCGCGATCTCGACCGTGATGATCGGAACCTCCGCGGCCAGCAGCGCGCCCACCCGCGGCGCGGCATCCGGAGCAGCACGACGCAGCGAAGCGATGCGCGCGACCAAGCCGACCGAGCCGTTGACCACGCTGGCCAGATAGCCGAGGCCGGCCGCGCGGAACAGCAGCCGGCGACGGACCCGGCCCCCGGCGGCGCGGACGCACATGTTCCACGCCTCGCTGCGCGCCAGCAGGGCGACGATCTGGAGCACCGCCGCCGCCACCAGGAGCGAGACCGGCGCCCTGTGCAGCGCGGCGATGAACTGTCCCCGCCGTCCGATCAGCACGAAGGCCAGAATCGCGGTGACCGCGAGCGCTCCGAGCACGCTGAGCAGGACTCGCCGGCGGAGCGACAGACAGAACCCGCGTTCGCTCGTTTCGATGCCGACGATGGTCAGCGGGTCAGGCTCGAGCGACAAACGGACTCCGCTTCATAGCGGTTTCCGGAGAATCAGTTTGGCGCTGTCACTCGCTAAGCGCCCGCGTCAGGCTGCTACTCCCTAGCCGTCTACGGTATCAGCCCCTAATCCACGCGGCGCCGTCTGGAGCCACACAAACCCCATCTGGGAGCACGCCCAGAACTGGTATCGCTCCAGCTCATCGCGGTGCACGGGCAGGATCGTAGTGGACATTGGCATTCCTGCCTCTGGACGGCGCCGCTTCGAGGCGGCACACTCAGGGACATGGCAGCCGTCTCATCGCATCGGCCAGCGCCCAAGCAGATCGGGATTCTGCTCTTCGACGACGTTGAGGAGCTCGACGCCGTTGGTCCTTGGGAGGTGCTGGCCTACTGGACTTCTCACCATCCCGAGGACGGGTATGCGACGTGCTGCCTGTCGCGCGATGGGCGTTCGGTGACGGCGGCCAAAGGGCTGGTGCTGGGCGCGCATCATTCGATCGCGCAAGCGCCCGCGCTGGAGCTGCTCGTCCACCCCGGTGGAGCGGGCACGCGGCCACTGCTGCACGATCAGGGGCACCTGAGCTGGGTACGGAAGCAACGAGCCGCAGTGCCCCTGATGACCAGCGTCTGCACCGGTGCGCTGGTCTACGCGGCGGCCGGCCTCCTGCGCGCCCGACCGGCCACTACGCATTGGGCGGCGCTCGATGAGCTGCGCGCCTTGGACCCCAGCGTGCGGGTGCGCGAGCACGAACGCTGGGTCGACGACGGCGACCTCATCACCGCCGCCGGAGTCAGCGCCGGCATCGACATGGCCCTGCACCTAGTCGCCCGGCTGGCCAGCCCCGACCGCGCTCGGCAGGTCAGGCGGGCGATCCAGTACGACCCTCAGCCCCCCGTGTAGGGGGTTACTGGCCGTCGCCGTCGCGGAGGCTGCCGATCCCAAAGAGCCGTCGTCTGACTCCGGCGCTGGTTCGGCGAGGGAGGCCGGTGGCGCGCCGGCGTGTCGGATCCTCGAGCAAGGTCGACGGCCGGCGCGAAGAAGAGACTGCCGGTCATCGCGGTGGAGAAGCGCATGATGTCGACCGGCTTGACGTGGTCGCCGAGCTCGATATTGCTCAGCTTGGTCCGCCCGATCACCTGCTCCTGCGCGTCCACCGGGAGGCCGTCCCAGCCGGCGAGGTCGTGCAGGTCCTTCTGCACCAGCACATAGCTGCCACCGCTGAAGGCCGGCTCGGCGTCACCGACGAACGCGGCGGCGCTCGCCTCCTCGCCCTCCGGATTCTCGGTGCCGTCCACGAACCCGAGCAGATCGCGCTCGTCAAAGGACCGGAAGCCGTGGACCTCGTCGACCATTGTCGGCGCGTCGCCGAGCGTCTCGGTGAGACGCTGGGCCAGCTGCGACCCGATCCCGACCACGCAGCTCAGGCGCGCCTCAGGGTCGCGGAAGCCGACCGCGCGGCGGATGCCGCCGACCTCAGCGAGCACGTCGCGGACGGAATCATGCGCCCCGACGCCACCGTCAGCACCAAGAAGATCGCCGCTGACGAGGGGTGCTCGACGACCCGTTGGCCTGCGGTCATGCCCGCCCTGGGCCCGGCCTCGACATGGCTCGCCAGTCGGTGAGCAAGCACCTTGCCGTGCTGGAGACGGCCAATCTCGTCACGACCGTTCGTCGCGGCCGGGAGAAGCATCACTACCTCAACGCGGCGCCCATCAACGAGAGCGCTGAACGCTGGATCACGCGGTACGAGCAGGACCGCGTCCACGCGCTCGCCGACCTGAAAAGAGCACTGGAGGACACCCCCGTGGAGAAGCCCTCGTTCGTCTACACGACCTACATCCAGACCTCGCCCGAACGGCTCTGGCAGGCATTGACCGAGCCGGCGTTCACCGAGCGCTACTGGGCAATTACGCTTGATTCCGACTGGAAGCCCGGCTCGGCTATGACCTGGCACACGCGTGGCTTGACGATCGCCGACCCCGAGCAGGTGGTGCTCGAGTCGGTGCCTTACCGCCGGCTGTCCTACACGTGGCAGACGTTCACCCCGGAATGGGCCGACTCGCTGGATCTCAGCGACGACGCCCGCGAGCGCCTCGGTGCCGAGCCGCGCTCGAAGGTCACCTTCGAGATCGAGCCGCTCGGTGAGCAGGTCAAGCTGACGGTGATCCACGATGACCTCGAGCCCGGCGGCCTGACGGGCTCACTCATCAGCGAGGGCTGGCCGCGCGTCGTGGCCAACCTCAAGACGCTGCTCGAGACCGGCGACACGCTCCCGGACGTAAAGCAGAACTCGCCGGCCAAGCTCGGGCTGACGCAATGACCAGCATGAACATGAGCCCCACCCTGACCGCGGCGGTGCCGATGATGGCGGCGATGATGCTGCCGAGCGCGGTTCCCGCGATCGCGCGTCGCGCTCGGGAGCGCGACGGTGCGCTCGGGGCGCCGCTGTTCGCAGGCTCCTACCTCGGCACTTGGGCACTGGTCGCCTTCGCGATGTGCCTGCTGTATCGGCCGCCGGGCGCCGTGACCGCCGGCATGCTGATCGTCGGCGCGGGCCTATACGAGCTCACGCCGATCAAACGCGAGTGCCGCCGGCGCTGCCGCGAGCGCGTCCGCTCGGGCCTGCGGTTCAGCGCCTACTGCTTGGGCTCGAGCATCGGGCTGATGCTGGTGCTCGTCGCCGTTGACGTCATGAGCATCGCGCTGATGTGCGCGATCGCGGTCGTCGTCCTCGCCCAGAAACTGCTCCCCCCGCACCCCGCCGTCGACGTGCCCCTGGCGCTGGTGATCGTCGCCCTCGGCGTCGCCGTCGCCGCAACCTGAAACCACAAGGAGACATCCACATGAGCACCCAAACCACCGCCAGCCGCGAGCAGTGGCTCGCTGCCCGCCTTGAGCTGCTCGAGGCTGAGAAGGAGCTGACCCGACGCAGCGATGACGTGGCCCGTCAGCGCCAGCAACTGCCCTGGGTCCCCGTCGAGAAGGACTACCACTTCGAGACCGACGCCGGCGCCGCGTCGCTGGCCGACCTCTTCGGTGGGCGCTCGCAGCTCCTCGTCTACCACTTCATGTTCGGACCCGACTACGCGGGTGGCTGCCCGTCGTGCTCGGCGATCGCCGATGGCTTCAACGGCTCCGCCGTCCACCTGGAACACCACGACGTCGGGATGATCGCGGTGTCGCGCGCCCCGATCGCCGCGCTCGAGGCCTACAGGCGACGCATGGGCTGGAGCTTCCCTTGGGCCTCGTCGCTGGACAGTGACTTCAACTTCGACTTCAGCGCCTCGTTCACCGAGGACCAGCAACGCTCGGGGACCATCGACTACAACTACCGCCCGACGGACAGCACGTGGATCCGGGAGCGCGACGAACAGGGCGGCGCTATCGAGCACGCCGCGATGTGCGGCACCGATACGGCCACATACTTCCGCGAGCACCCCGGCATGAGCGCCTTCGCCCTCGAGGACGGCATCGTCTACCACACCTAATCGGCCTACGCGCGCGGCCTGGACGGCCTGTGGGGCATGTACCAGTGGCTCGACCGGGCGCCCAAGGGGCGCAACGAGAGCGGTCCGTGGTGGCGCCGGCGGGACGAGTACTAGAGCGCCTCAGCCAGCCACGTCGAGAAGTGGGGTCAGACGGCCGCGGCGACGGAGCAACGGCGTGAGCCACGGGGAAGTTGTGGGGAAGTCGCGCTGGTTCCGCGCTGTGGAGCTTGACCGACGCCGCTCGGGGTGATCAGCGAGACCTGCAAATGACCGGTTCGTGCGCACCGTAGGAGGTTGTCCCGGACGGTGTAGATCTTCGACGGCGGTCCGGGGTGCGCAGACCGTTGCGCTTCTGGGAACGTGCCCTGTGGCGCGACATAACGGAGAGGGGGGGATTCGAACCCCCGATGGACGGAAACGCCCATACCGGTTTTCGAGACCGGCGCATTCAACCGCTCTGCCACCTCTCCGGTGGGGCGCGTCACAAGTTAGACGACGACGGACGGCTTTTGGCCGAGGCGCGGCGGGGGCGAGCTGGACCGACCTCGGCGCCCGCGAGGGCTGGACCGACCCCGACCACAGTGAACGTCGGGACGTCCTCACCGCCGGGCCGTCCTCACCGCCGCGAGGCGAAGAAGGAGCGCAGCAGGTCGGCGCACTCCCCGGACAGCAGCCCGGACTCGACCTGGGGACGGTGGTTGAGGCGCGGATCCGCGAGGACGTCGAGCACGCTGCCGGCGGCGCCGGCCTTGGGATCGGTGGCGCCGAACACGACCCGGGGCACTCGGGCCAGGACGATGGCGCCCGCGCACATGGCGCACGGCTCGAGGGTCACGTAG
>JBPCIY010000051.1:0-12776 GCA_051005855.1 Solirubrobacteraceae bacterium | reverse complement strand
GATTCCCAGGCCACTTTCGGAGAGCACGACGTTCCTGACAACATCGTCGACCAGACACGTCACGGAGAGTCGCCCTACCAGTGGCACACGGGCGAGACGCGCGACCACGGCTCCGACGATGCGATCGAGTTCATCGGCGTCAAGAAGTCCTTCGGCCACAACACGATCCTCAACGGTCTCGACCTGAGCATCCCCGAGGACCAGATCTCGATGATCCTCGGGCCCTCGGGCACCGGCAAGTCGGTCTGCATCAAGCACATGGTCGGCCTGCTCTACCCGGACGAGGGCGACGTGCTCGTGCACGGCGAGTCGGTGCCGAACATGGTCGACGACCAGTTGTTCGATATGCGCAAGAAGTTCGGTGTCCTATTCCAGGACGGGGCGCTGTTCGGCTCGATGGACGTGTACGACAACACCGCGTTCCCGTTGCGCCAGCACACCGACAAGAGCGAGGAGGAAATCGGCGAGATCTGCAACATGCGCCTGAACGAGGTCGGTCTCGGCCACGCGACGGACAAAATGCCGAACGAGCTCTCGGGCGGGATGCGCAAGCGCGCCGGCTTCGCCCGCGCCCTCGTGCTCGAGCCCGACATCGTCCTCTTCGACGAGCCCGACTCGGGTCTGGACCCGGTCCGCACCGCCCTGCTCGGCGAGTTGATCCTCGAGATCCACCGCGACATGATGGACGAGGCCAAGGAGAAGCAGAAGGAGCACCTGCCGACCTTCTGCGTCGTCACCCACGACATCATGAGCGCCCGCCGCGTGGCCGACTACATCAACGTCCTCTGGAAGGGACGGATCGTCGAGGCCGGGCCGGCCGAGGACATGCTCAACTCCGATAACCCGTTCATCCGGCAGTTCCTCTCCGGCGAGTCTCAGGGCCCGCTGACGATGGACTAGGGACAGACCACTAGGCGGCGGACGGGCGGCGGGGCGACTCAAGGCCTGGCCATCGGCGCCTGTGCCCCGGTCCCGTCGCTAGCCTGACGCGAGCGATGACAGGCGGAGAGAGGTTTGAACGGTTCGTCGCGGCCGTGGCGCGACGGCCGGCCCTGACGGTCGGGATCGTCGTCGTCCTCGCACTCGCCGGCGGCCTGCTCGCCCTCGGACTCAAGCCCTCGGCCGGGATCGACACCTTCGTCCCCAAGTCCTCGTCCGCCTATCAGGCCACGGTCGACGACCAGCACCACTTCGGCTCTGACGCGGTGATCGTGCTCATCCACGAACCGCTCACCGACCTGGTCGAGACCAAGGACCTGGCCACCCTGACCGGGCTCGAGGCCTGTTTCGCCGGCCAGTACGCGGTGCCCAGCTCGAGCCTGCGGGCCTTTACCTTCACCAACAACCACACACCCTACGGCGGCGCCGGCAGCCCGTGCGCCAAGCTGGCCCGCTACAAGCCCGCCCAGGTGGTCTATGGGCCGGGGACATTCCTCAACCATGCGGTCTCGGCGGTCAACACCCAGATCTCGTCGATGATGGCCGGGGTCGACACCTCGGTCCACCAAGCCCAGCAGGCCGCCTATCAGCTCGCCATCGGCCGTCACATGAGTGCCAAGCAGGCCGCTGTGGCGGCCAAGTCCGCCGGGCAACTCGAGTATCAGAGGCAGCTTCAGACCCTCGAGCGGCTCGCCCTCACCTCCGGGATCACGGCGCTGCCCTCGATTGACTCCAAGCAGTTCATCCCGCAGATCGTCTTTGACCAGACGCGAGGGGTCAATCAACCCAAGGCCCGGTTTGCCTATCTGTTCCCGACCAGCGACTCGGCCCTGGTCCAGATTCGCCTGCGCGCTTCGCTCAACGATGCCCAGCAGGCGCAGGCCATCAGCTGGATCCGCGCGGCGATCGCGATGCCCATGTTCCGCTCGGTCTATGGGGGCACGTACACCGTGACTGGGGTCCCGGTCGTCCTGCACGACCTCAGTACCGAGATCTCGGGCTCGATCGCCGGCATGCTGGTCGCCGTCCTGATCGTGATGGCGGTGGCGCTGCTGCTCGTCTTCCGCTCGCCGCGGGGCAAGTCATCCGGCTGGATGCGCTTGCTGCCGCTGGCCGTGGCCCTGGCCGCCGCCGGGATCACGTTCGGACTGCTGGCCGTGCTCGGCGCCGGGCTGACCATGGCCTCGATCGCGGTGCTGCCGATCCTGATCGGGCTCGCGGTCGACTATGGCATCCAGTTTCAGGCCCGGGCCGACGAAGCCCGCGAGTCGCCCTCGGACGGCGGCCCTCCGCTCGGCGCCGAGCGCGCGGTGGCCGCGGCTGCCGGTCGGGCCGCACCCACGATCGCCACGGCCGCGCTGGCCACCGCGACCGGATTCCTCGTCCTCCTGCTCTCACCCGTGCCGATGGTCCAGGGCTTCGGTCTCCTGCTCGTGGCCGGGATCGTGGTCGCGCTCACGTGCGCGCTGACCGCCGGTTCGGCCGCGCTGGTCCTCGGCGAGCGCGACGGAGGTCCGGTGCGGGCCAGCCTACGCGGAGCGGCCGAGCTCCTGCGCCCGGCCGCCCGGGGGGCGGCGGAGATCCTCACGCCGGCGGCCCGCGGCGCCGCCCATGCGGTGACGGCGCCGGCGAGAGGTCTCGCGGCTCGGCGGGGCCGACGGCGCTTGGCGGCCGGCGGCGGTGGCTGGCGTGCCGCCCCGGGGGGGATGATCGAGGGAGTCACGCGCCATCCGGGACGGGTGCTCGCGGTGGCCGGGGTACTCGCCGTCGGAGGCTGGATCGCCGACACCCAAACCGCGGTCCAGTCCGACGTGACCAAGCTCGTCCCGTCCTCCATGCCGGCGCTGCGCAACCTGCACACGCTCGAGCGGGTGACCGGTGTCTCGGGCGAGATCGATGTCACCGTGCGCGGCGCCAACGTCGCCAGTCCGAGCACCGTCGGCTGGATGATCCGCTACGAGAACGAGCTGCTGGCCCACTATGGGTACCTGGAGACCCGCGGTTGTTTTCATTCGACCCTCTGCCCGGCGCTGTCCCTCCCGGACCTGTTCTCGACCTCCAGTCAGGCCACCAAGACCAGTTCCGGCCTCAGCCCAGGCCTGATCAGCCAACTGCTGGCCGCCGTCCCGAGCTACTTCTCCCAGGCCGTGCTCACCGCGGACCACCGCGAGGCCACCCTCGCCTTCGGAATCCGCCTGATGCCTCTGGCCCGCCAGCAGGCGGTGATCGCCTACATGCGTTCGCGCTTGCACCCGCCGGCCGGGGTGAGCGCCCGTCTGGCCGGACTACCCGTGCTCGCGGCGGAGGCCAACCAGGCGCTCTCGTCCTCGTCGCGGCGGCTGCTGACGCTGGTGGCCGGTCTGATCGCCGTCGGGCTGGCGCTCATGCTCGTCTTCCGGACGCTGGCGCGCGCGCTCGTGCCGATGATCCCGATCGCCCTGGCCACCGGCTGGTCGGCGCTGATCCTGTACCTGATCGGCATCCCGCTGAACCCGATGTCGGCCACGCTGGGCACCCTAGTCATCGCCATCTCCACCGAGTTCAGCGTGCTGCTCTCCGAGCGCTTTCGCCAGGAGCGAGCATCTGGCCACGACCTCGCGGCCGCCCTGGCCCGAACCTATCGCTCAACCGGCGCGGCCGTGCTGGCCTCGGGAGTGACGGCGATCGTCGGTTTCGGGGTCCTGATCTTCTCCAACATCACGATGCTCAGGGACTTCGGCTTTGTCACCCTCGTCGATCTGTCGGTCTCGCTCGGCGGCGTCCTGCTCGTCCTGCCGGCCGTGCTCGCGCTCTCACAGCGGCGCGGCGAACTGGCGCCCGCGCAGACCGCCTGGGCGTCGGCGCGCCTGGCGCGGCTACGGCGGCGCCCGCGGGTGGCGTGAGCGATCCGTCCGGGACCGGCGGCGGCGAAGAGCCGCCCCCCCTCACCCGGCTGGATCCCGATCGTGCGGGGCCGACCGGGCGGGCGCCGGAGTCCGGCGACCCGCTCGTGCCGCCACCCACGATCGACACCCGGCGCTACCGCTGGATGATCGGGATCTTTGGGCTGGCCATCGTCATCGCGGTCTCGATCTACCAGTTCGCCCGCAATGGGGTGGCCACCACCGGCGTCCCCGCCGGCCAGCGCTTGCACCTGTTCGCGGCGCCGCTGGCCAACACGACCCTGATCGGCGACGCGAACCTCAATCCGCCCTGCACGGAGGGCCGCCACGATCCCCGCGCGCTCAACCTCTGCCTGGTTCTGCGCCACCGAGCGCTCGTGCTGGCCTTCTTCGTGATCGGCTCCACCGAGTGCGAAAACCAGGTCGATGCGCTCCAGCAGCTCTCGCGCCGCTTCCCGGCCGACCACGTCCAGTTCGCGGCCGTCGCGGTCAACGCCACCCGATCCGACGCCGCCGCCCTGATCCGCTCGCACCGGTGGACGATTCCCGTCGCCTATGACCGGGACGGATCGATCGGCAGCCTGTACGGCGTGGCCATCTGCCCGATGGTCGAGCTGGCTCGCCAGGGCGGAATCGTGAGCGACCGCCTGATCGGCAACCGGTGGCAGACCAGCACGCAGCTCGCACCGCGCGTGCAGGCCCTCCTGGGGACCGGGGTGCCGCCGCCGTGAGCCCACCCCCGGGCGGGCGGGCGGAGCTGAGTTCGTGACCGAGCCGACCACCACCCTGCGGCCCGCCGAGGGCTTCGTCGCACCCTCGGTCCAGGCCGAGTTTCCGGGGCTGCGCCTGCAGTGGGCCACCACCACCGCTCGCCGGCGCGACAGCCCCCGCGCGGTGGTGCGCACACTCAGGCAACTGTCCAGCCGCTATCGCGGCGGGAGCGTCGTGACCATGCGGACCAAGCCGATTCCCCAGGCCTACCGGGCCTTCTTTCGCCAGATCGGCCTAGACCCCGACGTCGACCGCATTCCCAGCGAGGAGGCGGCCGTGCAGCGTCTCCTGCACGGCGGCTTCCGCTCGGTCGAGCTGATCGCCGACGCGTGCCTGATCGCCTTGATCGAGACCGGGGTCCCGGTCTGGGCGCTCGATGCCGATCATGTCGACGCGGGCGGCCTCGGAATTCGGACTACCACCGAGGCCGACGCCGAGCAGGCTCGCGCTGCCGGTCGCTACCTGGAGCCGGGCACGCTCGCAGTGGCCGACGCCAGCGCGGTGCACGGCGTGCTCTTCGCCGCGTCTGACTTCGGCCACGGGGTCGGCGCGCGCACGCAGCGCGTGGCCCTGTTTGCGGTCGGGGTCGATGGGGTCCCCGCCATCCACCTCGAGGAGGCGTTGTGGATTGGTCTCGAAATCCTGGGCTGAAACCGGGCCGGCGGAAACCGGCTTGCGCGCGATCAAGACTTGCTAAGGTGCCCAAGCATGGGAGGAAGGCAAGCACAGACCGCTATCCCCACTCCGCCGCTTCACGAGCCCGCGGGGCTGCTGTACCGCGTCACCGAGCCCGACGAGCGCGCCGCGCGCGGCACGCTGCGCGCCCAGATCGCCCGCCTCGAGCGCGAGCTGGCCGACGCCTTCGTCACCGCCTTCCCGATGGGCGGCCTCGCCCAGCCCGTCGCCATGACGGCAACGCCTCGACTGCTTGACCTGGGGGAGCTCGAACGGGTCCGCGACGAGCTGAGCGAGCGCCTGCACGCGGCGCGCGTGAGTATCGCGCAGCGCGCCGACGAGCAGGAGGCCAAGCGTCTCACCCTCGAGCGGATGCTGCTCGATCCCGGGTCCTACCGTTTCGTGCGGATCTCCAACCGCGAGCTCGGTGAGTCCGGTTGCGGCGTCTGGCAGGTCAGGCCCCGGCTCGGCCTGATCGGGATGCTGATGGGCTGGTGGCAGGTCAAGGTTTCCTCCGGCTGTCCGTTAGCCGGGGGTCGCGGACTGGCGTCCGCGACCCGCTGACCTCCTGGCCCGGGCTGGGGAGCCTTCGGTGCGCCTAGTCCTGAGAAACGGCGCCGGGGCAATGCTCGTCGTCCTGATCATGTTCACCGGCAGCCTCGTGCTCTGGGTGGGCACTCCCCTGCTTTGGCTGTGGGTTGGCTCTCAGATCCAAGGGGCAACCGAGTCGCTCGGAGCGGCGCTGGGCGCGATGTTCGTCGGGGTGATCCTGACCATCACGCTGCTGGCCTCGGTGCTGGCCAAGCTCAGTGACGTCTACCGCGCCAACTGCGTCGCCCGGGGGATGAGCGACCCCGGTCACGTGGTGCTCGAAGCCGTGCTCGTGGTCAGCGCCGGGCTGACCCTGGTCGGGTTCGTGTTCTGGTTCTTCTTCCTGGCCGGCACCAGCCCCGTGCCGCTCGGGATGCACATGTAGCGCTACGCCGGAGCGCTCCGCGGGCCGATTCGGCTGCGAGCGCTCCGGCGCCAAGCCGAGCGCGGGGGGCTGCGCCCAGCCCCGAGTCGCGCCCAGCCCGGGTCGCACTCAGGCCACGGCGAGCGCCATCTCCCCGACGCCCGGGACTTCGAGACGTTCGACGGCTCGATCGCAGGACGCCTGCAGCGCCGCGGCGAGGATCCGCCGCTGACGGTCGGTCAAGGTGCCGATGGGCTTCGTCTCCACGATCTGATTGCGGGCCAGGAACTTGCGGCACCTCGTCGTGCCCCAGCGCCGCTGGCTCATCAGCAGCTCGCCGATCGGCCAGCTGGCTGCCTCCCGGGGGCAGGTGAGGAGCACTTCGGCAGCGGAGAGGTGTCCCAGGGCGATACTTCGCTTCAGCGACGCCCGTGCGAGTCGAACCTCGTTGGCACGCTCAAGCGCCCGCAGCCGCTGCGGATTCGGGGACCTCGTGGCGGTCTGCTCCGTCATGTAGCTAACTCAACTCCCTGGGTTTGTACGTGTTTGCCGCGACGAGCGCGGACTGGACCATTACGTCCGGGCACGATGCGACCGCATCGGCCAGCCCGGCCGGACTGCGCATTGATGTAGGGGCTCTCGAGGGCCCTGGTTACCATCGCCCCTCACCGAACGTCAACTCCGGCTGGGCTTTGGCCCCTAGCCGGGCGACCACCCGAGCGACAAGGAGGACGCTAGAACACCGACCGGGTTACAGCAACGTCACAACTGGCCGTTGATGCGCTTAGAGCGCATTTTTTTGTGTGTTGGAGGTCTTGTGCGGAAGCGGACAAGCGCATCCGCGGTCCCAGCGCTGAGGAGGGACGGCTCAGCTGCCGCCCGGGAGCGGCCCGTGTTCGGTCTCG
Source organism: Solirubrobacteraceae bacterium (assembly GCA_051005855.1). Classification (GTDB taxonomy): domain Bacteria; phylum Actinomycetota; class Thermoleophilia; order Solirubrobacterales; family Solirubrobacteraceae; genus Palsa-465. Next base: position 5,649 of record JBPCIY010000051.1, on the reverse strand, counting down.
AACTCGCGCTTGACGCGCGCGAAGATCTCCAGCGCCTCGTCGAGCGTCGAGCGCTCGTGGGTCGCCATCACGCTCGTGCGCAGCAACGCCCCGGCGGGCGGGACCGCGGGATGCAACGCGGTGTTGACGAACACGCCGGCCTCGTAAAGCGCCTTCCAGAGCAACCCCGCCTTCCAGTCGTCGCCCACCACCACCGGGACCACCGGGGTCACGATCTCGGCGCCGTCGGCCAGCCGGGTCGGCTCGACGACGCGGAAGCCGAGCTCGCTGAGACCCGCGTGCAGGTACCGCGCGTTTTCGAGCACGGCAGCAAACAGTCCCGGACCTTCCTCAGAGCGGCAGATCTTGACGGCGGCGAGCGCGGCTCCGACCGCGGCCGGCACGCCGGAGGCCGTGAACATGAAGGGGCGCGATTGGATGCGCAGGAACTCGATCACGTCGGCCGGGCCGGCGATCACGCCGCCGCACGAGGCCAGCGACTTGGAGAAGGTGGCCATCCGCAGATCGACGCGATCTTCGACCCCGAACAGCTCGGCCGTGCCCGCCCCGCGCGGCCCGAGCACGCCCAGCGCGTGCGCCTCGTCGACCATCAGCCGGGCGCCGTAGCGACTGGCCAGGTCGACGATCTCGGGCAGGGGGGCGACGTCGCCCTCCATCGAGAAGACTCCGTCGACTACCACCAGCACGCCGCCGCCGTCGCCGCCCGCGCGCTGCAGCGAGTGCTCGAGGCGGTCAAGCCGGTTGTGACGGAAGGGGCGGAGCTTGGCTCGCGAGAGGATGCATCCGTCCAGGATCGAGGCGTGGTCCCCGGAGTCAGCGATCACCGTGTCGCCCGGGCCCAGAATCGTCCCCAGTGCACCGAGATTGGCCTGGTGGCCGGTGGTGAAGACGATCGCGGCCTCGGTCCCCATCCAGTCGGCCAGCTCCTGCTCGAGCTCCAGGTGGAGGTCGGTGGTTCCGTTCAAAAAGCGCGAGCCGGTCAGCCCCGTGCCGTACTTGTGGACGGCGTCGATCGCCGCCTGCCGGACGCGCTCGTCGCCGGTCAGCCCCAGATAGTTGTTGGAGCCGAGCATGATCCGCCGCTTGCCCTCCATCTCCACCGCGGGCAGCGTCGGCCCCTCCAGCACCCGGAAGTAGGGCAGGATGTCGGCCTCGCGCGCGGCGTTGAGCAACTCGAGCCGCTCGAACTCGCGAGCCTTGGCGAAGACGTCTATCGAAGTCGGCATAGGAGACTGCTCATGCTAATCACCTTTGAAGGTGACCGCCGGCGCTGTCACCATGTGTAGTCCCGTGTCCCACGATGTCCACCCCGCCGGCTCCGCCGACCCCGGTTGTCGGCCCCCCAACGCCGTCGATCCCCCCGAGGCCGAGGAGGAGGTGGTGGACGGCCTGCCCGTCCTGGCTGAGGTCCGTCCGCTCGAGAGGATTGCCCCGGCGGCGCTGCCCGCGGTCCAGGCCGCCGCCGCCGCCGCCACCGGGTTTGTGGCCGGCGCCGCCACCCTGGCTCTGGTCCGGCGCCACAGCGCTCGCAAGCTGGCGGGGGTCACGTCTCGCCGCGGGGCCGGCGGCCTGCCGATCGTCGGCACGCGTTCGTTCCTGGTCGACGTGCACCTGATCGCCAAGCCGGGCGATTGAGCGAGACCACCGCCGAGGTCCGGATCGAGGTTCGGCCGCGCTGGCCGTTTGCCCTCTCGCGCCGGGTGGGGCTCGACGGCACGGCGCAGATCCGGGGCGGCGTTCTGCACCGGCTCCTGCACGTCGGCGACGAGCAGGTCTCGGTCCGGATCGTCCAGATCACGCCGCATCGAGTCCTGTTCGGAGCCCGGGCGCAGCGTCCGGAGAGCGCCGAATGGGGGATCGAGCGGATGCGCGCCGCGCTCGGCATCGACCAGGACCTGCGCGCCTTCTACGAGCGCTTCCGCTTTGACCCGCTGATCGGTCGGGCGCTGCGCGCCAACCCCGGCCTGCGGGTGTCCGGCCGCCCGGAACCGTTCGAAGCCCTCGCCTGGGCGGTCTGTGAGCAGCTGATCGAGTACGAGCGGGCGGCCGCGATCCAACGCCGCCTGGTCGCGCGGCTCGGGCGCCGGTGTCCGGTCACGGGCCTGCGCGACTCACCCGCGCCGGCGGTACTGGCCGCCCAGGCCCCGGCCCGGCTGGCCTCCTTCGACTTGTCTCCGGGGCGGGCCCTGGCCCTGATCGCCGTCGCGCGGGAGGTGGCCAGCGGCCGGGTCGATCTGCTTGACCCCAACCACGAGCGTGGCTGGCGGCGCCTGCGCCGGATCCGCGGGATCGGGAGCTGGACGGTCCAGACGCTGGCGCTGCTCGGGCAGGGCCGGCTGGACCAGCTGCCCGCCGGGGACCTCGCCTACCTCAAGCTCGTCGGCCGTCTGAGGGGCGAAGATCCCCGCGCGCGGGCCACCGAGGAGGAGGTGGAGCGCTTCTTCGCTCCCTACGCACCCTGGTCGGGGTTGGCGGGTCTGCACGCGCTGCGTGGGGCCGGCCCCAGCTACGGCCCCTGGCCCGCGAGCAGCTGATTGGTGAAGGCGCCGGCCAACGTGGCCGGATTGGTGATCAGGTGATGGGCGAGCATCCACTGTCCGTAGGCCGTCCACTGCCGTTGGTTCTGCCACCCCCACGGCAGGCCGGCGCCGGCCGGGAAGTAGGAGGAGAGGGTCGCCTGCACGCTGGCCAGCTGCAGCTTGGCGCTCAGCGATGGATTGGCCGTGACCAGTGAGGTGACCCCTGCGGTGGGATCGCTGCGGACCGACTGATACCCGCGCCCCAAGGCCTGGACGAGGCGGCGCACCAGGTTGGTCTGCGTCGGCGACGCCAGCTCGTTCGCACGGACGACCAGCACGAGCTCATCGTAGTTGGGGACGCCGACATTCTCGACGTGGATCACGTTGACCCGGCGGCCGAGCTGGCGCAGCTGGAGGGCTTCGTAGTTCCAGTACGCGCCCAGGGTCGCATCGACTCGGCCCGACAGCATCGCCCCGACCAGGTTGGCACCCACGTTGACCTCCTTGACCGAGCCAGCGGGCACACCGGCGCGGGCCAGAATGCTCTCCAGGTAGGCATGCTGGTAGGGCAGCCCGGCGTCCCCGACCGTCTTACCCTTGAGCTGCTGCGGGCCGGTGATGTGCTTGGCGCCGAGTGAGACGATCGAGGTCAATGGCCGCTGCACGAGCGCGGCCACCGAGACCAGGGGCAGGCCCTTGTCGCGGGCCAAGAGCAGCTCGGGCTCATAGGAGATGGCGAGGTCGACCTTGCCGGCCTGCAGTAGCTGCAGCGGGGTGGCCGGATCGGACGGGACCTGGACGTGGAGGTCGAGTCCCGCGGACTTGAAGTCGCCCTCGGCCTGAGCCCGGTAGAGGCCGACGTGGTCGGCGTTGGGGAACCAGTCGAGCATCACGCGCACCGGCTGGGTGGAGGGGGGCCCGGCGGCGAGGGTTTCCTTCTTCTCACCGCAGGCCGCAAGCCCGAGCGCGGCCGCGGCGGCGGTCAGGAGGAGCAGGAGGTGTCGTTTCATCTACTTGGGTCTCCGTTCGGTGCCGTGGCCCACGGCAGGGTGAGCCGCTCGACCAGGGTGAGCAGGGCAAAGAGGGCGATCGCGAACAGGGAGAGAATCACGACGGCCGCGTAGGCGCGTGCGGTCAGGAGCTGGGGGATCGACTGTTCGAACAGGTATCCGAGGCCGGCGTTGGCCCCCGATTGCTCGGCGAACACCGCCCCGATCACGGCCACGATCACCGCGATCTTGGTCCCGGTGAAGACCCCCGGCAGCGCCCCGGGCAGCTCGACGTCCCAGAACGTCCGCCAGCGCGACGCGTCGAAGGTTCGCATCAACTTGAGCAGATCCGGATCGATGGCCGCGAAGGCGGCCAGGGTGGTGACGACGATTGAGAAGAACGAGACCAGCGCCACCACGACCAGCTTGGGGAGCAGGCCGAAGCCCAGCCAGAGCACGAGCACCGGGGCCAGGATCGGGATCGGCACGGTCTGGGAGGCGATCAGGAGTGGGTAGGTGGCCCGGCGCAGGGTGACGAAGAAATGCATCGCGCTGGCCAGCAGCAGGGCGGCGGCGGCGGCGACCAGGATCCCCAGCAGGATCTCCTCGGCGGTGATCAGGAAGTTGCTCCATAGCAGCCCGCGGTCGTCATACAGAGACTGGGCGATGGCGTGGGGGGAGGGGAGGATCAGCGGCTCGGCGCCGCCCGCGTCCACGTAGATCTCCCAGAGTCCGAGCAGCGCCGCCAGCAGCACGGCGGGGCGCCAGCCGCTCAGTACGCGCCTCACTGCGGGACCCCCAGCGCGACGTAGACCCGCTCGCGCAGCGCCGTCAGATCGGGGTCGGTCCGGCGCCGCGGGCGGGGCAGCGACACCTCCACCTCGGCCACCGCTCGCCCGGGGCGGGGCGACATGACTACCACCCGGTCGGCCAGGACCACGGCCTCTTCGACGTCATGGGTGACGAGTACGACCGTGCGCGGCTGGTCGGCCAGCATCGCCGCCAGCCAGGCCTGCATCTCGGCCCGCGTGATCGCGTCCAAGGAAGCAAACGGCTCGTCCAGCGCGAGCACCGGCTTGCCGGCCAGCAGCGAGCGCAGGAACGAGACGCGTTGACGCATCCCGCCCGAGAGGGCCGCAGGGCGGGTGTGCTCGAAGCCGGCGAGCCCGAAGCGCTCCAGCCACGGGGCGGTCAGCGAACGGGCCTGGGCCCGCTTGACGCCCCGGGCCCGCAGCGCCAGCGCCGCGTTGTCGAGCGCGCCGAGCCAGGGCAGGAGCAGATCTCGCTGGGGCATCAGGGCCGCCGGGGCGCAGTGCACCACGCCCGCGTCAGGCTGCTGCAGGCCGCAGATCAGCTCGAGCAGCGTCGTCTTACCCGACCCGCTGGGTCCCACCACGGCGACCACTTCCCGGGGTGCGGCGTGCAGGGACATGCCGTCCAGCGCGGCGATCGGGGGCCGCCCGCCGCGCGGGTCGGCGAACGTCCGGCTCACGAGCTCGACGTCGACACCTCGGCCTCGCTCGCGAGGCGCCAAGGCCGGAGCCTCGATCATCGATTTCAGTCGCTCCCTCCGCGGGCATTACCCCACAGGTTCGAAGGGTCAGCGCCGGGTCGTGACGCTATCTCAGCCGGCTTCCCGCCAGCCCCCCTGGGTTTGTAATCCGGGATCCATGGTAACGACTGGGCCGGACCCGGGCTGCCCTGCGCTAAGGTGCGCGCGATGCGCCGCCCCCGACTGGTCCGCCGTGTGACTGTGGCGACGCTCTTGGCGGCGGTCGCCGTGGTCGCGCTGTCCCTCGCTACCGCCCTCGCGCCCGCCGCCGTCCGTCACGCCGGCCGCCACGCCTCGCCTCAGGCGTTCCGGCCGCGGATTGGCTTAGCGATGGGGGTGTTGCCGCGCCTGGGCAGCCCGGAGATCGCCTCGGGCACCAACATCCCGGTCGTCTACCACGGCGGCCAGGTGATGCGCGACGTGACCGTGCACACGATCTTCTGGGCCCCGCCGGGTTACCATTTCGACGGCTCGCCGACGTCTGGGGTGCCGGGCTACGAGGCGCTGGTCAAGCAGTTCCTGGGGGGCGTCGCCCACGACTCGGCCCCCTCGGCCCACATCTCCTCGACCCTCACTCAGTACCACGAGA
>JBPCIY010000050.1:0-36404 GCA_051005855.1 Solirubrobacteraceae bacterium | reverse complement strand
TGCTCCCGCGGCTGCGATCTCGCCGCCGAACAGGTTCCAGCTCATCGCACGCTCTAGGCGCTCGGCCATCGGCGACTCAATTGCTGCGGCCAGCTGGTCGGGATCGAACGGAACCTCGCGCGGCCTCGCATCCAGCACCAGCTCCTCGCCGACCACAGCAGCCAGTCGCCCAAGCATCTCCACGGTGGGCGACACGCGCCCCTGCTCAATCCTGCTGATCGCCTGCTGCGTCGTGCCAGCCCGATAGGCAAGCGCCAGCTGACTCAGGTGATGGCGCGCGCGTAGTTCACGAAGCCAAGATGAAGCATCCACTGCTCACATCGTATCTGATGTCGATGCGATCGATCGTAGGTCGCGGAAGCACCGTGGGTGCACGTGGTGTGTCTGCTTTCCGACGGTTCGCTGGCTCCGACTTGTGGGATCGGTTTGTCCGCATGCGGGTCGCGTGCTCTGTGCCATTCATGGCGACCTGCCCGCACTTCGGGTAGTGCTGGCTGACGTCGCTTTGAGGGTGTTGAGACGATCCTGAATTGCGGGCGATGTGGCGGCTGCCTCTGCCGCGTCACCGCGCGAGACGATCGACCAGCTGACGGCGTTGTGCGCTGCCCGCTTGTGCGTGGCAACGCTGGCCGCGAGATCGTCGACGCCTACGACCATGATCGGCGCGACGTGGAGACCGAGTACCACCCGAAACGAAGTTGAGTTGAGTTTTGCGCCTCGAGGATCCCCCGCAACTAGTGCGGCTTCGTGGCCGACTCTGCAGCGGGGGTGGCGCTCGAGGTCGATGGGCCTGGTCTCAGCTGTTTGCCATGCCTCCGCCCAGCGACACTGAGATCATCACGACCGCGACCCCGATGAGCGGTTCCGCGGCATCCTGGACGGGGTTGAGCAAAGGCTCGTGGTTGGCGGGCATACGCACCGTCAGTTCGACCGGCGCGTCGACGGCTGGTGGTGGTGGTGAACGCCGGCAGCGTCGGCGTGCCCTACGAGGGCCGTGCGGACGCGTGCTCGGCCCCGAGCTTGAGCTGCGCCACACAGATTACGACCTTGACCAGGCGGTCATGGCGCTGCGAGGGAAGGGTTCTCCGCTCCGGACGAGATGCTCCCTGACCCGACGAATCCAGACCGGGTGGCCGAGTTCTTTGAACGCCAGGCGACCAGCTGACCCCCCTCGCAGCACCCACACTTCCCGGAGGCGCGGGGCGGGCGGTTGCGGCCATCTGCGATCCCTGCCGCGCAAGCGCCAGCGGCTGGCTCAGTGGCCCAGGCGTGGGCCGTGCTCGGGCCCGTCGCGGCCGGGCCAGCGAAGGCGAGCGGCCGGGGGGCTCGAAACGGGGCCCGGAGTGAGGGTTTGCTCGCGGTCGGCCTCGAGCTGCATGATCCGCCTCAGCGCCGGCAGGCGGGCGACGTCCTGGTCGCGGTGCAGTGCGGCGGCCATGCGAGCGAGGTCGCCGACGGACGCGACGAACGGTTGCAGGCCGTAGCCGAGGTGCTTCCTGGTGGCGGCGTGGCGTAGGTCGACGCAGCCGCGCGGCACGCCGGCGGGCGTGCCGATGAGGTTCAGCGCCCCGAACTGGGTCGAGAGCGCGAGCACGTCCACGGCGTCGATCGCCTGCTCGCTCCACACGAGCGTCTGGCCGTCGAGCCTCCGGGCAGCCAGCTCGCTGGCTGCCCGTGCCAACCGGTCGATGTTGGCGCGACCGAACGTGGGGCAGATGTCGACACCGTGGGTGATCTCATCGGCGCCGCGCAGAACCCGCGCCAGACCGCCGATCAGCACGTAGGTGGCACGCTTGCGCTCCAACGCCGCGAGGATCGCCCGCGGATCAAACGCTTCATCCGCGCTTGGCATCACCGATCCCCTGTACCGGGGAGGAACTCGAGCATGGAGTCCAGACGACGCTCGGGCGAGAGCTGCTGAAGCTCGGTCAACCGCTCGTCCTTCACCTGCTGCAGCGCAGCGAGCTCGAGTGGGATGTCAAAGCCGCACGCGCGGACGAGCTCCACCAGCGTGTCAAGGCTGGGGGCGACCGCGCCCGCCTCCCACCGGCCGATCTGCACGCGATCCTTGCCGGTGCGCTCTGCTAGGAGGACTTGACTCAAGCCAGCGCGCAAGCGGGCCTCGCGCAACAGCGCAGCGCTCTTCACGGTGTCGGGACGCACAACCGCAGTCTAGCTCGCCGAAGGGCGTGATACTATTCGTGCAACAGATCTGCCTCAATGACTTAGGATTCGCCAGGATGCAACCGTTGCGAACGACTTGGACTCCCGGACCACGATCGATGGTCGTCCCCGTTTCGAGCGACACCGGAAGTCGCGAGCACGTGAACCCCGCCCCATGGCACCTGCTGTCGATCAAAGAGATCGCCAGCGCCTGCCAGCTCTCCGAGAAGGCCGTGCGGCGCGCGATCGGCGACGGCGAACTATCAGCGGTCAAGCTTCGCTCCCGCCTGCGCGTCACCCCACAGGACTTCGACGCGTGGATCACGGCACAGCGCCGGCAGAGCGCAGCGCGGCCTGGGCTCTCGCCCATGCCTCGGTTGGCGCGCCGAGCGCCGGCCGGTACGTTCCGCGGGTTGGTCCAGCCGGACACCGAACGTGGGGCCTCCCAGTGAGCGTCGAGAAGGTTGCCAGGGCCAACGAGGCCGTGTGGCGCGTCCGCTGGCGCGATGCGCAGGGGCGCCCGCACTCTCGAGTCATCGGACGCAAGGGCGATGCCCATGCGCTCGACGCCGAGATAAAGCGGGCCAAGCGCCTAGGCAACGCGGCGTTGGTCGACAACAGCCGCGAGACACTCGCCGAGTTCGCGAAGGTCTGGTGGCATCGGTACGTGGTGCCCAACCTCGCGCGGCACACGCAGCTCGTGTACGCCTCGATGCTCGACGTCCACGTCATCCCTCGGCTTGGCGCTGTCCGACTCCGGTCGCTCACGCCCGAGCTGATCGGCGACTTGCGCGCCGACATGGCAGCCACCGGCGTCGGCGACGCGGCCACCCGCAAGACGCTCGTCGTCTTGCAGAGCATGCTCGAGCGCGCAGTCGAGTGGCGGCGTATCGACTCTAACCCCGCCCGCGCGATCCGTAAGCCGAGCCAGGCTCGGACACGCGTCGTCCGGCCGCTTCCGCCGCACACGATCGAGGCCATGCGCGCCCACCTCTTGAGTGACGGCCAAATGCTCGACGCGACGCTCGTGGCGGTGCTCGCCTACGCGGGCCTGCGCCCAGGCGAAGCGCTCGGACTGCGCTGGCACGATGTCGGCGAGCGCACGGTTCTGGTCGAGCGCTCCGTCGCCTTCGGAAAGCTTAAGTCCACTAAGACCGGGAAGAATCGCACTGTCCGGCTACTGGCCCCGCTCGCAGAAACGCTCGCCGCCTGGCGCCAGGTCACCAAGCGTGCCGGAGCTACCGATCTCGTCTTCCCGGCCCCGGACGGCTCCCCCTGGAACCTTGACCGCGCCAACAACTGGCGCGGCCGAACTTTCGCTAAAGCCTGCAAAGCAGCCGGCGCGACCGGCGTCCGTCCATATGACCTGCGCCACAGCTTCATCAGCCTGCTGATCGCGCAAGGCGCCACCGTCGTCGAGGTCGCCCGCCAAGCCGGACACAGCCCAACGATGACGCTCGGCACCTACGCCCACCTGTTCGACGAGCATGACGAGAGCCGGCACACCTCAGCGGAAGCCCTCATCCGCACCGCCCGGGCAGCACACGGTGTCTCCGAGGTGTCCGTTTGGTGTCCGCGTCCTACGACCCAGTCGGTGTCTTCCAACCAAAAGCCCTGCAAATACGAGATGGGCGATCCAGGACTCGAACCTGGGACCTCTTCCTTATCAGAGAAGCGCTCTAACCGACTGAGCTAATCGCCCGGCGGAACGATTCTAACTGCCAACTCGAGAGCGTCATCGGCCGACTCGAAGCTCAGGTGTACGCGGTAGCCGCCACCACTGGTGGGGGTCACCTCGACCTCCCGGCCGAGGACGGCACCTAAGCGATCCTGGATCACCGCGATCGCCGCCGCCTGGTCGGGATGCAGCGCCGGGCGGCGCGGGCGGCGCGGCCGAGTCTCGCCGCTGTTGGCCTGGCGGGCGCGGGCCTCGAGCTCGCGAACCGACCAGCCGTACTGGACCGCGGAGCGGGCGAGGCGGCGGCGATCGTCGTGGTCGCCGGCCAGCAGCAGAGCCCGCCCGTGCCCCTCGCTCAGGGCCCGGTGCTCGATCGCCGTCAGGGCGATATCGGGGAGGTCGAGCAGCCGGATCAGGTTGGAGACCGCCACCCGGCTGCGGCCCACGCGAACACCGACCTCCTCGCGGGTCAGGCCGAGCTCCTCGGTCAGCGCCGCGCAGGCTCGGGCCTCCTCGACCGGGTTGAGGTCCTCGCGGGCCATGTTCTCGATCAGGGCGACCTCAAGCGAGGCGGCATCATCGTGCCGGCGGACGATCGCCGGAATCGTCTCGAGCTCGGCGATTCGCGCCGCCCGCCAGCGGCGCTCACCCGCGATCAGCTCATAGGTCCCGCCGGCCACGGGCCGGACCAGGACCGGCTGCAACACCCCGCGCACGCGGATCGACTCGGCGAGTCCGGCCAGAGCGGCCTCATCGAACAGCCGCCGGGGCTGGTGGGGATTGGGCGCGATCAGCTCGGGGGCGACCTGGCGCAGCTCCTCGGGTTCGTCGCGTCGAGCCACGGACAGGATCGCCTCCAGGCCACGGCCCATCGCTGGCTGGCGCTCAGCCACGGGCGGCAACCTCCTTGGCCAGCTCGAAGTAGGCGTCGGCCCCCGCGCAATGCGGGTCGTAATGGATGACTGGCTTGCCGAAGCTCGGTGACTCCCCGATGCGGACGTTGCGGGGGATGACCGTCTCAAACACGAGCGCCGGGAAGTGCTGACGCACCTCGCGCTCGACGTCCTGGGCCAGGCGGGTGCGCCCGTCGTGCATGGTCAGGAGCATCCCGGCGACGCTGAGACGCGGATTGAGCTCGCGTTGCACGAGCGACAGGGTGTCAAGGAGACCGGCCAGACCCTCGAGCGCGAAATACTCGGCTTGGACGGGCACGATCACCCGGTCGGCGGCGACCAGCGCGTTGATGGTCAGGGGACCCAGGGAGGGCGGGCAGTCCAGGAACACGAAGGCATAGCGGTCGCGGACCGAGGTCAGGGCGTCTCGAAGGCGGTTCTCGCACCCGGCCAGCCGCGGGAGTTCGATCGTCGCGCCGGCCAGATCCGGACCCGCCGGGATCACCCCGAGGTGCTCGATCCCACTGTCCACAACGGTCTCAGCGAGATCCCGGTCGCCCACCAGGGCGTCATACACGGTCGGTTTGACGTACTTGTCGATTCCCAGCCCCAGGGTGGCGTTGGACTGAGGGTCGATATCGATCAGCAGGGTCTCGTATCCAGCCTCGGCGACGCAGGCCGCCAGGTTGACGGCCGTGGTCGTCTTGCCGACGCCGCCCTTCTGATTGGCGATGGCATAGATCGTTCCCATTGGCAATCAAGCTAGCGCCGTCGGCGGTCAGATGCGGGCGGTGATCCCGCTCCGAGCGGGCGCTTGCGGGCCATCCCGGGGCGGCGCGGAAAGCGCGGAGGCGTAGGCTCGGTCTTGACCATTAGCTGCAGGTGGCGGTGGGCAGCCCCCGGATAGGGCTCGACGCGGCGCGGTTGTCCGTAGCGCAGGCCCAGCTCGGCCGCGACGGTGCGCGCTTCGCGTTCCTCCCTGGCGTCGATCCGGCCCCGCCAAGCCACCAGCGCGCCCCCCAGCCGCAGCAACGGCGCCGCATACTCGGCCACGACGGATACCGGGGCCAGCGCGCGGGCGGTGACGAGGTCCAGGCGCCCGAGACCGTCTCTCCAGGCCTCGGCCCGTTCGGGCACCACGACGACGTTGAGCACGCCGGTCGCCTCAGCAGCGCGGGCGATGAATGCGCACTTGCGGCGGTTGCTCTCGACCAGGAATACCGTCGCCTCGGGACGGGCGACGGCGAGCGGGAGGCCCGGCACGCCGGCCCCGGCCCCGAGGTCGGCGACCGTGCAAGCAGACTGGACTTCGGGGAGCTCGAGCGCGACGAGCGCGTCGGCGAGGTGATCGCGCAGCACCCGCCGAGGCTCGCGTAAGGCCGTTGGGGCGTGCGGATCCTTGGTCAGAACGGTCAACAGAGCGCCCAGAGCGCGTTCTGCAGACGCCGACAGTGAGAAACGTCCGGCTAGCGCTGCGGTCTCCGCTACGAGAGAGAGGTCCGCTGACACCGGGCCGGCTCAGCCGACAGGGCCGCGCTGTCGCTCGATGTAGGCAGCGTATCGATCGCACATCGCCACAATCCGGTCGCCGGCGTGAGTATCGAGTTGCCCGATCTCGGCCGGATCGAGGTACGGGAGCAGGTCCTGGACGAGCGCCTGCCCGCGAGCCATCCACTGGTAGTAGTGACGACCGTCGTGGTGGTAGGGCCCGTACAGTCGGGCGCGGGGGAAGCGCTCCTGAAGCCACATGAACAGCGCCTCGTGGCGCACGTGCATCCGCAGCGTCACCTGGGGCTGGCGGCCGTCACCGCCGAACGACCCCTCGCCGATGAGCAGCCCGGTCAGAAGTCCTCGATCGAATTCAGAGAGATCCACCACGCCCTACGACGTTGTAGCGGTCGCGTGTTTCACCGTCAAGACAAACGTGAAACGCCGGGAGCGGCCTGGCGGCGCGGCGGCGGTTTTGATCGGTTTTTGGTCAGTCGACGAGGGGTGCGACCACGAGACAGCGCGCGGGCTCCTGGCCTTCGCTGTAGGTCTCAACGTCGTGGCGGCTCTTCAGGTGCTCATGGATGACCTTGCGCTCCAGGGCGCTCATAGCCTCCAACGGCACGGCACGTCGATGGCTGACGGCGGTCTCAGCCGCCTGATCGGCGGCGGCGCACAGCGCGCTGGCCCGGCGTTCGCGGTACCCGGCGGCGTCGACGATCACCGGCACGGGCTCGTCCACGCCTTGCCGGGCGAAGCGGTAGGCGATGTGCTGGATCGCATCGATCGTCTGACCGTGACGGCCGATCAGGAGCGCAACATCGTCACCCACGTACTGGGCGACCAGTCCATCCGGCCCCTCTTCGATCTCGACCGAGACCTCGACGCCGGCGGCCCGGGCGACGCGCTCGAGCAGTTCCTGGACCCGCTCGGCCGAATCCTCGTCCCCGGTCGTCATCGTTACCGGCGCCGACCGGAGCGCTTCTTCTTCTTCCGGGGCGGGCGCGGCGGCGGACCCGCGGGTTTGGTCGCGACCGCGGTCTTCTCGGGCTCGGACTTGCCCCGGCCCCGGATCAGCGACCCGAGTCCGGCCAAACCAGTCCCAGAGCCATTGCCGGCCGTCTCCGAACTCGGCTCAGATCCGCCCGACTTGGGCGGCGGTTTGGGCGACGATCGTCCGGCCGCGACCACGCCCGTCGCCCCGTCGTCCGCGACCATCACGGGCGCTCGCACCGGTCCGATTCGCCGCTTGACCACGAACTGCTGGCCGATCGTCCAAAGGTTGGTGGTGATCCAGTAGACGAGCAGCCCCGCCGGGTACTGGAGGAAGATGAACACGAAGAACAGCGGCATGACGAGCATGATCATCCGCTGGTTACGGTCCATCGTCGGGCTCGACATCATCAGGCTCGAGGCGAGCTGACTGCCCACGTAGAGGGCGAGCAGGACGATCAGCGTCGCGCCGGTGGCCTTATTGGTCAGGTCCCCGATGAACAGGAAGCCGGCGCTGTGGCCCGTGCCACAGGGCCGCAGATGGTTGGTGTCGATCGCCCCGCTGATCAGGTGCGGCTGAATCCCGCGGCAGATGTCCAGACGCAGGTTCTTGCGCAGCATGTAGAAGAGCGAGATGAACACGGGGATCTGCGCGACCAGCGGCAGGCACGACCCCAGCGGGTTGACCTTGTTCTCCTTGTAGAAGCGCATCATCTCCTGCTGCTGGCGCTCCTTGTCATCCTTGTACTTAGCCTGGATCGTTTTGAGCTCGGGCTGTAGCTGCTGCATGCGCTGCATGGAGCCGAACTGCTTGACCGTAAGCGGGATCAGGAGGGCTCGGACGACGACCGTAAGCAGCACGATCGACCAACCCCAGGGGACCCCCACGCTGTCGTGGAAGAACTTCAAGACCGACTCGAAGACGTCGATCAGCGGCTGGAAGATGTTGGCACCGAGGAGCATGATCAGACGCTCGCGGCCGGGGCTCGTGGTTTGAAGAGCCGCTGATCCTCCACCGGATCAACGCCTCCATGACTCCACGGGTTGCAGCGCAACAGGCGCCAGGCGGCCAGGACGAGGCCGCGGATTATGCCGTAGTTCTCGATCGCCTGCACGGCATAACGCGAGCAGGACGGGTAGTACTTGCAGCGTTCTCCCAGCGCCGGAGAGAAGAGGCGCTGATAGCCCCGAATCGGGGCCACGACAAGGGAGGAAAGACGCATCATTGCTGGGGCCCGGCGGCCGGTGCTGCATCCGAGGACATCTCGTCCCCACGCGCGCCCGGCACCTTGTCGATCAATTCACTCAATGCGCTCAGGATTCCGCCCAAGCCATCTCGCTCGGCCAGCTCGTGAGCCCCGCGGCGCGCGACCACGACCGCATCGCTGCCGGCCGGCAGCCGCCCACTCTCCTGGGCGAACGCCTCGCGCAGGAGCCGCTTGACCCGGTTTCGCTCCACGGCGGCGCCGACCTTGCGCGATACCGAGAGCCCGAGTCGCGACGGCCCGTCCCCGTCACCGCGGGGAAAGACGTAGAGCACGAGATCGCGACCTGCGTGAGATCGACCCTGACGAAAGACACGGTCAAACTCGGCGCTGCGCGAGAGTCGACCCCGTCCTGGCCGCGGCCCGGACTCGGAATCCACCCGGCCGACCAGCATCAGACCGTCAGGCGCTTGCGTCCCTTTGTGCGCCGCCGCTTGAGGGTCAAGCGTCCCGCGCGAGTGCGCATGCGGGTACGAAATCCATGAGCGCGGGCGCGCTTGCGCTTCTTTGGCTGATAAGTGCGTTTCATAGTTCACGGCCCACAGGGGCGCAGTATACGCACGGCGGCGAGGCGCTCCGCACGTGGTCTGCACCCCTTCGGCCGGCACGCCAAAAACCCTCTTCTGGCGCGGCCTTAGAGCTTTTTCTCGCGCATTGCGTCAAGCCCCTCCCGGTGCCGCTCGGGCCCCAAGCGCCGTTGCTATATTCGCCGCCCCCGGGCATGGACGTTTCAGCCCGGCCCCTCACGACCAGTTCGTCCGAAAGCCTCCCGGGAGGAGTTGCTTGTCGCTGCCCACGCATCATGAAGCTGCGCCTGCGTGGCAGAGTATTCGGGCGCAGCTCCGTCGCAAAATCGGTGATTCCACGTTCGACATCTGGATCGCGCCGATCGAGGTTCGAGGCTGGGACGGCGAGACGCTCCTCCTCCAAGCCCCGCCCGGGACCAAGCAGTGGATCTCGGCCCGCTACGGCCGGGTGCTCGAGCGCTGCGCTCGCGAGACGCTCGGCGACAGCGCCCGCGTCACTTTCGCCGATAGCGAAACCCGTCAGCGGCTGGCCGGGCCCTCGCCTCCTCTCGCCCGAGCCCCGGGTCCGCAGGCCAGTTTCAATCCCCGCTACAGCTTTGACCAGTTCATCATCGGCACGGGCAACCGTCTCGCCCATGCCGCTGCGCTAGCGGTGGCCGAGCACCCCGGCCAGGCCTACAACCCGCTCTTCCTCCACGCTCCGCCCGGCTTGGGCAAGACCCACCTTCTGCACGCGATCGGGAACTACGTCCTCGCCTTCGGGGCCGGGACCACGGTTCGCTATACGACCGCCGAGGACTTCACCAATCACTTCCTTGGGGCGCTGAGTACCAAGGCGACCGAGCCCTTCAAGCGCGCCTATCGCGACGCCGACGTGCTCCTCATCGACGATGTGCAATTCCTGGCCAGCAAAGCGCGCACCGAGGAGGAGTTCTTCCATACGTTCAACGCCCTGTATGAGAGCGGACGCCAGCTCGTGCTCACCTGCGATCGTCTCCCGCGCTCCCTGATCGGGATCGAAGTCCGACTACGCGAGCGCTTCGAGGCCGGCTTGGTCGCCGAGATGGCGCCGCCCGACCTGCCGACCCGGATCGCGATCCTGCGCAAACGCGCAGCCTTGGACGGCATCGTCGTCTCTGATCCCCAGGTCCTCGAGCTAATCGCTGATCGAGTGGCGACCAATATTCGCTCGCTCGAGGGGGCGCTGATCCGAATTGTCGCTCATCACTCACTCTCCCAGCGGCCGATCAACCTCGAGTCGGCCACCGACGTGCTCGACGTGCTCTACCCGGTGGCCGCCGGCGACGCTCCCACCATCGCCCGAGTGCAGGCGCTGGTCGCCGCCCACTACTCGGTCACCCCGGCCGAGCTCTTGTCGCCGACCCGCACGGCCCGGGTCAACTGGCCGCGCCAGGTGGCCATCCATCTCGCCCGGGAGATCACCGGGGCCCCGCTGCAAGCGATCGGAGACGCCTTCGGCGGCCGCAACCACGGCACCGTCCTACATGCCTGCAAACGTGTCGCCGAACGGGTAAGGGTTGACAATAACGTCGCCGAAGAACTCCGCATCCTCACCTCGAGGCTCCGGAGCCGACACGACGACCGCGACTATTGACAGACTTGCGCGTCCCCCACGCACAACAACTTGCTCGCTAGATGCGGGCGAACGCGTACTTCTTCGCCGGATCCATTCCCTCTATGACTTCTACATTCCTTGTTTAGGTATTCATCGTGAAGATCTCTTTGCAGCGGGATCATCTGCTCGCCCAACTCCAGACCGTCAGTCGCGTGGCTTCGACCCGGAGTGCCATTCAGGCTCTCTCGGGCGTCCAGCTCTCGGTCACCGCTGGCGCGGGTGAGTTGCGGGCCACCGATATGGACGTGGGGCTCCGCGTCCCCCTCGAGCTCGACGTCGAGCGCGAGGGAACGGTCGTCCTACCCGCCCGGCTGTTGCTCGACGTCGTGCGTTCGCTCCCCGCCGCGGGCATCAGCTTGGAGCTCCGGGCCGCTGAGCAGGACGTGGAGCTGGTTTCCGGCAACGCCACCTTCCACATCCGCACGCTGCGCAGCGATGACTTCCCGCCCTTCCCACAGCCGGATCAGGAGTCGGCTGTCGAACTCCCGGCCCAGGCATTCGTGGCCACCGCCCTGAAGGTGGCGGGCTCGGCCTCGCGAGATGAGACCAGACCCGTCCTGACCGGGATCCTGGTTTCGGCCTCCGAGCGCGAGCTGCGCATGGTGGCCACCGACTCCTATCGCCTCAGCGTCAAGGAGACCGTGCTCGAAGCTCCGCTTTCCTCCGGCTTCGAGGTCAACGTGCCGGCGCGGGCCTTGCAGGAGCTCGCCCGCCTGGTGACCCACGCCGAGGGCGAGCAGCTGCGGGTCAGCGTCGGCCAGAACCAGGTCCTCTTCACCTTGGGACGGATCGTCCTCTCCTCACGCCTGATCGACGGCCAATTCCCCAACTATCGGCAGCTTCTGCCCGAGAGCTTTGAGCACGAGCTCCGGCTCGCCGGGGTCGAGTTCACCGATGTCGTGCGACGGATCAGCCTTCTGGCCCAGAAGAACGCTCCTCTGAGGCTTGCATTTGCCCCCGGTGAGTTGACCGTGTCGGCGCAGACCCCCGACGTCGGCGAGGCGCGGGAGTCGATGCCGGCCGCCTTTCAGGGCGAACCGTTCGAGATCGGCTTCAACCCCGAGTTTCTAAGGGCCGGCCTGGAGGCGATCGAGGATGGCGACGTGCTGCTGAAGCTGATCAGTCCGTTGCGCCCGGGCCTGATCGAGGCGGGCGATGAGAGTCGCTTCCGCTACCTGATCATGCCGATCAGGCTGAACGTCTAGCGAGCATTGGCGTGCGCGTCCTGCGCGTCAGCGTGCGTGACTTTCGCGGCTACGCAACCGCACAGGTGGAGTTCGGGGCGGCCCTGACGGTGATCACCGGCCCGAACGGGGCGGGCAAGACGAACTTGATCGAGGCGTTGTACTTCGGATGTACCGGCCGCTCGTGCCGTACCAACAACGAGCGGGAGGTGGTCCGCTTCGGCCAGCCAACCACGCGGGTGGTGGTCGACGCCGAGGGTGAGGACGGTGACCACGAGCTGACGGTCGGCTTCAGTCCCGGGGAACCCAAGCGCATGCGAGTCGACGGTGCGTCCGTCGAGCGCCTTCAGGACGTGGAGGACCGTCCCCTGGTCAGCGTCTTTCTTCCCGACCGACTCGAGCTGATCAAGGGCACTCCGTCGCTGCGTCGTGCCCACCTCGATCAGTTCGTTGGCGCCATGTGGCCGGCCCGCGTCGTGACTCGCCGGGCCTACGCTCAGACCCTTGCTCAGCGCAACGCTCTGATCGCCCGCATCCGCGCCGGCGTTGGTTCCCGCGCCGCGCTCGACCCCTGGGACTGGCAACTTGCCCAGCACGGGATCGAGCTGATGCAGGATCGTCGTAGAGCCGTCGACGCGATCGCTGACCGTTTCGCTCGCTGCTGTGCTCAGCTCGGCCTTGACGGTGAGCCCGGTCTGGCCTACCGGGCGCGCTCGCGCGCCACCACCACGGACGAGCTTCTCACCGAGCTGCGGGAGCGGACTGCCTCAGACCTCGAGCGCGGCTTCTCGGGTCACGGGCCCCACCGTGACGACCTCGCCACCGTCCGCGAAGGCCGTGAGCTGCGGGCCTACGGTTCACAGGGTCAGCAGCGGCTTGCCCTTCTGGCCCTGCTGGTGGCCGAACGCGAGGCGATCGGGGAGCGCCGCCGGACACCCCCGGTCATGCTCCTGGACGACGTGATGAGCGAACTGGACCTGACCCGACGTCGCGCGCTGGTCGAGCTGCTCCGGGCCACCGGAGGCCAAGCCGTGATCACCGCCACCGATCTCGAGCAGATCCCGGGCGGGACAGAGGCCGGCGTCACCCGGCTCGCGGTCCTGGCCGGCGAGGTCCACAGCGAGGCGGCCGCGGGGGCGCCGAGCTGATGGCGCGCAGTTACCGCCGCTCGCCGCGGCCGCTCGCAGGGGCGCTTGAACGGCTCGCCGGCGAGGTCGCGCCGCAGACCCTCCTGGCCGAGGTCCAGCGGGTGTGGCCCGCGACCGTCGGCGCGGCGATCTCGGCCGAGGCGAGGCCGACCTCAGAGCGGGCCGGCGTGATCACGATCTCGTGCTCGGCATCGGTCTGGGCCCAGGAGCTCGACCTGATGGCCCCCCAGATCATCCCGCGTCTCAACGCGGTCCTCGGGCGCGGTCAGCTCCACCGTCTCCGCTGTGTGGCTGTGGGCCATATCGGCTAACGGCTCGGTGGTCCGTCTTTCCCGCGTTTTGCAGGTAAAATGGCTCAGCCGAGGACCGCGTTTTGACCTGGTGCTGTGCTATTGTTCTGGACACCATTTCTTTGACGCCCCGGCGCGCCCGCACGGCGCGGCACCGGGGCGTCTCAACGTCAATCGGAGGATCGTTGACGAACGACGACGGCGGCTCAACGGGCGCCCGCTCCACATCCAGTTACGACGCCCAGGACATCACGGTTCTCGAGGGCCTGGAGGCGGTGCGCAAGCGCCCGGGCATGTACATCGGATCGACCGGTGAGCGCGGCCTCCACCATCTCGTCTACGAGGTCGTCGACAACTCCGTGGACGAGGCGCTGGCGGGACACTGCGACGAAGTCTCGGTGACGATTCATCCCGACAGCTCGGTCACGGTGGTGGACAGCGGACGCGGGATCCCGGTTGCGGTCATGGCCAAGGAGAAGCGCCCCGCGCTCGAGGTGGTCCTCACGGTTCTGCATGCCGGCGGAAAGTTCGGCGACGGTGGCGGCTACAAGGTCTCCGGCGGCTTGCATGGCGTCGGTGTTTCCGTGGTCAATGCGCTCTCGGAGCGGCTGACCGCCGAAGTCCGCCGCGACGGATTCGTGTGGACCCAGAAGTACGAGCGCGGCAAGCCGGTGACCGACGTGACCAAGGGTGATCCGACCAAGGAGACGGGCACGACGATCAGCTTCCTGCCCGACGCCGACATCTTCGAGAACCTCGACTTCAACTTCACCACGATCGAGCAGCGCCTGCGCGAGACCGCCTTCCTCACGGCGGGATTCAGGATCACCTTGATCGATGAGCGCGGTGACGGTCACCGCGCCGAGTTTCGCTACGAAGGGGGGATCGTCGACTTCGTGTCCTACCTCAACGAGAACAAGGAGCCGATCCACAAGAACGTGATCTCGCTGTCAGGCGAAGGCGAAGAGGGCGCGGTCGAGGTCGCGATGCAGTGGAACGCGTCCTACCAGGAGTCGGTGTTCTCGTTCGCCAACAACATCAACACGATCGAGGGCGGCTCTCATCTCAGTGGCTTCCGCTCCGCGCTGACCGGTGTGCTCAACAAGTACGCGCGCGATAAGGGCTTCCTCAAGGACAAGGACGACAACCTGGCCGGCGAGGACGTTCGCGAGGGTCTGACCGCGGTGATCTCGGCCAAGCTCACCGACCCGCAGTTCGAAGGGCAGACGAAGACCAAGCTTGGCAATCCCGGCATGGCGGGGTTCGTGCAGTCAATCGTCAACGCCCGTCTGGCCGAGTTCCTGGAGGAGAATCCCCGCGACGCCAAGGATGTGCTCACCAAGGCGGTTCAGGCAGCCCAGGCCAGGGCGGCGGCGCGAAAGGCGCGTGACCTCACGCGCCGCAAGTCGGCGCTCGAGAATTCAACTCTCCCCGGCAAGCTGGCCGATTGCTCGGTCAAGGACCCGGCCCTCGCCGAGCTGTTCGTGGTCGAGGGTGATTCGGCCGGCGGCTCCGCGGTCAGTGCCCGGGATCGCAACACCCAGGCGATTCTCCCGCTGCGCGGGAAGATCCTCAACGTCGAGAAGAGCCGGATCGACAAGGTGCTCTCTAACACCGAGATCCAGGCCCTGATCACCGCGATCGGCACCGGTGTGCGCGACGAGTTCGACATCACCAAGGCGCGCTACCACAAGGTTGTCTTGCTCACTGACGCCGACGTCGACGGTGCCCACATCCGCACCCTGGCCCTGACCCTGCTTTTCCGTGAAATGCAGCCCCTGATAGAGGCCGGTTACGTATACATCGCCAAGCCGCCGCTCTACGCGCTGCGCCAAGGGCGCCACCACCGGTACATCGAACGCGAGTCAGAGCTCGAAGACATCCTGCTCGGCGACAAGTTCGACAAGATCGAGGTATTCGATCGCTACAACAAGCAGTTCAAGCTGACCGACACGCGCTGGAAGCGATTCACCCGGCTGCTCAAGCAGTACGAGGGCTGGGCGGCGGCACTGCGCTCGGCGCACGGCCACGGGATCGTCGCGTTCGTGCAGGAGGGCCGCCTGCTCGAGGAGCAGATCACTGACGTCGACGGCCTGCTGCGCCACATCCGCAAGGAGTCGCAGAACGGCGACGCTCACCGCACCGAGCTGTTGTCCGAGGACGAGATCGAGATCGTGGTCAGGACGATCGAGCGAAAGAGCGGCCTGGCGAGTACTCATCGCGTGCGTCGCTCAGCGCTGGAGGCCAACGAGTATCAACACCTCGCCGATGTCCATCAGGACCTGGCGGCACTCGCCGGCTCCCCGCCGTTTCAGGTCAAGCTGGGCGATCAGTCGAGCGAGGCTCCGAGCTTTGAGGAGTTGCGCGAGACGGTCCTGGCCGTAGCCCAGAAGGGCGTCGATTACGTTCGCTTCAAGGGACTCGGAGAAATGGATGCCAATGAGCTGCGCGACACCACGATGGACCCTGCCTCCCGCACGCTCGTGCAGGTGACGATGGAGGACGCAGCGTCCGCCGACCTCGTGTTCGCGATGCTGATGGGCGACCAGGTCGAGCCTCGCCGCGCCTTCATCGAAGAGAACGCCCGCCTCGTGACCAACCTGGACGTGTAAGCCATGTCAGCGATCGACACTCTCGACGGCGGCAACATCGAGCCTCGCGGGCTCGAGGAGGAGATGCGCTCGGCGTATCTCGACTACGCCATGTCGGTGATCGTGGGGCGCGCCCTGCCCGACGCCCGCGACGGCCTTAAGCCCGTGCATCGTCGCGTCCTGTACGTGATGAACGAACTGGGGCTGCAGCCGGGCCGCAAGCACGTCAAGTGCGCTCAGATCGTCGGCGAGGTGATGGGCAAGTACCACCCCCACGGGGATGCCTCGATCTACGACACCCTGGTGCGCCTGGCGCAGGACTTCTCGATGCGCTACCCGCTGGTCGACGGCCACGGGAACTTCGGGAACATAGACGGCTACGGCGCGGCGGCCATGCGCTACACCGAAGCTCGCCTCGACCGGCTGGCCACCGAGATGCTGCGCGATCTCGATAAGGAGACGGTCGACTTCGCGCCGACCTATGACGGCACGCGCCACGAGCCGCTGGTGCTGCCCTCGCGGTTCCCGAACCTACTAGTCAACGGCGCCACCGGCATCGCCGTCGGCATGGCCACCAACATCCCACCGCACAACCTCCGCGAGGTCGTCGGCGCCACAATCGCCTACCTCGAGGATCCCGAGATTGACGTCGAAGGGCTGATGAAGCACATCAGGGGCCCCGACTTCCCCACCTCCGGGACAATCCTCGGCCGCGAGGGGATCCGCGATGCGTACGCCACCGGACGTGGGCGCGTGCGGGTGCAGGCCAAGGCGCACATCGAGCCGATCCAGCAGGGCAAGGAAGCGATCATCGTCACCGAGCTTCCCTATCAGGTGCGCAAGGGCGGCGACGGCGGCTTGATCATGAAGATCCGTGACCTGGTGATCGACAAGAAGATCACCGAGATCTCCGATCTGCGCGATGAGTCTGACCGCCACGGAATGCGTATCGTGATCGAGCTCAAGCGCGACGCGATCCCCAAGGTCGTACTCAACAAGCTCTACAAGCACACGCCGATGCAGACCACCTTCGGCGTCAACATGGTCGCGTTGGTGGACAACGTGCCGCGCACGCTGTCGCTGCGCGAGGTGATCGGTCACTACGTCGATCACCAGCGCGAGGTGATCATTCGCCGCACGCAGTACGAGCTGCGCCGCGCCGAAGAGCGTGCGCACGTACTCGAGGGGCTGCTGATCGCGCTCGAGAACCTCGACGAGGTGATCGCCTTGATCCGCGGGTCCCGCGATCCCAGCGCGGCGCGTACGGGTCTGGTCGATCGCTTCGAGCTGACCGTCGTCCAGGCCCAGGCGATCCTGCAGCTGACTCTGAGCCGGCTCACCGCGCTCGAGGCCGACAAGATCAAGCTCGAGCATGCCGATCTCATCGAGCTGATCAAGGAACTGCGCGAGATCCTCGGCGACGAGAGTCGCGTCAACGCGCTGATCAAAGAAGAGCTGAATGAGATCGCCGAGGTTCACGGCGACGACCGGAGGACCGAGATCACGCACGCCGAGGGCGAGATCGACATCGAGGACCTGATCGCCGATCAACAGATGGTGATCTCGATCACCAACTCGGGCTACATCAAGTCGCTGCCCCTGTCGACCTATCGCCAGCAGCGTCGCGGCGGTGTCGGGGTGACCGGGATGGACATGAAGGACGACGACTACATCGAGCACCTGTTCGTCTGCTCGACCCACGACTACCTGCTGTTCTTCACCAATCGCGGCAAGATCTACCGGCTGAAGGTCTACGAGCTCCCCGAGGCCTCGCGAACCGCCAAGGGCCGGGCCCTGGTCAACCTCCTGCCCCTGCGCGAGAGCGAACGGGTCCAGTCAGTCCTGTCCACGCGGGACTTTGCCGAGGGCAAGTACCTCGTCTTCGCGACCCGCAAGGGCATGATCAAGAAGACGGAGTTCGGCGCCTACAACACGCCGATCAAGGCCGACGGGATCATCGCGATCAACATCCGCGACGACGACGAACTGATCGCGGTGCGCCGCACCAGCGGTCATGACGACATCATCATGGTCTCGCGCTCGGGCCAGGCGGCCCGTTTCAGCGAGAGCCAGACCCGCCCGATGGGCCGCGACACGAGCGGGGTGCGGGGGATGAACGTCGCCCAGAAGAACAACTCCGTGCTCGCCATGGACGTGGCCCGCGACGATCAGGAGCTGTTGGTCGTGACCGAGAACGGATACGGCAAGCGCAGCGAGATCTCGGATTACCCAGTCAAGGGCCGGGGAACGATGGGCGTCAAGACGATCACGCTGACCGAGAACAAGGGCGCCCTGGCTGGCGCGCTCGTCGTCCGCGAGCATCAGGAGCTGGTCTTCATCTCCCAGAACGGCATGGTCCAGCGCACCTCGGTGCGGGGCATCAACCTCTACGGTCGCGCCTCTCAGGGCGTCCGGGTGATGAACATCCGCGACGATGATCAGGTCTCGGCGGTGGCCCTAGTGGTGGAGTCCGAGGCGGCCACGGCGGCCCCCGTGGCCGGCGACGAGCCGGTTGATCTGCTCGACTCCGATGCCCCCGTGATCGACGCAGACGCCGTCGACATGGACGCTGATCCGCCGGCCGACGAGCCCGCTGATCCGGACGTCTAGCGTCCTGTGCGGGCGCGGGTCGCGACACCCCTCGCTTCACCCGGACTTTGACCAGGAGGTCAACGACGAGCTGCGCTTGTTTCAGCTCACTCAACCGGCTCGGCCTGGTCGCTCGCGGGGGTGGAACCAGGAGAGATTGTGGACTTCCCGTGGGGCCGGTTCCTGTTTCTGGCCGACCCCGACGGCAACGGCTGGGCCATCCAGCAGTACCGCCGCGGCCGGCGCAGGGGTGAGTGCGGCCCCCGGACGGTGAGAGAGCGGGGGCGGAAGCTGACGCGGCTGGCGAATGGCGGAACGGGTCGCGGCACTTCGCTATTCTGCGCGTACCAGAGAAAGGAGGTGGTCCGAACTTGTCTGACTGTTTTTGCGGGACCCTGGAGGTGTCCGGCCGCTAGGTCGGAGGCTGACCCCGCTTAGCGGAGTCCCCCCGCGACACCGCCGCACTGGGCGCCGGGAGTAGTCCCTCCGGCAAGGAAGTAGCCACAGGCGGAAATCGCAGCCAACGTTGTCCCCGAAGGGCGCCGGTGTCGACCGGCGCCCTTCGGTCTTTTGAGTCGGTTAGTCTCGAGGGATGTGTCGAAACATCCGCACGCTCTACAACTTCGAGCCCCCGGCCTCCGACGAGGAAGTCCGCGCCGCCGCTCTTCAGTACGTTCGCAAGATCAGTGGCTTTACCAAGCCCTCCAAGGCCAACGAAGCGGCGTTCGCGGCCGCCGTCGAAGCGGTCAGCGCGGCATCGGTGGAACTGCTCGCTGAGCTGACCAGCGCCGCGCCGCCCAAGGACCGCGAGGTCGAGGCGGCCAAGGCCCGCGCTCGGTCGGCCCACCGCTACGCGGCCTAGCCTGACGCGGTCAGTCGTTCGAAGCCGGGGCTTGGAGCCCGGCCCGCTCGCGTTGCCCGCGCGCGACCCGGCCCCCGCCGGCGGCCAGGAACATTCCGATGATCGCCGTAACCACCGCGAGGAGTGGTGGGAAGCTGCCCAGCGAGACTTTGGCGTGGGTACCCGCGATCGCGTGCACGATGAGCAGCGCGATCCCGTAAATCAAGCCGCCGGAGAAGCCGCGGTCGGCGCCCCCCCAGCCGTCGCGATGCTCAAACCCGGACAGGAACGCGCCTACCCCGGCCAGGATCGCGATTACCCAGTACGCCGGGCTCGACACTCCGATCAGGATTCCGGCCACCGCCCCGACCACGGCCGGCACCACACCTCCGAGCACGATTTGCACGTTGCGGGGACGATCCCTAAACAAGGGCGTCATCGCGATCCGTCCCGCCGGTTGCGCCGCTCCGGCCCGTTCTGCCTTGTTTGCGGTCATTGAGGTCTCACAGCCTAACCGCGGGACACCGGACAACGCAACCGGAGGCGCCACCGGCCTGATTCGGCGCACGCTTGGCACGGACCGCTGCCGCCCGCCGGGTGACGCGGCGCCGAGCGCAACGACGGCCGGCAGCGTGGCGTCAGGCGGCCAGGTAGGCGCGCCAGGCCGAGGGGATCGTGGGGCTCGCCACCTGGATGAAGACGTGGGGGCTCGGCGTGCGCGGCATCTTGCTGAGCCGCATGCCCGAGTGACGCAGCAAGACGTTGCCCTTGCGGCGGTTGCACGGCGCGCAGGAGGCGACGATGTTCTCCCAGCTCGAGCGGCCGCCCTTGGAGCGGGGGATCACGTGATCGACGGTCAGGTTGGAGCGCGAGCCGCAGTACTGACACGTCCAGTCGTCCCGCGCGAAGACGGCCCGCCGGGTGATCTTGCGCCGGTGGGTGTCCCGGGGGATGCGGACATAGCTGACCAGGCGGATCACCATCGGACGCGACATCGTCGCGCGCTCGGAGTGCAGCTTCCAGTCGGACTGCTCGATGACCTCAGCCTTCTCCTTGAGCAGGAGGACGACCGCGCGCCGGACCGTGCAGACGTTGATCGGCTCGAACGTCGCGTTCAATACCAGCACCCGACCACCCTCACGCCCGCGCCGCTGGTGCTGTGAAAGCGGCGCGGACCCCAATGGCGCTGGTGGTACGAGGGAGCCCATGGTCGTGCGCGCAAAAGTGTACCGACGGCCCCGGCTTGCGCGTCACTCGCTGGCAACCGGTTTTCGCCCCCCCCGGCGGTCCTCTTGCCGCCCCCCGCCGATCTGTTCGCACGGGAAGGGCGGTGGCGGAGGCGAGCGATCCGCGTCGAGCCGCGCCACGGCGCACAGCGAATACGCGGGTCAGGCGGCGCCCGGGAACGTACCCAGCACGCGCAGGACTTCGACGTGCTCCCGCATCTTCTCGAGGCTGGCCGCGACGTGGGGTTCGGTGTCGCGGCCTTCCAGGTCGATGAAGAACATGTAGCGCCCGAGCCCCTGCTTGCGGGGGCGGGACTCGATCCGGGTCAGGTTGACGCCGCGACTGGCGAACTCCGACAGGCAGGCGACCAGCCAGCCGGGTGCCTCGGACCCGACGCCCCAGAAGACGATCGCCGTCTTCCAGGGTCCGACCGCAGCGGCCGGGCCCGCGGCCGGTCCTCCCGGCGGGTCGCCGGCGGGGCCCAACCAGACAAACCGGGTCTCGTTGTCCGGAATGTCCTCGACGCCGGCTCGCAGGACCTGGCAGCGGTAACGCTCGGCGGCCACGCGTGTGCCCAGGGCCGCCCAGGGTCCCTGGTGATCGGCGACCTGGCGGACGGCCTCGGCGGTCGAGCTGCCAGCCATGACCTGGGCGCCGGGCAGCCGCGCCCGGATGAAGCGGGCGCACTGGCCGCTGGCTTGGGGGTGGGAGATGACCACCTCGATCTCGGAGAGCTCGAGCTCGGTGCGGGCGATCAGGCAGTGGCGGATCGGATGCACGACCTCGCCGAGGATCGACACGTCCTCGGTTTCCATGGCCAGGGCGTCGAGGGTGGCGTTGACCGAGCCCTCGAGTGAATTCTCGATCGGCACCAGCGCTCGCGGCACCTCGCCGCCGTGAACCGCCATCACGGCGTCATAGATGGTCGGATAGGCGACCAGCTCGAGCTCGGCGCCCTGGCTGGCCGCGAGCAGCGCCTCGTGCGTCCACGTGCCCTCGGGTCCAAAGTAGCCCGCCCGCACGGTGCGTCTCGTCCGCTCGTCCGCCGGGCTCAGCCGGTGCTCGCCGGTTGGCTGCCTTCGAGAGCCACGCGAATCGCCTCGTTCTCCTCCGGCGACAGCTCGAGCTCGCCGCGGCCCTCGTGGACCTGCTTGGCGTACAGGCGGGCCTGGTCGCGGTGGTGAATCGAGGACAAGACGATGCCCGAACGGGCGGCATCGAGCAGGGCGATCGAGGTCGACTGGCGACCGGACATTTCGCCGTAGGCGTCGTAGCGCACAAGCGAGTGGTAGGCGATCGCGCCGTCCAGGCGACGTTCGGCGACGCCCATGCGCTGATCGAGCCGGGCGGCCACGTCCTGGAGGTAGACGTTGAGGGCTTCGAAGTCGCTCTGGAGCCGGGCCGCGTGGCTGACCAGATCCTGGCGCTGATCTCCGAGCACGAGGCGCTGGTCGCTGCGGACCCGCCGGAGCCGGATCGCGAGGGCGGCGGCCACGAGCAGGGCGACCGCGGCCACCGCCGCCGCCGCGATGGCAATGATCCCGACGGTGCCGGTCAGCGGCTGGGATGAGCCCGGGACGAGGACGAGCGCGGTGCTGGTCAGGTCTTGCACCGCGCCAAGGATAGGCCCCCGCGCTACTTGAAGGTGACCGGGAAGGAGAGCGAGTTGTTGGTGGTGTTCTTCTCGCCCGGAACCTTCTGAATTGTCGCCACTACGGTCTGGGGGCCCGCGGTCGGGCTCGACTTCAGCGTCACCTGGCAGCTGCCGTGCTGACCGGCGAAGGTCTCGGGCACGGTCTTCTCGCCGCTGAAGCTGGTCCCAGTGACCGTGACCGAGCAGACGACGCTCATCTCGTTGTTGGTTCCGCCGTTGGTGTAATTGAGCGTGAAGGTGGGGGGCGGGCTGGCGGTGATCGAGTTCGGCGAGCCGGTCTGAAGCGTGGTGCCGGCGACGCTCACCGAGTCCAGGGAATGACCGTGCAGCCCCGGGGCGACCTTGCCCGAATGCCGAGCTCCGGGCAGTGAAACGTGCAGCTCAGTGGCGATGAAGGTGGGGTTCACCCATTGCACGTCGGGGACGAACTGGCCACCGGAGATCGACTCACCGTTGGGGGCGCCGACGGCGATCCCGTTGCCGTGCAGCGCTCCGGCGATCGCGGTCGCGGTGTAGTCCTTGTAGAGCACGTCGGAGGCGTAGAACTGCGCCATCGCTCCGGCGATCGCGTTGACCGCGTCCTTGCTGGTCGACGTGCCCAGGGCGGGCTGAATCTGGTTGGCAATCGTGCTGATCCCGTTCGCCCGCATCCGAATCGCCAGCACGAGGTTCTGATGGGCGGCCTTGAGCTGGTCGGGCGCGCTGAGCCCTTGAGCATGACTCAGATCCTTCTGGGCGCCGGCCAGGACCTGGTTGATGTTGTTCTGCAGGCCGATGGCGGTGCCGGAGCCTACGTTCGAGAGCTCCTGGAACAGCTTGGCCCCCGTCGTGTCGGATTCCTGGATCAGCGACGAGACGCTGTTGGTGTAGTCCTTGAGCGCGCTGTTGGTCGCGCTGACCTGGCAACTGTGCACCCCAAGCGCGATCAGGATGACCACGATCAGCAGCGCCACGGCCGCCACACCCCGGCGGGCCTGGATTGATTGCTGGTCGCCTGGGGGCCTGCGACCGGTTCCCGAGGGCCGGCGCCGGCGCGGTTGTGTACGACGGGGGGTACGAGGCTCGTCTACCTCGTCGAAGAACGACACGCGAGATCGCTCCTTTAGGGACTTGTGAAGTGCGCAGTATGACTCGCGGCACGGCTGGATAAGCAACCGCGCCAGGCGCGGTGCACCCGCGAAAGGCTCCGCCCGCCTCCACCCGCGCGCAGGGACCGAGCCGGCGACGTTGAAAAGTGGTCGCATGCGCGCCAGCCCGGCACGGACTGCCCGGTCGCCCGACAGCGCTCGTTCCCGGGCGGGTGGGTCCGCGCCCACCCCGCCCACGGCGCCCACGGCGCCCACCGCGCCCACCGCGTCCACCGCGTCCACCGCGCCCACGGGCTCGCGGCGGTCTCGCCTGCCGTCCCCGCTTCCGCCCACCCCGGTGGTGCTCGACCGTTACCGGCTGCAGCGCCGGCTCGGCGCCGGGGCCTTCGGGACCGTCTGGCTGGCCCGGGACGAGCGGCTCGAGCGCGACGTGGCGGTCAAGATCCTGCCTCGGGAGCGGATCATCGGTGGCCGCTTCGAACGCGAGGCCCGAGCCGCGGCCCGCCTCTCGCATCCCGGCATCGTCACTCTGTATGAGGCGACGGTGGACGACGATGGCGCCTACCTGGTGTCCGAACTGGTGCGCGGCAAGACCCTCGACGCGCTCCTCGAAGAAGGCCGACTGTCCGATCGGGACATCATCGGAATCGGGGTCGCACTGTGTGACGCGCTCGCCCACGCCCACGACGAGGGCGTCGTACACCGGGACGTCAAGCCTTCCAACGTGTTGGTGCCCACGCGGCCGGTCACCCCGGCCCAGGTGGCCAAGCTGACCGACTTCGGCGTCGCCCGGGTGGTCGGCGGGGACACGCTGACCATCACCGGGGACGTGATCGGGACCCTGGCCTACATGGCCCCCGAGCAGGCGGAGGGCCGCGAGGCCGGCGCCTGCGCCGACCTCTACTCGCTGGCGCTGGTCCTCTACGAAGCGCTCACGGGGGTAAATCCCGTGCGGATCATCTCCACCGACCGGCGGGCCCGTCGCCTCGGCGCTCACCTGCCGCCGCTGCGCCGCCAGCGCCATGACCTGCCGCGGGCGCTCGGCTCCGGCATAGACTTCGCCCTGCGCCCCCATCCCCGGGAGCGAGGCCGGATCTCGGATCTGCGCCAGGCCCTGGTGGCCGCGCACGGGCAGGTCGGCGATGAGCCCGGCGTGGTCGCTGCCCCCCGGGCGAGCCGCGAGCACCGGCTCGACGAGGCGTGGAGCCAGCCGGACGGACGGCCGGCGGATGATCACCCCGCCGAGGCTGCTGATCGCGCCGCCGAGGGGCAGCGGCACCGAGCCTGGCCGGCCCGGGGCCTGGCCGGCGCCGGCGCGGCGGCGACGGCCGCCTGGCTGACGGCGCACGCGCTCAGCCCGGCTCCTCTCCCGCCGGCCGCCGCCGCCCTGCTTGCCGCTGGCTTGGTGATGCTGCTGCCCCGAGTGGGGTGGTTGACGCTGCTCGTGGCCATGGGCGCAGCCACGGCGGCTCAGGGTCACGCCGGGTTGGCCCTGCTGGCCGGGGTCGCGCTGCTCGTGCCGGTGGCTCTGGCCCCGCTGCGCGCCACGGTCTGGCCGCTGGCCGCGGGCGCGCCGGCCCTTGGGCTGACCGGGCTGGCCGGCCTGGCCGGAGCTTGGCCCGCGCTGGCCGGCTTCGCCCCCAGCGCCTGGCGGCGGGCCGCGATCGGAGCCGGCGGCTGGGTCTGGCTGGCGCTTGTCACCCCGGTCGCGGGGCGCGTCCTCTACCTGAGCCCGCTGCCCAGCATTGCCCCGGCCTCGCACTGGGCCGGATCGGCCTCGGCGACCGCCACCCACGTGCTGAGCCCGCTCCTGCGCTCCGGGGTCCTGGCTCCGGCGGTCGTCTGGGCCGTGGCTGCGGCGGTCCTGCCCTGGCTCGTCCGGGGTCGATCGCTGCCGCTCGACCTCATCCGTGCGGTGGTCTGGGCGGCGACCCTGGTCTCGGCGACCCCGGCGGCGATCGCCGCCGTGCACGGCTCCGGCGGGGTCCCGGCCGTGCCCGGAGCCGTCCTGGGTGGCGTGCTCGCTGTGATCGTGGCTCTCGCCCGGCGCTGGCTCGGGGTCGGACGGCTGCCCTGGCCGCCGACCAGGCCGCCAACTGGCGCCGGGCCGCATTTTCCGTAGCATGAATCGCCCCCCCGGGGCTAACCCATGAGCTTCCTCAGGAGCATCGAGAGCAAGATCGCCGGCCTCGTCGAAGGCTCGTTCAGCCGTGCCTTCAGATCGGAGGTGCGGCCGGTCGAGATCGCCCGCAAGCTGGCCCGGGAGATGGAGGAACACAAAGCGCTCTCGGTTTCGCGGGCCTATGTTCCCAACGAATACCGGGTTTTCCTGTCCCCGCGGGACCGCGAGCGCTTCGCTGACTACGAGGAGGCGCTGACCGGCGAGCTGGCTGGGTACCTGCTCGAACACGCCCGTCGCGAGCAGCTGGCCCTGGTCTCGCGTCCCGTGGTCGTGTTCGAGACCGACGATCGGCTCGGCCTCGGGGAGTTCGGGATCCAGACGCGCGCAGTCAGCCCTGAGCACGATGATTACCCCGAGGAGATCGAGCCGCCCTCTGAGGAGACGGGGCGCACGATGGTCTACAGCACGGCCGGCCGCGTTTCTGAGCCGCTTGAGGAGCGAGCCCGGGTCCGCCAGCAATCGGCCCTGCTGATCACCGGCGGCAAGCGGCTGGTGGTCGGGTCCGGCGGCGCCACGATCGGCCGCAGCCGCCAGTGCGAGGTGATGCTCGACGACCCCAACATCTCGCGCGCCCACGCCGAGGTTTGCGCCCGCGGAGGCTCCTGGGTCCTGGCCGATCTCGGTTCGACGAACGGCACCCGACTAAACGGCCGGCGGCTAACCGGATCTGAGGTGCTCAAACCGGGCGACGAGATCGAGCTCGGGACGTCGCGGATCACGTTCGAGCTCGAATAGGAGGGGCTCCCCTGCTCGCGCCCGTCTCAGTCGGCCTGAAGTTTGGCTTCCTCGCCGTCCTCTACCTGTTCCTGATGTGGGTGGCGTGGAGCGCGCTACGCGATCTGCGCCGCGGCCGCGGCGGCGTCGTCCAGTCCGATCAGCCGCCGCCGGCGGACGCCACCGGTATGTACACGGCCGCCTCGAGGTTCGGGGACTCCGATAGCTTCGAACCTCGGTTGCTGGTCGAGCGGGCCCCGGGCCATGAGACCGGCGTCGCCTATGACCTCACCGAGGGCGCTACGCTCGGCCGCGGTGACGTCGAGATCCGCCTCGATGATCCGTTTGCCTCTTCGCGCCACGCCCGGATCTCGCGCCAGGGTCATGTGGTGGTGATCGAGGATCTCGGCTCGACCAACGGGACCTACCTGAACGAGAACCCGCTCAACGGGCCCCAACCGCTGCACGACGGGGATCTGATCCGGATCGGCGACTGCGAGTTCACCTACCTGCAATGACCGACCTCACCGACCCCAGAGGCTGATGGCGATGCTGCGCGCCGCCCACACGACCTGGAAGACCGACACCGGTCGCCAGCGACGAGACAACGAGGACAACGCCTTCGCGCGCGCCCCCCTGTTCGTGATTGCCGATGGCATGGGGGGCGCCCAGGCGGGAGAAGTTGCGTCCAAGCTCGCCGTCGACGCCTTCCAGGGTGAGCTCCCCCGCACAGGGAGCACCGAGGAGCGCCTAGCCGTTCGCGCCCAGGACGCCAACCGCCAGATCTACGAGATGTCGCGCACCGAGCACGAACGCGCCGGCATGGGGACCACGCTGACCGCCGTCTACGTCGAGGACGCCGATCTCGCCGTGGCCCACGTGGGCGACAGCCGGGCCTACCTCTTCCGCCACGGTGAGCTCGGACGCCTCACGCAGGATCACACGCTGGTCGAGGAGCTCGTGCGCCGGGGCAAGCTGACCGAGGAGCAGGCCGCCGAGCATCCGCAGCGGTCGATCATCACCCGTGCGCTCGGGGTCGACCCCGAAGTCGAAGTCGACACGCGAACCTACGCCGGACGGGCCGGCGACGTGGTGCTCCTGTGCAGCGACGGTCTCACCTCGATGATCTCCGAGGACGAGATCGTCGCGATCCTGGATGGCGAGCCCGCCCTTGACCGAGCCGCGGAGCGCCTGATCGCCGCCGCCAACGAGGCCGGAGGCCGCGACAACATCACCGTCATCCTGTTCATGCTCGAGGAGGTGGGTGATTCGCCCGCGGCCGCCGCCGACCAGCCGACCGAGGTCGGGCTCACGCCGGCGGCGCCGAGCCCGGACACAGGGACTCGGCCCGGCGCGAACGCTTCGGCTCCGAGCGCCACGCTCACCGCCCCGCGCACCCAGCCGCCCCCCGAGCTCGGCCCCAAGGCGCCGGCGCCGCTGGCCCGCACCCAGGGCCGCAAGGAGTCACGCGAGGCCCGGCGCGGCCGCGGGCCCCGCCGGTTCGCCCGGACCGCCGCCGCCCTGTTGACGGTGGTGATCGTCCTGGGCCTGATCGGCGCCGGCGGCTATCTGGCCACCCGGCAGCTGTTCTTCGTCGCCACCAACCGCCAAGGCCTGGTCACGATCTACCGCGGACTCCCGTACGACCTCCCGTTCGGAGTCCGTCTCTATGAGTCGTTCTACGTCTCCGGGGTGCCGGTCTCGGTCGTGCCCGCCGCGCGCCGGGCCAAGCTGCTGGACCACCATCTCCGTTCGCAGGCGGACGCGATCAGCCTCGTGCATGCCGCCGAGCTCGGCCAGCTCGCCAAATGAGCGCCCGCAACCGAGAGCTGTTCGGGTTGATTCCCGCCTCGCTGCTGGTGACCGCCGGGTTCGCCGGCGTCTTTATCCAGCGCTCGAACGCGCTCTCGAACATCTCGCTGACCTACGGGGCGATCTTCCTCGGCCTGTGTCTGGCCGGTCACATCTTCATCCGCCTGACCCTGCCCAACGCCGACCCCTACCTGTTCCCGCTCGTCGCCGTGCTGGCCAGTTTCGGCCTGGTGATGATCTACCGGATCGACGCGACCTACGCCCGCCAGCAGGCGCAATGGTTCGTGCTCGGCCTGATCTTGTTCGCGGTCACGATCGTCGTCTTTCGCGACTACCGCAAGCTCGAGCGCTACCGCTACGTGATCGTCGCCGTGTCCCTGGGGCTGATGATCCTGCCCCGCTTCCCGGTGGTGGGCTACCAGGCCAACGGTGCCTATCTCGGGGTCCGGATCCCGGGTCTGTTCGTGTTCCAGCCGCCCGAGTTCGCCAAGATCGGCCTGGTCATCTTCCTGGCCAGCTACCTGCGTGATACGCGTCAGCTGCTGGTCGTCGGGGCGCGGCGGATCCTCGGAGTGACGATCCCACCGTTCAAGCATTTCGGACCGGTGCTGGTCATCTGGGGAATGGCGATGGCGATCCTCGTCCTGCTCTCCGACGTTGGGACGTCGGTGATGTTCTACGGGGCGCTGCTGGCCATGCTCTACGTGGCCACCAACCGGCTCTCGTTCGTGGTCGTCGGCCTGGTCGCGGCCGGAATCGGCTTCTGGTACCTCGGCACCCACATCCCTCATATCCACGCCCGGGTCGAGACCTGGCTGAACCCGCTCAACCCCCATCTCTACAACGCGCCCCTAGGTAGTTATCAGGTCGCCAATGCGCTCTTTGCCCAGGCGGCCGGCGGACTCTTCGGACAGGGCTTCGGCCAGGCCGTGCTGACCATGCCCAGCGGCGCCACGCTCCTGCCCTTCCCCCAGACCGACATGATCTACGCCGTCATCACCGACGAGCTCGGCCTGTTCGGGGCGACCGCGGTTCTGCTCACCTATCTGATCTTCGTCTGGCGCGGTTTCAAGATCGCGATGCTGGCCCGCGACTCGTTCTCGAAGCTGCTGGCCGCCGGTCTGACCGCGATGTTCGCGCTCCAGGTGTTCGTGATCGTCGGGGGGGTGACCCGGGTGATCCCGCTGACCGGCGTGACCCTCCCCTTCATCGCCTACGGCGGCTCCTCGATCCTGGCCAATTTCGTGCTCATCGCACTGCTGCTGCTCGTCTCGGATCGAGCGCGGAGGGCGACACCGTGAACGCCTCGATCGCCAAGCTGTTCGGCGTCGTGGTGCTGCTGTTCGCCCTCCTGGTCGGGTGGACCTCACGCTGGACTGTGTTCGACGCCTCCTCGTTGGCCGCCAACCAGCTCAACCGCCGCACGCTCGTCGACGAGCTGCGCATCCGGCGCGGAAGCATCCTCGCCGACGACGGAACGGTGCTGGCCAAGTCAGTCGCCGCCCCCCAGCAGACCTGGACCCGGACCTATCCCACCACCTCTCTGTTCGCTCAGCCGATCGGCTACTTCAACGCGCTGCAGGGACAGGCCGCCGGGCTGGAGCGCTCGCGGACGCCCGAGCTCCAGGGGTTACAGACCGGTCTGAGCTCGGTCTTCGGGCAGCTCGGTGGCTCCCAGCGGGTCGGCGACGACGTCCACACCACGCTTGATCCCAAGGCCCAGCGTCTGGCCCAACAGCTGCTCGCCGGCCGGGCCGGCGCAGTGGTCGCGCTCAATCCCCAGACCGGCGCGGTCAAGGTCCTGTACGCCAACCCGAGCTACGACGACAACCATCCCAGCGCCACCGCCGGCGGCGTCTCGACCTTCAACCGGGCCACGCAGTCCAGCTATCCGCCGGGGTCGACCTTCAAGGTCGTCACCGCCTCAGCGGCGATCGACAGTGGCCGCTTCACCCCCAACTCGATCGTCAACGGCAAGTCGCCGGTCACTATCTCCGGGGTCCCGCTCAACAATGACAACAACCAGAGCTTCGGCCCGATCGACTTGACCGCCGCGCTCACCTTCTCGGTCAACACGGTCTGGGCCCAGGTCGCCGAGTCGCTGGGCCGCGGCACGATGACGCGGTACATGAAGCGCTTCGGCTTCTACGCCAAGCCGCCCATCGACCTGCCCCCCGGGGAGCTGAACTCGAGCCGGCCCCAGGCGCCCAACGGCAGCTTCTACCGCCCGGGCAGCCCCAGCGAGGACATCGGCCGGATCGCGATCGGGCAGGGAGGCCTGCTGGTCACGCCGCTGCAGATGGCGATGGTCGCCTCGGCGGTCGCCAACGGGGGCAAGCTGATGGCCCCCCGGCTGACCAGCAGCGTGGTCGATCAGAACGGTCGCACGGTGGAGGCGATCCATCCGACGGTCTACCGCCAGGTCATGAGGGCCTCTTCCGCCGCCGAGGTGGCCCAGATGATGAAGAAGGTCGTCGACGAGGGCACGGGCACACCCGCCCAGCTCGGCTCGGGGATCACCTTCGCCGGCAAGACCGGTACCGCCTCGGTCGGACTGACCGGAACCAACGTGACCCAACCGTGGTTCATCGGCTTCGCGCCGATCCAGAACCCCAAGGTCGCGATCGCTGTCACGATCGAGCGCTCCCAGGGCGGCTTCGGAGGGACGGTGGCCGCCCCGATCGCCAAGGCGGTTGTGCAGACGCTGCTCGCCCAGGGACCCTGACGTGTCGGTCCCGCCGCCCAACACGCTGATCGACGGCCGCTACAAGGTGCTCGCGCGGCTGGGCTCGGGCGGGATGGCCGACGTGTTCCTGGCCGAGGACCAGCAGCTCGGGCGCAAGGTGGCGCTCAAGCTCCTGCACGGACGCTTCGCCGCCGATCCGGACTTCGTCGAGCGCTTCCGCCGCGAGGCCCAGGCGGCGGCCGGCCTCCAGCACCCCCACGTGGTCAGCGTCTATGACCGCGGCAGCTGGGACGACACCTACTACATCGCCATGGAGTACCTGCCCGGCCGCACGCTCAAGCAGCTGATCCGGGAGGAGGCGCCGCTGCCACCGGTGCGCGCCATCGAGATCACACTCCAGATCCTCAAGGCGGCGCGGTTCGCGCACCGGCGGGGCGTCATCCACCGCGATCTCAAGCCCCACAACGTGATCGTCGACGACTCCGACCAGGCCAAGGTCACCGACTTCGGGATCGCGCGCGCGGGCGCCTCGGACATGACCGAGACCGGGTCGATCATGGGCACCGCCCAATACCTTTCCCCCGAGCAGGCCCAGGGCCACGCGGTCGAGGCGGGCTCTGACCTGTACTCGATCGGGGTCGTGCTCTACGAGATGCTCACCGGGCGCGTCCCGTTTGACGCCGACGCCGCGGTCACGATCGCCCTCAAGCACGTCTCGGAGGCCCCGACGCCGCCGCGCCAGACCAACCCCGCGATCCCGGCCGAGCTCGAGCAGGTGGTGCTCTGGGTGCTCAACAAGAACCCCGGCGACCGTCCCGCCGACGCCGACCAGTTGATCGCGGCGCTCGAGAGCGTGCGGGCGACGCTGCTCGGCGGTCAGGGTCACCACACGGCCAGCATGGCCGCGATTGCGCCGCTGGTGATCCCCGAGCCGTTCCCCTATCCCGAACCGAGCACGAATGGGGACTTCAGCGAAGAGCCGGTGGCTGAGCGCCGGCGCTGGCTGCCCTGGTTGATCGCCGTCCTCGTGCTGCTGTTGGTCGCCGGTGCGGCGGTGGGCGCCTACCTGCTCACCCGGCCCAAGCAGCAGGTCGTGCCGGTGGTGACGGGCGATCAGCTCAACACAGCGCGCACGATCGTCCAAGACGCGGGCTTTCAGGTCTCGGTCCTCAACGTCCCCAGCCCTCGGGCCTCGGGCACGGTGATCGGGGAGTCGCCGACCGGCGGCGTCAAGGCCGACAAGGGCTCGACGGTGACCCTGACCGTCTCCCAGGGACCGGGCACCAAGGCGATCCCATCGGTGCTGGGCCAGAGCAAGGCCGCGGCCACGCGGTTGCTCGAGGGCTCCGGGCTGAAGGTCGACTCGGTATCCCGCGCCTCGCAGTCCTACCCCCCCGGCCAGGCCACCGGCACCGACCCGGCTGCGGGCACCGCCGTGGCCCCCGCCACGCACGTGACGTTGTTCATCTCCAGCGGCAAGCCGGCCCAGCAGATCCCTGACGTCAGGGGCGAAAGCTCGGCCCGCGCCTCAACTGACCTCAGCAACGCCGGCTTTAAGGTCGCCACCTCCACCCAGACCTCGTCCAGCGTCAAGCCCGGCGACGTGATCAGCCAGAACCCGGCCGGCGGCAGCACCGCCACCCCCGGCTCCACGGTCTCGATCGTCGTCGCCACCGCCCCGCCCACCACCGCGGTTCCCTCGGTGCTCGGTGACACCCCGGCTGCCGCCACGGCCGCGCTCACCGCCGCCGGCTTCACGGTCACCCGCCAGACCAAGACCGTCACCAATCAGGCCCAGGACAACATCGTCCTCAGCCAGACCCCGCGCGCCGGCGCCGCGGCTAAGAAGAACAGCGCGGTGGTGATCGTGATCGGCAAGTTCACCCCAACCAACTCGACCACGACGCCCAGCAGCAGCACGACCACCCCCGGCTCCTCCACCACCAAGAGCAGCACGACGCCGGCCAATGGCGGGGCTCCGTAGGTGACTGGCCCGTCGGGCGCGGTCGCCGTCCTGGGCGGCGGGCGCTCCTCTGAGCACAATGTCTCGCTGGCTTCGGCCGCATCGGTGGTCGAGGGTCTACGCGTCGCCGGCTACGCGGTGGCCACGATCGACGTCGGGCGCGACGGGGTGTGGCGCCAGGACGGCGCGGCGCTGGCGCTGGCGCCCGGCGCCGGCCTTCCCGGCCATGATGTCGTGTTCCCCGTCCTGCATGGCCCCTTCGGCGAGGATGGCACCGTCCAGGGCCTGCTCGAATGTCTCGATGTCCCCTACGTCGGGGCCGGCGTCCTGGCCTCCGCGGCGTGCATGCACAAGGTCGTGTTCAAGGAGCTGATGGCGCAGGCCGGACTGCCCCAGGTCGACTATCGGGCGGTGCGCGAGACCGATCACCGCACCGACCGGGCCGCGGTCGCGCGAGCCCTCGCCCCGCTCGGTCTCCCCGTCTTCGTCAAGCCGGCCCGGCTCGGGTCCTCGGTGGGAATCGTCCGCGTCGCCCGGCCCGAGGAGCTGTCCGCGGCGCTTGACACCGCTTTTGAGCATGATTCGCTCGCGATCGTCGAAGCCGCGGCCGGCGGTCGTGAGATCGAGTGCTCGGTGATCGGCAACGAGGACCCGATCGCCTCTGAGCCCGGCGAGATCCTGCTCGCCGCCGGCGAGCACGGCTGGTATGACTATCGGGCCAAGTACTCGCCCGGTCAGATGGAGCTCGTGGTCCCGGCCCGGATCCCGCCCGAAGTGTCAGAGCGGGTGCGTGCGCTCGCCGTCGAGGCCTTCGTGCGCTCCGGCTGCGCCGGGCTGGCCCGGGTCGACTTCTTCGTGGTCGGCGAGACCGTGCTGATCAACGAGCTCAACACGATGCCGGGGTTCACCGAGACCAGCGTCTTCGGTTCACTGTTCGCGGCCAGCGGAATCCCATATCCGGAGCTGCTGGACCGGCTGGTCAAGCTGGCCGTCGAGCGCCACGCCGCCGAGCGCGCCCACCGCTACTGAGTGGTGACGGCACCGAACACCGCCGCAGAACCTCGCCCTCTCCCGGACCTCATACGACAAGCCCCGGGGCGGTTGCCGGGGGCTTGTCACGCGGTGCCCGACAGATGGACACAGTACGGCAAGCTCCCGGGCAAACCGACCCGCTCGTCACGGTAGATCCGCTCGGGCTTGGACAACCCCCCGGTCCCATTCAAGCTGGCCTGGCGCGCGGCGCGACCGCGACCGCCGGTCAGTAGTAGAGGGCAACCTCGTTGAGAGCGGCCTGGGTGTGTGAGCCCAGGTTGGTGATCCAGACCAGGTAGTAGCGGTACCTGACGCCGGCCGGGTGCAGACGCAGGGTCTGGGTGGCGTGGACGGACAGGGCGCCCCCGACGCGGACCCAGCCGGAGGGGCCGACGTCGAAGGTGTTCGGGTTGGGAGGGGTGCGTCGACCGTAGATCTGGACTTCAAAACCGGGCGTCGCGGTGTCGATCACCATCGCCCGCGCGGCGACGCCGGGCGAGGCGGAGACGTAGAGCCCGACCCCGGGCTTGCTCTGCAGTCCGTTGAAGTAGGTCTCTGTCGCCCAGGCCGTGTTGACGTTGTTGTCGATGGCCAGCCCGACCTCGCCCGGATGCTGGCTCTTGGGCCCACTGATCGCGTCGGGGTTGTAATCGTGGGCGCAGGTGGTGCACAGGTTCACCTGACCGTGGCTGGCCGGCGGGGCAGCTTGGGGGAGGTTGCCGGTCCCGTGGTGGGCGCGCCCAACCAGGAAGACCAGCGCCGCGACTGCGCCCAGGATCACCACCATCATCAGGATCAGCACCGAGCTGGGGTGGCGCAGCCGGTAGGGGACGCGGCGCGAGGCGCGGAAGGGCAGCGTGCGCAAAACGGTGGTCACCTCACCGGTGGCCGAGCCGGTGCGAGCGGTTTCGATGGCCAACGCGTCCTCGAGGTCGGCGATCATTTCCGCGTCGTCGGCGTAGCGGTCGTCCTCGTGCTTGGCCGTGGCCGTCTCGACCACGGCGGCCAGCGCCGCCGACACCTCGGGCCGCTTTAGCTGGACGTCGGGTAGCTCGTCGCGGACGTGCTTCATCGCCACCGCGACCTGATTTTCGCCCTTGAACGGGACCTCGCCGGTGAGCATCTCGTAGAGCACGACGCCGAGCGAGTAGGGGTCGGACTGGCCGCTGACGTGCTGACCGAGGGCCTGCTCGGGGGAGACGTAGTCGGTCGTGCCCAGCACCCGTCCGTCGGCCGTGAGCCCGTCCTCCTCGAGCGTCCGAGCGATCCCGAAGTCGGTCACCTTGGCCGAGCCCTCCTCGTCGATGAGGACGTTCTGGGGCTTGACGTCGCGGTGGACGATGTGGCGCGAATGCGCGGCGCCGAGCGCCCGCGCGATCTCGATCGCGTACGCCACTGCCTCGGCGATCGGCAGCCGGCCCAGCCGCCGGATCCGGTCCTTGAGCGTTTCGCCCTCGACGTACTCGAGCACGATGTAGGGCCGGCTGTCGTCCTCGCCGGCGTCGATCACGCCGACGATGTGGGGGTGCGAGAGCTGCGCCACCGCCCGGGCCTCGCGGCGGAACCGCTCCAGCTGATCGGATTCCGAGGCGATCTCGCGGTTCATCAGCTTGACCGCGACCTGGCGCTCGAGGATCTCGTCGAACGCCCGGTACACCGTGGACATGCCGCCCGAGCCGATGCGCGCCTCCAGGCGGTAGCGTCCGTTCAGACTGGTGCCGAGCAGCGTGCTCATCCCAAGGCTCCTATTTTGCGCCACCGAGCAACTGTTCCGCCCCGCCTAGCCCCCACCCTCAGCCAATTCCACGACGGTGGCGCGACCTCCCGCGCCGGGGCGACCCCCTACGCAGGCGCCAGGCCACGCACATCACCTTCGATCCCGAGTCCGGGCAGTGCCACCCGCCCGCGATCGTCGACGGCTCCGATCACCGCTGTTCCCGGATGGTGTGCTCCCAGCAGATCCACGGCCCGCTCGGCGTCGGGCTCGGCAACGACGGCGCACAGGCCGCAGCCCATGTTGAAGACCTCCCACATCTCGGCCGCTGGCACCTCCCCGAGACCCGCGATCAGCTCGAACACGGGCGGGACCGCAAGCGGATTCGTGATCTCGAATCCGACCGGATCGGCGGCTCCGTTGCCCAGGCGCAGCAGGTTGAGCACACCGCCGCCGGTGATGTGGGCCAGCCCGTGGACCTGGATGTCTGAGCGCAGCAGCTGGAGCACGCCACGGACATAGATGACCGTCGGCTCCAGCAGGACGTCGGCGACGGTGGCCCCGTTCAGTTCGGTCGGCCTGGAGCCGAGGGTCAGGGCCGCCTGGTCGAGCAGCACGCGGCGGGCCAGCGTGAGACCGTTGGAGTGCACGCCTGAACTGGGCAGACCGATCAGCGCATCGCCGGGGGCGCAGGCGCGCCCGTCGACGATCGCGTCCAGCCCCACCGTCCCGAACGCCGAGCCGACGAGATCGAACCCGGAGGGTGACGGGTGGCCTCGGATCACCTCGGGCAGCTGGCACACTTCCCCTCCAGGGATCTCGACCCCGGCGGCCTCAGCGCCGGCGCGCAGCCCGACGGCCAGCTCGGTGAGGAGCTCGGGGTCGGCGCGCTCGACGGCGATGTAGTCCAGCAGCGCCAGCGGCTCGGCGCCCACGCAGATCAGGTCGTTGACGTTCATCGCCACGCAGTCGATCCCGATCGTTTCGAAGCGCTGTGTCTGCTCGGCGACGATCACCTTGGAGCCGACGCTGTCGGTGGCCAGCGC
>JBPCIY010000049.1:0-73211 GCA_051005855.1 Solirubrobacteraceae bacterium | reverse complement strand
CCTCAGCTCTGCATCTGCCCGATGTGGCACTCGCGCGGAGGCTTGTCCTCGCGCCAGCGCAGGATCTTGGTCCCGTGGCGGATGCGTCCGCCGCTGGCGTGGTCAAAGGTCACTTCGACCACGAGCTCGGGGCGCAATGAGATCCACTCGAGGTCCTTCTCGCTCTTCCAGCGGCTGGCGTCACCGTGGCCGCGCTCGCCGGTCTCGTAGGGCTCGAGCGTCTTGACCAGGGCCCGCTTCTCGGCCGCACGGAGTCCCGAAGAGTGGCCGACCACGTGCAGCTCGCCCTCGGAGTCATACAGTCCGAGGATCAGCGAACCGACGGTGTTGGGCTCCTTGCCCGGCCGATAGCCGACGACCACCGCGTCGATCGTCCGCACGCGCTTGACCTTGACCATCCCGGCCCGCTTACCAGGGCGGTAGGGCGCGCCCAGATCCTTGGCCACCACCCCCTCGCCGTGGGCAAACCAGGGTTCGGTCTCGACGGGCTCGCGGGTCAGCGGTGTGAGCCCGATCCCGTTGCCGCTGAACTCCTCCAAGAGTGCGCGCCGCTCGGCGAAGGAGCGGTCGAGGAGCGTGGCATCGTCGAGGACGAGGAGGTCGAAGGCCACGTAGTGGGCCGGGGTCTGCTGCGCCAGCATCGCGATCCGCGAAACCGCCGGGTGGATGCGCTGCTGCAGTGCGCCGAAGTCCTGTACGCCGGCGGCCGAGTCCAAGTCGATCACGATCTCCCCATCGATCACGTACCGGCCGGGCGGAAAGGTGAGCTCAGGGAAGTAGCGCCCCAGCGGCTTGGCGCCGCGCGACTGGATCACGAGCTGGTCGCCATCGACGAAGACCAGGGCCCGGAAGCCGTCGAACTTGGGCTCATAGCTCCACTGCTCACCGAGTGGGAGCTCCTTGCCCGAGCGCGCGAGCTGGGGTTCGACGGGGGGTTTGAGGGCCAGGTTCACGCACCGACGATCCTACCCGTCGCTACGATCGCTCCATGGCCGCCGAGCACGCCACCGTCGCCGAAGAGGAGTACCTCGAGTCGCTGTTCTGGCTGTTTGAGGCCGGGTTGCCGATGACCGGCGCCAACCTGGCGCGGGCGATGCAGCTCTCGGCTCCCACGGTGCACGAGATGGTGGGACGGCTGGAGCGCGACGGCTACATCACCCGCACCGCCGGGCGGGCGATCGAGTTCAGCCCCGAGGGTCGCGAGCACGCCGAGCGGATCGTCAGCCGCCACCGGATGATCGAGCGCTTTTTGACCGATGTCGTGGGCGTGCCCTGGGACGATGTCCACGAGGAGGCCGAGAAGCTCGAGCACGCGATGACGCCGCGCTTTGAGGCCTACGTGCGGGCTTCGGTCGGGGATGCC
This sequence comes from Solirubrobacteraceae bacterium, assembly GCA_051005855.1. GTDB lineage: Bacteria > Actinomycetota > Thermoleophilia > Solirubrobacterales > Solirubrobacteraceae > Palsa-465. Next base: position 71,848 of record JBPCIY010000049.1, on the reverse strand, counting down.
AAGACCTGTCCCCACGGCCATCCGATCCGAGTCGGGCAGCGGATCGACGGCGTTCCGCTGGCCGACTGCGAGGTCGGGGCCCAGGTGACGATCCTGCGCTTCGAGAACGAGGCCGAGGACCTGCTGCACTACCTCAAGGACGCCGGCGTCGAGCCCGGGATGACCGGCACGGTTGCAGTCCACGACGGCGAACAGGTGCAGGTGCTCAGCGACTCGGTCAGCCCGACGCTGACCGTCAGCGTGGCCGAGACGGTCTCGGTCCTGGCCAGCCCGTCACCGCCGCCGCGCACCGCGCTGCCCGAGCAGCTCGTGCTCGGCCGCGAGCGCTACGGACGCTAGCCAGCCAGTGGGGCGGGGGGGTGCGGCCCGGTACGTCGCGCCGGGTACGAGTCGTTCAGGCCGGGGCCGGGAGCGCGGGGCGGCCCCTGGTCAGCCAGCCCTCGATCAGCCCATAGACGGCGGGGTGATTGAGCAGATCGAAATGAGTCGCCCCGCCCAGGTGGCGGTAGCGGTCCAGCGGGAAGCGCATCCGCTCGCCCCGGCCCCCGTGCGACCAGGCACTCGAGCGCCGGACGAGCAGATCTCCGAACATGCGGCCCAGCGGCGCCTCGGCGTCCCGGGTCACGGTCGCGGAGACGAAGTAGTGATCGGCACTCTCCAGGAAGGGAATGTCGGTGCCGGTATTGGTCCAGAAGCGGTCCGGGGCGTGCACGTCCCAGTCCTCGTCGACCACGTAGCCGTAGCCGAGGTCCTTTACGCCGGCGCTGCGGGCGCGCAGAGGACCGGCGAAGGCACGCATCTCGGGCAGCAGCGAGATCGCGGCCGTGGCCGCGTTGGCGGCCAGCTCCAGCGGCGCTCCACGATGGGGCGTGCCGAGCATGACGACGTCGCGAACCTTCGGGACCCAGTCCTGGCCGGCACCGTAGTGACAGGCGGCGCGGGCGACCAGCCCGCCCATCGAATGTCCAACCAGGGCGATCTCGGTGACCGGGACCGGCCAGGCCGCCGTCAGCTCGTCCAGGCACTCGGCCAGACGGCGGCCGCTGTGGGAGATGTGCCGGCCACTGTTGTAGCGGACGTAGAGCGAGGTGTAGGCGAGCTCGGCCTCGAGGCGCTCGCCGTAGGGCTGGTGGCGCCCGGCGTGCAACCGCCACGCGTCCTCGGTCTTGCCCAGGCCGTGTAGGAAGATCGCGATACGGGCGCGGGCTGCGCGATCGCGCCAGCGAGCGAGCCCCGATCCAAAGCCAGAGGCCGGCCGTGGTGCCGGACGGTCATCGGCACGGCCAGGGGGTTGCCGGTGCGCTCAAGCATGTCCCCGCAGGCGCCGTTGAGCGCACCCAAGGCGAGGCGCGCGCGGCGGTTGGCCTCGAGCGCCGGGGCGTCGTCGCGGCGGGTCAGCCCGTAGGCGTAAGCGGGGCCCGAGACCACAGCCCCGGTCAGCGCCCGGGCACCGCTGTAGGCACGATCGGTGACCTGGTCATGGATCACGCGGGTTGCGCTGGCGGCCGGTCCGAGCAGACCGAACACGCGCCCAGCGACGCTGGCGTGCACGTCACGAGCCTGGCTGGCGATGCCGGCGGGTGCGTCACCGGCCAGATTCCCCAGAGCGCGGACCTCGTCAGACCGCATGGGCCCGGGAGCCGATCTCCCCGTAGGCTTCGGCGAGGCGCCCGATCCCGTCCGTGATCTGGGCCGGCGTGACCCCCGAGTAGGCCAGGCGCAGCGACGATTCGCCGCCCTCGAGCAGGAACTCGGTGCCCTTGACGAACTGCACGCCCCTCTGCGCGGCGGCCTGCTGCAGCGCCGCCACGTCGGTTCCCCGGGGCAGGTCGACCCACAGGAAGTAGCCCCCCTCGGGGGCGACGAACTGAGCGTCGGGGAGCTGCTCGGTGAGAGCATCGCAGAGCGTCTGTGCGCGCTCGCGCAGCGCCGCGCGAACCGTCTGCACCGAGCGCTCGACGGCCCCCGAGCGGCAGAACTCGTTGACGATCGCCTGCGAGACCATGCTCGGCGAGATATACGTGTTGGTGGCCAGCTTGGCGATGCGGGCGATCAGCGGCTCGGAGCCGACCAGGTAGCCGACCCGGATGCCCGGGCACACGGTTTTTGAGAACGACGAGGCGTAGACGATCCGTTCGGGGTCCATCGAGAGCATGGTCGGCAGCGATTGACCCTCGAAGCGCAGGGAGACGTAGGGATCGTCCTCGAAGATCGTGAACTCGTGCTCGCGGGCCAGCTCGAGCAGTTGCTCGCGTTTGGGAGCCGAGAGCGTGTAGCCGGCCGGGTTCTGGAAGTTGGGAATGATGTGGGCGAGCTTGGGCCGCGTCCCGGTGGCGAGCAGACGGGCCACGGCGGCGGTATCGATCCCGTCGGGCTCGAGCTCGACCATGCGCACATCCGCGCCGCGGGTGCGCAGCGAGAGCAGGGTGCGGTCGTAGGTGGGGCGCTCGACCACGACCGCATCGCCCGGCTGCACCAGGAGCTCGAACAGGAAGGCGTCGGCCTGCATCGAGCCATTGGTGACCAGGACCTGGCTGGGCTCCACCTCGTGCCGCGCCGCGATCCAGGCCCGCAACGGCAGGTAGCCGACCGCGGTCCCGTAGGCGGTCATGCCCGCCGGGTCAGAGGCGAAGGCCGTGGCGGCGGCGGCCTTCAGACCCTCGACGTCGACGATGTCGAGGGACGGGGCGCCGCGGGCGAAGGAGATCGTGTCGGCCACGACCAAAAGACTACGAGGTCGGGGGCGCGAGGTGCACGTCGACGATCGCGCGGTTGCCCCCCTCGTAGCCACGCAGCTCCACCCCCCTCACTCCCGGAAGGGCCGCCAACGTCCGTTCGAAGCCGCGGACGGCCTCGGTGCCGGCAAACGGGCCCGCACCCACAGTGAGCGAGCGGGCCTCTTCACCGGCGCCAGCACCGGCGGGGGCGCTCCGAGCCTCGGTCAGGGCGCGCTCGTAGTCCGACAACAGGCCACGCGTCGAGCTCAGGAGCTGCTCGTGGGCGACGGCCAGCGCGCGGAGCTGGGCCACGGCCTCGGCGAGCGACTGATCGGCCGCGGGGAGGGGCACGGCGCGCAGACCGGCGCCCGATGAGGCCGGCTCGGGCACCTCGACGCGCGCGGGCAGCTCGGGGCCGGTGTCGGTCGCGGTGGGCGGCGGCGGCTCGGTCACCAGCCCGGTCTGGATCGTGCGCAGACGCTGGTCGATCTCGGCCAGGCGGGCGTCGAGAATCGAGATCTGGGGCGGCGGCTCGGACATCGGTTCGCCGAGCCTACTCCGCGGCCCGGCGGCGACGTGATGGAACTGAGGCCTGCTATGCGGTACCCAGATACCGCACGTCGGTGAGCCGGACGGCGAAGGGGTCAGGCGGCGGAGCCGAGCAGCGAGACAGCCAGCTCGGCCACCTGCGTCGGGGTGCGCCCCACGCGCACGCCCTGGCTCTCGAGCGCCTGCGCCTTGGCCGCCGCAGTCCCGTGCGAGCCCGACACGATCGCCCCGGCGTGACCCATGGTCTTGCCCGGCGGGGCGGTGAAGCCGGCGATGTAGGCCACTGTCGGCTTGGTCACGTGGGCGGCGATGAACTCGGCCGCCTGCTCCTCGGCGTCGCCGCCGATTTCGCCACACATCACGATCAGCTCGGTCTCCGGATCCTCCTGGAACATCCCGATCACGTCGATGAAATCGGTGCCCGGTACCGGGTCGCCACCGATGCCGACGATCGACGAGTTGCCGAAGCCGCTCTTGGCCAGCACGTCGCCGATCTGGTAGGTGAGGGTGCCCGAGCGCGAGACCACGCCGACGTTACCCTCCCGGAAGAACTGGGCCGGGATGATCCCGACGCTGGCCTTGCCGGGCGAGAGGATGCCCGGGCAGTTGGGGCCGACCAGCCGGGCGCGTCCGTTCTTCTTCAAGGTGTTGTAGACCCGCAGCTCGTCGTGGGCGGGGATGCCCTCGGTGATGCAGATGATCAGCTCGATCCCGGCGTCTTCGGCTTCGAGGATCGAATCGGCGGCGAACCGGGGCGGCACGAAGATCATCGCCGTGTTGGCACCCGCCTGCTCGACCGCCGCGTGGAAGGTGTTGAAGACGGGCAGGCCGCCCACGTCCTGACCACCCTTGCCCGGCGTGACGCCCCCGACGACCTGGGTGCCGTAGTCACGGTTGCGAAGGGTGTGGAAGGTGCCCTCCCGGCCGGTGATGCCCGAGGTGCACAGACGGGTTTCGGTGCCGACCAGGATGCTCATCCGCTGCGGCCTCCGCCGTTGGCCGCGGCGGCGCCGGCGCTCGCCAGCTCGACGACCCTGGCGGCCGCGCCGTCCATGGTCGCCTCGGTGTAAACGCCGGCTAGGTTCGCCTCGCCAAGCAGGGCCCGACCCTCGTCGCCGTTGGTGCCGTCGAGGCGGACGACAAAGGGCACCTGGGGATCGATCTGCCTAAACGCCTCGATCAGGCCCTTGGCCACCTCGTCGCAGCGGGTGATGCCACCGAAAATGTTGAACAGCACGGCCTTGACCTTGGGGTCAGAGAGGATGACCTCGACCGCGCTGGTGATCGCATCGGCGCGGGAGCCGCCGCCGGCGTCGAGAAAGTTCGCGGGGGTGCCCCCGGCCTCGGCGACCACGTCCAGCGTGGACATCGAGAGTCCGGCGCCGTTGGCGAGGATGCCGATGTCGCCGTCGAGCTTGACGTAGGTCAGGCCACGTTCCTTGGCCATCTGCTCCTGGGGATCCTCCCCCGAGGGGTCGCGCAGGGCGGCGTTCTCCGGATGGCGGTAGAGGGCGTTGCCGTCCAGGGTCACCTTGGCGTCCAGCGCCTTGACCTCGCGTCCGCCGTGCTCCGCGAGGCCGGCCGGGGTGACGATCAGCGGGTTGACCTCGACCAGTGTCGCCTCCTCAGACACGAACACCTCATAGAGCTTGGCCAGCATCGCCCCCACCGGGCGGACCACGTCGGCGTCGACCCCGGCCTCGAAGGCGAGGCGGCGGCCGTGAAAGTCCTGGAACCCGAGCAGTGGGTCGACGTGCAGGTGGGCGATCGCGTCGGGGTCCTCGTTGGCGACCTGCTCGATGTCCATCCCGCCCTTGGTCGAGAGCATGACCAGCGGCGCCTTGGCCGAGCGGTCAAGGACGACCGAGGCGTAGTACTCGGAGGCGATCTCGGACGCACCCTCGACCCAGACCTCGTGGACCGTGAGACCGCGGATATCCATCCCGAGGATCGCCTGGGCGTTGGCCTGCGCCTCGGCTCGGTCGGCGCATACCTTGATGCCGCCGAGCTTGCCGCGGCCGCCGATCTGGACCTGGGCCTTGACCACGCAGGGGTAGCCGATCTCGTCGGCGGCGGCCACCGCTTCATCGACGCTGCGGGCTGGGCGTCCATCCGGGACCGGCACGCCGTGGCGCGCAAACAACTGCTTTCCCTGATATTCGAGCAGATCCATGGCCCTGCCGCTCACTGTATTGAATTCGGGGTCGGCGACGGCTTGTGAGCGACCACGACGCAGGTGGCGCGCAAGCCGTGGCATTATCAGCCGGCTATGGCGATTCCCAAGAACGTCTCCTTTGTCACCTTCGACGTCTACGGCACCCTGATCGACTGGGACACCGGCGCCTTTGACGCCTTCCACAAAGAGGCCGCGCGCGACGGCTTCACGCTCGAGCGCGACGAGCTGATCCCGCTCTTCCACGAGGTCCAGCAGCAGATCCAGTCCGGCTCCTATGAGCTCTACGCCGAGGTCCTGCGCCGCACGGCAATCCAGATCGCCAAGCAGCTGGGCTGGCCGCTGGAGCCTTCGCGCTCGGGCTTCCTGCCCGACTCCGTGCAGCGCTGGAAGCCGTTCAAGGAGACCAGTTCGGTCCTGACCAAGGTGGCCAAGAAGCACAAGATCGGGCTGGTCTCGAACATCGACGACAAGCTCTTGGGCCAGACCCGGCGCCACATCCCGCTCGATTTCGATCTCGTCGTCACCGCCCAACAGGTGCGCTCCTACAAGCCCGATCCCTCGCACTTCACCGAGTGCGAGCGGCGGATCGGCACCAAGAAGGGTTGGGTACACATTGCCGCCAGCTACTACCACGACGTCGAGCCGTGCCTGAAGAAGAAGGTCCCGGTGATCTGGGTCAACCGCACCAAGCAGCAGCTCGAGCCGGGCCAGAAGAAGCCCGATGCCGAGGTGACAAATCTCCGGGAAGCCGCGAAGCTGATCGGCGCCAGCTGATTGTGCGCGGCCGCCGGCCGCGGGGGCGCGAGCGAAGCGGGCCGAGAGACTGATGCGGGCCAGTGCGCTGCACTCCGATGTGCTGGTGTTCGTATCCGACGTCTGGCAGACCACGTGTACCGCGGTCCGGGCCGGGGAGGAGGGCTTCCTGATCGACTCGCCGGTCTACCCCGAGGAGCTCAGAGCCCTCCCCGAGGTGCTCGAGCAGGCCGGATTCCCAGCCTCGGGTCTCCTGGCCACCCACGGCGACTGGGATCACCTCCTGGGCCGCCTGGCCTTTCCGGAGGCCTCGCTGGGGTGCGGCGAGTCCACCGCCCAGCGGCTCGCCGCCGACCCCGGTGCGGCCCAGCGCAAGCTGCGCGACTTCGACCGCCAACACTACGTGCAGCGCCCCGCCCCGCTCGCCCTGGGGAGCCTCCAGGCGCTGCCGCTGCCGGGCAAGCTCGAGCTTGGCCCCGCCCACGAGGTTGAGCTCTTCTCAGCCGACGGACACACGGCCGACGGCACCGCCTTCTGGCTGCCGTGGCTGCGCATCCTCGTCTGTGGTGACTACCTCTCACCGGTGGAGATCCCGATGCTCAGCCCGGGCGGGAGCCCAAGCGCTTATCAGGCCACGCTGCAGGCCCTGGCGCCGCTGGTGGCGCAGGCGGACTGGGTCGTGCCCGGACACGGGGCCCCGCAGTCGCGGGAGCGGGCCCTCGCCGTGCTCGAGGAGGACGCCGGCTACGTGGACCAGCTCCTCACCGACCCCGCGCAGGCCGTGCCCCCGCAATCACGGTCAGACTCCGTCCAGGGCGCAATCCACACGTCCAACCTCGAGCTGATAACCAGCGGCCGATGAACGCCGGGCAACCGCTGCAGCTGCTGGTGCGCGACGCCACCGGGGTGGCCCGACCCGAGGTGATGCAACGGCTGCGCTCAGGCCGCGAGGTGATCGTGACCGGCCCAGGCCGCGAAGTGATCGTGACCGGCCCCGAGGACCCCGACACCAGCCTGCGCGCGATCGCCACCGGAGCCCTCCGTCCCGATGTCTCCGTGATCGTGGTCGACGCCCGCTTCGGTCCGGTCACTGCCACGCGCCGCGAGGCGTATCTGATGAGCCTGCTCGGGGTCGGAGCGGCGGCGTTTGCGATCGTCGAGCCGCCGGTCGCCCAGGCCGACGAGGAGCGCTATCACACGGTGGCGCGCGAATGCGCCCAGCTCGCGCGGCGGGTCGGGCTCGGCCCGGTCACCTGTTTCCCGGTCACAGCTCGCGAGGGCTGGTTCGGAGGTCTGCCCCTGCCCGAGTTCCTGGACGGGCTGGCCGGCGCCCCACGAACCAGCTCGGTGGTCGGGGCGCCCGAGCTGCCCGAAACCGACCAGGTCCGGGCCACGATCATCTGGACGCACCCGAGTCCACTGCTGCGCGGGCGGACCTACACCCTGCGCACCGAGACCGAGGAGGTCACCGCCACGGTGGCTCCGATCAAGCACCGTCTCGACCTGGACACGCTCGAGCCGGTCCCGGCCACCCGGCTGGAGGGCGGGCAGATCGGCGACTGTGACCTCGAACTCGGCGGGCCGATCGCCGCCGCGCCCTACCGAGCTCGGGGCGGACACGGCGCCTTCATCCTCGTCGATCCGCTCAGCGACGAGCCAGCCGGCCTGGGTCTGGTTCGGTTCGCTCTGCGCCGGGCCCAGAACCTGCGCTGGCAGTCGGTCTCGGTGGACGGCGCCAGCCGCGCCGCCCGGCTCGGGCAGACCCCCTGCGTGCTGTGGCTGACCGGGCTCTCGGGGGCCGGCAAGTCGACGATCGCCAACCAGGTGGAAACCGATCTGCAGGCCCGCGGCCGGCACACCTACCTGCTCGACGGCGACAACGTCCGCCACGGGCTCAACCGGGATCTCGGCTTCACCGACGCCGACCGGGTGGAGAACATCCGGCGCGTCGGCGAAGTGGCCAAGCTGATGGTCGACGCCGGGCTGATCGTGATCGTCTCCTTCATCTCGCCGTTTCGCAGCGAGCGGGAGATGGCCCGGAGCCTGTTCAAGCCCGGGCGCTTCTTCGAGGTCTACGTCGATACCCCCCTCGAGGTCGCGGAGCAACGCGACCCCAAGGGTCTGTACCGCAAGGCGCGCCGAGGCGAGCTGCGCAACTTCACGGGCATCGACTCGGCCTACGAGCCGCCCGAGACGCCCGATCTCCAGCTGCCCACCACCGTCCGGTCGGTGCGCCAGTCCTCACACGACGTGCTGGCCATGCTGGTGGCGCGCGGCATCCTGGCCCCCGACTGAGCGGCTACTCGTCGGCGGAGCTGATGACGGCGATCGTGTCCCCGGTGGCGACCGAACCGCCGACCGTAATCGGAAGCTCGGTGACCTTGCCCGCCTTATGGGCGGTGATCTCGTTCTCCATCTTCATGGCCTCGACCACGGCCACCAGGGCGCCCTCCTCGACGTCGGCGCCGGCCTCGACCGCAACCTTGAGCACCGTGCCCTGAATCGGCGAGGCCAGCGTGTCGCCGCCCCCCCCACCACCGCCGGCGGCGCGCTCGGAGCGCCGGGGCGGCTTGCGGGCCCCGTTGACGGCCGCGCCCGCCGCCGGCGGGGGACCGATCACGGTGACCTCGAAGCGCTTGCCCGAGACCTCGACGGTGTAGCTCTGCTGCACCTTGGCTTCCTCATCGTCCTCGGAGTCGACCGGCACCGCGCTGGGGAAGGCGAGCTCTTTGAGCCACGCGCGGTCCTCGATCAGGTCCCGGCACGTCTCGGCGTCGGCCCACTGCCGGGTCTGGAGGATGGCCTGGTGGAACGGGATCAGGGTCTTGAGGCCCTCGATCTCGTATTCGTTCAGGGCCCTCAGCATCCGGGCCGTGGCCTGCTCACGGTCGACGTCCCAGACGATCAGCTTGGCCACCATCGGGTCGTACATGGGGCTGATCTCAGACCCCGGGCCGACTCCGGAGTCCACCCGGACGCCGGGGCCGGTCGGCTCCCGGTAGGCGCCGATGGCGCCCGGGGCGGGGGCGAAGTTCTTGCTCGCGTCCTCGGCGTTGATCCGGCACTCGATCGCGTGACCACGCAACTGCACGTCGTCCTGGGCGATCGACAGCGGCTCCCCGGCGGCGACCCGGATGCCCTCCTTGACGATGTCGATCCCGGTCACCATCTCGGTCACGCAGTGCTCGACCTGGACCCGGGTGTTCATCTCCAAGAAGAAGTACTCGCCGTCCTGGAGCAGACCCTCGATCGTGCCCGCGCCGGTGTACTTGACCGCGGCGGCGGCCTCGGTGGCGATCTTGCCGATCCGGGCGCGGAGCTCGGCGTCGACGGCCGGGGCCGGAGACTCCTCGATCAGCTTCTGATGGCGGCGCTGCAGCGAGCAGTCGCGCTCCCCGAGGTGGATGACGGTGCCGTGCGAGTCAGCCAGCACCTGCACCTCGACGTGACGAGGGTCGGGCAGGTAGCGCTCAAGGTAGACGGTGGCATCGCCGAAGAACTTCTCTCCCTCGCGCGCCGCGCCTTCGAAGGCGTCCTGAAGCTTGTCCTCGCTCAGCGCCACCCGAAAGCCCTTGCCTCCGCCGCCGCCGGCCGCCTTGACCGCCACCGGGTAGCCGACCGTGTCGGCGATCACCTGGCGGGCGTCGTCGATCGTCTCGACGGGCTCGGTCGTCCCGGGCACGATCGGCACGCCGGCCTTGGCCATCAGCTCCCGAGCTCGGGTCTTTGAGCCCATCGCCTCAATCGCGGAGGCCGGCGGCCCGATGAACACGGTGCCGTGGTCCTCCAGCGCCTGGGCAAAGGCGGCGTTCTCGGCCAGAAAGCCGTAGCCGGGGTGGACGGCCTGCGCGCCGGACTGCTCGATCACTTCGAGCAGCTTCTCGATCACCAGGTAGCTCTCGCTGGCCGGGCCCGGGCCGAGCAGGTAGGCCTCGTCGGCGCGCTGGACGTGCAGAGCGTCGCGATCGAGCTCGGAGTAGACCGCGACCGTCGCGATTCCGAGCTCCTCACAAGCCCGTACGATTCTTACCGCGATCTCGCCGCGGTTGGCGATCAAGACCTTCGAGAACATGCGGCCCGGCACTCTACCCGGGTGCGAGCGCTCAGGCCGGGCCGGGCGTCAGGACTTGGCGCTGACCACCATCCCCGCACCGACGGTGTCGTTGGTCGACTCGTCGATGAGGATGAAGCTGCCGGTGGTGCGATTGCGCGAGTACGGATCGACGACTAGCGGCGAGCTACAGCGCAGCTGCACCCGGCCGATCTCGTTCAGAGCGAGCTGCTGGGCGGAGACGTGCTCGAGCGTGTTGATGTCAACCCGGTGCTCGATCTGCTCGACGATCGCGCGCGCCGAGCGGGTGGTGTGCTTGATCGTGTAGCGGCCCCGCGGCTGCAGGGGCTGCTCGCCCATCCAGCACACGATCGCCTCGAGCTCCCGGGCGCTGACCGGCTGGTCCTCGGGATCGACGATCATGTCGCCGCGGGAGATGTCCAGGTGGTCGGACAGGCGCACCGCCACTGACATAGTCGGGAACGCGGACTCGAGCTCGCCCGAGTAGGAGTCAATCGCGGCGATCGTGCTGCGCTGGCCGCCGGGCAGGACCATGACCTCGTGGCCGGGGCGCAGGACGCCACCCGCGACCTGGCCGGCATAGCCCCGGTAGTCGTGGTGCTCGTCGCTCATCGGGCGGATGACCCATTGGACCGGGAAGCGCACGTCGTTGAGGTTCCGATCGGGGGCGATGACCACATGCTCGAGGTGGTAGAGCAGCGGCGCCCCCCCATACCACTGCATAGCGTGGGAGCGATCGACGACGTTGTCCCCGTGCAGAGCCGAGATGGGGATGAAGGTCATGTCGGGGATCTGAAGCCGGGCGGCCCAGTCGGTCATCTCTTCGAGAATGCCGTAGAAGACCTCCTCGTCGTAGCCGACCAGGTCCATCTTGTTGACGCACACGACCATGTGGGGGATGCGCAGCAGCGAGGCGATGAAGGCGTGGCGGCGAGTCTGCTCCGTCACGCCCTTGCGAGCATCGACGAGGACTAACGAAATTTCGGCGGTCGAGGCGCCGGTGACCATGTTGCGCGTGTACTGCTCATGGCCCGGGGTGTCGGCGATGATGAACTTGCGTCGCGGGGTCTGGAAGTAGCGGTAGGCGACGTCGATCGTGATGCCCTGCTCGCGCTCGGCGCGCAGGCCGTCGGTGAGCAGCGCCAGGTTCAGATAGCCGTCGCCCCGCCGCTCCGAGCTCTGCTGGACGTGCTCGAGCTGATCCTCGAGGATCGATTTGGAGTCGTGCAGGAGGCGGCCGATCAACGTCGACTTTCCGTCGTCGACCGAGCCGGCGGTGGCGATCCGCAGGAGCTCTGCCGTCCGGCGGCTGATCGCGTAGCCGTTGGCGTTGCTGGGCGCGGTGGCGCTCATCAGAAGTAGCCCTCGCGCTTGCGGTCTTCCATCGCGGCCTCGGTGACCCGGTCATCAGCCCGGGTCTCGCCGCGCTCGGTGATGCGGGTGGCGGCGATCTCGGCCACCACCTGCTCGAGCGTGTTGGCCGTCGAGCGCACAGCGCCGGTGCAGGTCATGTCGCCAACCGTGCGGTAGCGGACGGACTCCTCGAAGAGCTCTTCGCCGTCGATCAGCTCGATGAAGTCATTGTGGGCGTAGAGCATCCCGTCGCGCCGGAAGACCTGGCGAGGATGCGAGAAGTAGATCGACGGGACTTCGAGCCCTTCGGTGGCGATGTACTGCCACACGTCGAGCTCGGTCCAGTTGGAGATCGGGAACACGCGCACGTGCTCGCCCTTGCGGATGCGGGCGTTGTACAACGACCACAGCTCGGGGCGCTGGCGCTTGGGGTCCCACTGGCCGAAGTCGTCACGAAAGGAGAACATGCGCTCCTTGGCCCGGGCCCGCTCCTCGTCGCGGCGGGCCCCGCCGAAGGCGGCGTCAAAGCCATGCTCCGCGATCGCGTCCAGCAGGGTGGTGGTCTGCAGGCGATTGCGCGACGCCCGGGGGCCGATCTCCTCGGCGACGCGGCCCTGGTTGATCGAGTCCTGCACGTTGGCCACGATCAGGCGTTCGCCGATCGAGGCGACAAGGCGGTCGCGAAATTCGATCACCTCGGGGAAGTTGTGCCCGGTGTCCACGTGCATGACCGGGAACGGGAACTTGCCGGGCGCAAACGCTTTCTCGGCCAGGCGCAGGAGGATGATCGAGTCCTTGCCACCGCTGAACAGCAGCACGGGGCGCTCGAATTCCGCGGCCACCTCGCGGAAGATGTGAATCGACTCGGCCTCGAGGGTCTCGAGGTGCGAGAGCTCGTAGTGGAAGGGGTTCATACGACGTGGATCCCGCACTCGGTCTTGTCCTGGCCGCTCCAGCGGCCCTCCCGGCCGGCGCCGGGCTGGGTGCAGGGAGCGCAGCCGATCGAGGCGTAGCCCTGATCGTGGAGCGGATGGTAGGGCAGATCATGCTCGGCGATGTAGCGCCAGAGATCCTTCTCGCTCCAGTCGGCGAGAGGGCTGACCTTCCAGATCCCTCGCCGCTCGTCGCGCTCGAGCTTGGCGGTCACGGCTCGGGTCGGGCCCTGTTCGCGGCGCAGGCCGGTGACCCAGGCATCCACGTCGCTCAGCCCGAGTTCCAGCGCGGCGACCTTGGCCTCGCCGCAGCAGTGCTCCGCCGTCCACGGCGCGTCCGGACTGCGGGCATCGAGCACCTCGAGCTCAATCCCGAAGCGCTCCTCGAACTGCTTCTGAGTCGCCAGCGTCTCGGGGAACAGAACGCCGGTATCGATCGTGAAGGCCCGAATCGGATCCCGCCCCCCGGTCACCCCGCTGAGCATGTGAAAGAGGACGGACTCCTCCTTCTGAAACGAGCAGGCCATGGTCAGCCGGGGAGAAAAACGCTCCACGGCGTAGGCGACGATCTCGGGAGCGGTGGCCGCCTCCAGATCGGAAGCGGCGGTCATACCGCGCACTCCCCCTCGCCTCGCTGGACCTCGAACGGGGCCTCGCGGTTGAAGTCGATGAAGTAGTTCATGTTTTCGAGGCTGAACTCGATCGGGAGGGTCAGGTCCTTGACCTTTTGCTCAAACTCCGCCGTGCCGACGCGGTCGACGAACGTCCGGAACAGCTCGCCGTCGGTGCGCTGCGCCTCGTAGAAGCGTACCCACCGCTCGACGGCCTCGGGCACGCGCTTGGCCGGTAGCCGCGCCTTGAGGCGCTGCCCGTAGCGAACCTCGCCGCCCTCGTAGACCCCGCCAACGTGAGCGATGTAGGCCGGAATCGTCCGGTCCCCGACCTTGATCGAGGCGCCGTAGAAGCCGATATCGGCGATGTGGTGCTGACCGCAGCCGTTGGGGCAACCGCTGTTCTTGATGTGCATCCGGCGGGTCAGCGGATCGACGATGTCCATCTCAGCGATCCGGTCCTGGATGGCCTGGTTGAGGCCCATCGAGCTGGTGATCCCGAGCTTGCACGAGTCCGTGCCGGGGCAGCTCACCGTGTCGGAGATCTCGTCGGCCCCCGCGTCGCCCAGGTCGTGCGCCTGCAGGGCTCGCCAGACCTCGTAGACCGACTCGTCGCGGACCCAGCGCAGGACCAGGTTCTGGTGGACGGTGGTCCGCGCGTAGCCGCCCGTGTAGCGGCGCAGGATCTCGGCCAGACCGTGCAACTGCTCGACGCTCAGGTCGCCGCGGCGAACCTTGACCTCGACGGTGCTGAACCCCGGTTGGCGCTGCGGGGCGACGTTTGAGTCCCGGAAACGATCGAACTCCCGTTGGTCGCCATTGGCGCTGGCGTAGGTGGGCCCGGGACCGGGCGCGTTGGGCTCCTCGTCGTGCTCCATGAGAATGCCATCGAGCGAAAAGTCTCGCTCGGCCACCCAGTCGCCCTCGAGCTCCGCCTGCACCAGCTCGCGGAAGGCATCGATCCCGATCTTGTCGATCAGGACCTTGATCCGGGCCCGAGCCCGGTTGACGCGCAGGAAGTCCTGGCGGTCGAAGATCCGCATGCAGGCCTCGGTGACCTTGAGGTAGTCACCGTTGTCGAGCTCGACGAACTCATACAGGGTGGGCGCCAGCCGAGGCATAATCGAGGTGCCCCCGCCGACCCGGACCTCAACGCCGCGCACGCCGTCGCGCTCGCGGGGCAGGAAGGCCATGTCGTGGATCTGGGTGATCGCGTTGTCGGCATCGGTGGCCGTGAAGGCGGTCTTGACCTTGCGGGGCATCGCCTGCGTGGTCGGATGGCGGACGAAGTAGCGCACGTAGGCGCCGGCGTACGGGGTGATGTCGAACAGCTCGCCCTCGAGCGTTCCCGCCCGCGGGTCACCGGTCACGTTGCGCATCGTGTTGCCGCACCCCTCCCGCGAGGACAGGCCGGCCTCGCCCAGCTCGCGGATCAGCTCGGCGGCATCCGGGAGCGGTACGTGGTGCATCTGAATGTTCTGGCGCGTGGTGATGTGGCCCTTGCGCAGCGGCACGTAGCGGTCGATCCCGTCCGCGAAGGCGTCGAGCTGGTCTGGGGTCACCCCGCCCATCGGAAGCTTGACCCGGATCATCTGGACGTCGGGCTGGCGCTGGCCGTAGACCCCCTGCTTGAGGCGGAACTTGATGAAGTCGGTCTCCTCGGAGCGGCCGTCGAGGAAGCGCTTGGCTTCGGTGTCGAAATCGTCGAATTCGTCAACGAGAATCGGGATCACGTATCCGGGCACGTTCTCGAGCACCTCGGGGTTCTCAAGCGTCCCCGTGCGGGCGGCTTTCTGGGTGTCCAGCGATGTGGGCTCCATCGAGATCCTTCCGGTAGCAGGCGGGCGCGCTTGTACGTCGCCCGTCGAATTTACCAAAAGACGATCCGGATATGCCTATTTTGAGCCCGCGGTCCCAGCGGGGTCAATCCCCCGGCGCCGGAGATGGGTCCCAGGGAGCGGTCCCCTCCCGCAAGGCGGCCTGCTGCCACGGATCGGGTCGGGGCTCAGCCGCCGCCAACGGCGGGGCGGTCTCGCGCATGAACCGCTCCAGCGCGGCGGCGACGGCCGCCGCCTCCTCGGGCGTGGCGTCGAGCGCGACGAGCTCGAGCTGGGGACGGCGATTCACGCAGGGCCTAGAGCGGGATGTTGCCGTGCTTGCGCTTGGGGCCCGGCTCGCGCTTGGTCTGCAGCGTCTGCAGCGCGGTGATGATCTTGGGACGCGTCTCGTGGGGAATGATCACGTCGTCGATATAGCCCCGCTCGGCCGCCACGTAGGGGTTGGCGAAATGCGCCTTGTAGTCGTCAATGAGCTTCTGGCGGCGGGTGTCGGGAGTCGGCGAAGCGGAGATGTCCCGCCGGTAGATGATGTTGACCGCGCCCTCGGGGCCCATGACCGCGACTTCGGCCCCGGGCCAGGCGAAGTTGAAGTCGGCCAGCATGTGCTTGGAGGCCATGACGTCGTAGGCGCCGCCGTAGGCCTTGCGGGTGATGATCGTGATCTTGGGGACCGTGGCCTCGGTGTAGGCGTAGAGCAGCTTGGCCCCGTGGCGGATGATCCCGCCCCACTCCTGGGCGGTCCCGGGCAGGAAGCCAGGCACGTCGCAGAAGGTCACGATCGGGATGTTGAAGGCGTCGCAGGTGCGCACAAACCGGGCGGCCTTGCAGGAGGAGTCGATGTCGAGCACCCCGGCGAGCTGCGCGGGCTGGTTGCCGACGATGCCGACCGAATAGCCGTCGAGCCGCGAAAAGCCACAGACGATGTTGCGGGCGTAATGCTCGTGGACCTCGAAGAACTCGCCGTCATCGACGATGCGACGCACGACCTCGCGCATGTCATAGGGCTTGTTGGGGCTGTCGGGGACGACCGTGTCCAGCTCGGGATCCATCCGCAAGGGGTCGTCGGTCGGGATCACGCGAGGCGGAATCTCGAGGTTGTTCTGCGGTAGGAACGAGAACAGAAAGCGCGTGTCCTCGATGCAGGCGTCCTCGTCGTCGGCCGCGAAGTGAGCCACGCCCGACTTGGTCGAGTGGCTCATCGCCCCGCCGAGCTCCTCGAACGTCGGCTCCTCGCCGGTCACCGTCTTGACCACGTCGGGCCCGGTGATGAACATGTGCGAGGTCTCCTTGACCATGAAGATGAAGTCGGTCATGGCCGGCGAATAGACCGCTCCACCGGCACAAGGGCCCATGATCAGGCTGATCTGGGGAATCACCCCGCTGCACTTGACGTTGCGCACGAACACATCGCCGTAGGCGCCGAGCGAGACGACTCCCTCCTGGATCCGTGCACCGCCGGAATCGTTGATCCCGATCACCGGGCAGCCGATCTTGCCCGCCAGGTCCATGACCTTGCACATCTTCTCGGCCATGACCTCGCCCAGCGAGCCGCCGAAGACGGTGAAGTCCTGGCTGAACACGCACACCCGCCGACCGTCGATCGTCCCGTGGCCGGTGACCACCGCGTCGCCCCAGGGTCGGTTCTTCTGCATGTCGAAGTCCGAGGTGCGGTGACGAACGAAGGTGTCGAGCTCCTGGAAGGAGCCCGGGTCGAGCAATTTCTCGACCCGCTCGCGGGCCGTGTACTTACCTTTGGCGTGCTGCTTTTCGACCGCCGCGGCCGAGCCGGCGTGGATCGCCTCCTCGCGCAGGTCGTCAAGCTGGGCGAGCTTCTCTTCGCGGGTTTCGGGAGCTTTTTCGCGCATCCGGGAGCGGGCCAGTCTAACGACGACGCTGTCCCCAGACCCTGGCGCACCGGCTCTCGCCTCTATACACTAAAAGGTAGAGGAGAGTGAAAACGTCGTCGCGGGTTCTCGAGGCGTGTTGGCCGCCGGCGCAGCCGTCGTGGGGCCGCTTTGCCGTGCTGCTCGCGTCGGTCGCGGCGCTGGCGATGGCGCTAGGCCTTCCCGCCTCGGCCCCCGCCGCCACCGGCGCGCAGTTCCCCTACCCGGCCGGGATCAGCCAACCGCAGTCCTCGGCCTACAGGCTGGCCCCCGGGAGCGTCCCGTCGAACTTCTCCGACGGCGCGGATTGGGAGCTGACCGGCACCCCGGACACGAGCCTGGGCAGCACGCTGGTCAACCAACAGCCCGACCAGCTGTGCGGGATTCGCGGGATCAGCCTGGCCGACAGCCAGGCCGCGCAGCCGGCCGGATCCTGCGCTACCGGACCCGTCCAGACGGCGTTCTCGGTCAGCACCGGCAACCCCGACGTGCACATCGCCGTGCTCGACTCGGGGATCGAATGGAATGACCCCAACCTGATGGCCAACGAGGCCGACAAGGTGTGGCTGAACACCGGCGAGCTCCCGGCCCCACGCCACGATCTGAACACCCCGCTGGCGCCGCTGCCCAACGGCAAGACCTGCGCCACCCTGAACCAGCCGACCGTCGGCGACTACAGCCGCCTGGGCAACTACTACCCCGACGGCCACGGCGGCGAGAGCGGGGGCGGCTACGACATCATCGGCACTGGCGTAGTCAACGTGCTCGACTGGGCCTGTGACTCTCGGGTTGCGGCCGCGATGAGCAGCCGGCGCCGCCACGGCCCCCCCGGCGTGCTCACCCCCGAGGATCTGATCCTGGCCTTCTCCGACGGAGCCGATCACGACCACAACGGCTACGCCAACGACATCGCGGGCTGGAACTACGTAGACAACACCAACGACCCCTACGACGACGTCCAGTACGGCCACGGCAGCGGCGAGGCCAAGGACTCGACCGCGGAAGCAGGCAGCGGCGGGACCATCGGCACGTGTCCCAACTGCATGGTGATGCCGCTGCGGGTCGGCGAGTCCTTCGTCACCGACGCCAACCGGTTCGCCCAGGCGACGCTGTACGCCACCGACCTGGGCGCCGACGTGATCCAGGAGGCACTGGGCACCTATAACGCGCCCTACTTCGCCCGCCAGGCGATCCATTACGCCTATGTCCACGGGACCACGGTGATCGCGTCGGCCGCGGACGAGGCCGCCGAGCACCACAACCAGCCGGGAGCGCTACCGGACACGATCGTGGTCAACTCCGTCAACGGGCCGGAGGTCGCCCTCGGACCCGCTCATGCCACCGGGAGCTCTTATCTGCAGCTCAATGGGTGCACCAACTATGGGCCCCGCGTCGATCTGAGCGTCGAGGGCGCCTCCTGCTCCTCGGAGGCCACCGGCAAGAGCGCCGGGGTGACCGGGCTGATCTACTCAGCGGCCGAGAACGCCCTGGCCGCCCACACGATCTCGCCGGCCGGCGACTGTCGGCGCGTCGACGGAACGCCCTGCGTCATCACCCCCAACGAGGTGCGCCAGCTGCTCGCCTCGGGCAACATCGCCGGTGACGCCACCGCCGGGCAGACCAGCGCGAGCACCGGGACGGCGCCCGCCGATCAGGGTAACGGCGGCCAGGCCGACGACGTCAACTTCGCCGCCCAACCCGAGACGTCGTGCGCCGCGACCCCCACCCCGACCTGCACCGACCCCAACCTCAACACCACCTTCAGCGCCGCCGACCCGTCGCAGCCCGGGGGCGTGATCGGTCCCGATACCTCGCAGTATCCGGCCCGCAAGGGCTTTGATGAGTTCTACGGCTACGGGCGCCTGAACGCCTACAAGTCGGTGGCCGCGGCCGCGACCGGGAAGATCCCGCCCGAGGCCGACATCACCTCCCCGGACTGGTTCACCCAGGTCGACCCCGCGCAGTCGAGCTTCGCCGTCGACGGGTACGTCAACGCCCGCAGCTCGTACACCTGCCAGGTCGACGTCGCGCCGGGAGTCCAGCCCAACAACGCTCCCGCTCCCAACGGCGACTTCCATCCGGTCTCCTCGAGCTACTGTGACGGTCAGACGGTCCACTCGGGCTCCTATCAAGGTCGGCTGGCGGCGGTCGACATCGCCAACCTCAAGGCGCTGTTCCCGGCCGGCAACCCGGGCTCGTTCACCGGCAACGAGAACGGTGGCCTCCCCCAGGGCCAGTCCGGACGGCCCAACACTCAGCCCTACGGTTTCACCGTCCGCGTGGTCGTCTCAACGCGCGGCGCGCCGGTGGCGATGACCGGAGAGGATCGCCGCCAGCTCTATCTGCATCGCGACCAAGATCTCCTGCCCGGCTGGCCCAAGGAGCTGCAGACAGACGGCGACTCGAGCCCGATCCTGGCCGACATCGAAGCCCGCGACCGCAACGACCTGATCGTCGCCACTTCCGACGGTCAGATCCACGCCTACCGACCGGACGGGTCAGAGGCGCCGGGCTGGCCCGTGCACACCGACGCCCTGCCGGGGCACGCGGGCGAGGCCGCCTATGGCCCGGGAGGAGTGGGCATGGGTCATTACGCGGCCGTGCTCGGGGGCCTGGCCGCCGGTGACCTGTTTCACGATGGATCGATGGACGTGGTCGCCGCCGACCAGGCCGGCCACGTCTACGCCTGGGACGGGAAGGGACAGCTGGTCTTTCACGCCCACTCGAACCCGGCCTACTCGGGCGCCCCGACCGACTACCCGAGCAACCCCACGGGTGCGCTGGACAACGTCCGCCACGGGCCGCGCGACCGCACCGAGGCGGGCTTCCTCGCCTCTCCCGTGCTGGCCAACCTCAACGGCGGGGCGGGTCCGCTGGACATCATCATCGCCGGCGAGGACCGCCACCTCTACGCCTGGCAGCCCAGCGGGCGGCCCGCGCCCGGTTTCCCGGTCCTGCTCGCCGATCCCGACAAGCTCACCGGCGTCGATCCGACCACCCACCACCTGACCTTCTCGACCACCACCGCGAAGCCCAACCCCGGGATCAGCGAAGACCAGGGCAAGCTGATCGACACTCCGGCGGTGGCTTACGTCAACGGTCCGGACAAGCCGCCGGTCATCTACGAGGGCTCAAACGAGGAGTACACCCAGAACACCGGCGACGAAGGGCCGATCAACGCCAGCGATGCCTCCCTGGGCGCGCTCGGCAGCTCGGGGCTGCTCAACTTCGGCAACGGCCGCGTGTACGCGGTCAAGGCGACCGGAGGCCAGCTGGCCTGCGCCAACGGCAAGTGCGGATCCCCGGCCTACGAGTCCGGCTGGCCGGTGAAGATCGGGATCATCGACCAGGGGCTGCTGCCGGACGTCGGCGAAGGCATCAACGGCTCGCCCGTGGTGGCGCCGGTCACCTGCTCGTCCGGCGGCGCGGGGATGAAGGTCGGCGTCTCGCCCGACGCCGGGCCCGCGTACCTGCTCAACCGGGACGGCAGCTCGTGCTACGGGGCGTCCAACGGTAAAGACAACACGCTGTCGCTCGACGCCGGAAGCGGCGTCGATCACCCGGCCTTTGCCGCGGTCGGCTATCCGGCCTTCGGAAGCCTCGACGGCACCTCGATCTCCATGTTCGACCAGGGGGCCGGCGTGGTCCGGGCGCTCGATGTCGCGGTCAACGGCGAGCAGAAGGGCGGTCAGGACTTCATCCTGGGCTGGGACGCATCGACGGGGCGGTTTCACTCGGGCTACCCGGCCATCACCAACGACCTCGGCTTCCTGACCGGAGAGACGGTGGGCGACGTCACCGGTCAGGCGCCGGCGCAGGAGGTGCTCGGGGGCACGGCTTCGCTTGACGTCCAAGCCTTCAACGGCCAGGGTCAACCCGCCAGCAGCGCCTGGCCCAAGCTGAGCGGTGACTGGCTCGTGGCCACGCCGACGCTCGGTTCCTTTGGCACCCTCGACTACCAGGCCGGCGCTCGCAAGGACGTGACCACGATCACGCGCTCGGGCACGCTGTCGGTCTACAGCACCCCGGCCAGCGCCTGCTCGCCCTCCTCCTGGCCCAACTGGCACCACGACATCGCCAACTCCGGTGATTACACCCGCGATGCCGTCCCGCCCGGAGCCCCGCTCTCGCCCCGGGTCTCTGGAAGCCAGCTCACCTTCCTCTCTCCCGGCAACGACCTGATGTGCGGGACCCCGGCCCGCTATGAGGTGGTCACCGCGACGGGGCAATTCACGGCCGACCAGGTACCGAGCCTGACCCATCTGGGCAACGTGCCCGTGGCCAAGCCGGCCGGAAAGACGGTGACGATGGCGCTGCCCAGCAACGTCGCGGGCTGCATCGGCGTCCGCGCGATCGACCCGGCCGGCAACCTGGGTCCGACCGCGATCGCGACTGCCCGTCCCGCAGCCACGTGCGGCCCGGCGATCGCCGCCGCTCCGCCCCCGCGCTCGGGGTCGAGGTCGAGGTCGAGGGCCGGGTGTCCCCGGGCCACCGGCCGCCTGCGGGGAACCAGGCTGGGGTTGGCCAGGCTCGGGATGACCCGGGGGCAGGCGCGGCGGGCCTACCGCCACAGCTCCGATCGTCGCCGCCGCTACCAGGATCTCTTCTGCCTGAGTCACGGCGGCGTGCGGGTCGCAGTCGCGTCCTCGCCCCGGTTGCTGCGCAAGCTGGCCCGTCGAGAGCGCCGGCGGGTCCGCGGACGGGTGGTCCTGATCCTGACCGGTAATCACTTCTACGCGCTGCACGGCATCCGGCCGGGAACCAGGCTGGCGCGGGTGAGAAGGCGCCTGCGGCCGAGCCGGCCGTTCCGCGTCGGGCGCAACCTCTGGTACTTCTCGGCCAACGGCGCGTCCACCGGGCTGATCAAGGTCCGCCGGGGGGTCATCGAGGAGATCGGGATTGCCAACCGGTCGCTCGTCGCGACACCCCGGGCCCGCCGCCGATTCCTGCGCAGCTTCCCATGACCGGCTTGCGGGCTCTGCTCCTTACCGTCGCGCTGCTCACGGTCGCGCTGCTGATCGTCGGCCCGGCGAGCCTGGCCGACGCCGCGGTCGATCCCACGGGGCCGCCTCCGAGCGGCTGTGACCAGACGTTGGACACCTCCCCACGCAACTTCGACGCCCCGGCCTCCCATGATCCCTATCAGCAGTACTGCCTGCCCAACGTGCAGCGCAACGACACGCCGAGCGATCCGAGCTATGACCAGTCCGAGCCTGACACCCAGAATCAAACCCCGCCCGACACCAACCTCTACGACGAACGCTTTGACCTCTTCGGCTTTCCGTCCTCCCGGAGCCTGGCCAGCGCCAAGTACGCCGACCTCGGCGACCTGGGGGAAATTGCGCCAGCAGGCCCTGACGGCATCTCGCGCTTCGGCAAGCCGCAGGTCTCGGGCTTCAATGCCGCGGGCGCCTGGAAGGTGTCGCGCGGGGACCCGAACGTGACTGTGGCGATCCTCGACACCGGCATCCGCTGGAACCAGGAGGGTCTACGCCGGCAGATCCACCTCAACACCGGCGAGCTTCCCTACCCGGAGGTCGATCCGGCGATGGCCCCCTCGCTCGATCCGGCCAACCCCTCGCTGAGCTGCGCCACGCTCGCCCACGGGAGCGTGAAAGCCGCCGACGGCGCCTATCTCGCGACCAGTTATGACCCGCTGGGCGGCGGCGCCCCGGAGGTCGACGACTACGCATGTGATCCGCGCGTCGCCCACGTCATCGCCGCCGGCTACGCGGGTCGGTTCGCCCCCACCGGACCAGGTGGCGGCACGCTGATCACCGGCCAGGACCTCTTGCACACTTTCGGCCACTGCCGGATCGATGCCTCCGGTCACACGATCGTCCCCGCATCGGGGGCGGCCAGCGGAGCGCCCGGGTGTCCCGACAGCCAGTCGGTCGACAACGACGCCAACGGCTACGCAAACGACATCGCCGGCTGGAACTTCTTTGACAACAACAACGATCCGACCGACCTCTCGAGCTACTTCCAAGCCGCTGGTCACGGGTCGGGCCGGGCCAGCGACGCCGTCGAGCGTGGCAACGACCACGAGGGGGCGATTGGCGTCTGCCCGCATTGCCAGTTCATGCCGGTGCGGGTCTGGGACACGTTCGTCTCCGACGGCCATACCTTCGGCCTGGGGATCGCCTACGCCACCGACAACCGTGTCAGGGTGATCGAGGGCGCCGACGGCAACCTCTACCACTCGGCGTTCACCGAGGCGGCGTCCAACTACGCCTACGCCCACGGGGTCGTCCAGACCTATTCCGGGGATGACCTCAACACCGGCGATCACAACTACCCGGGCAACTACAGCCATGCGATGCTCATCCAGGGCACCGTGCCCGACGCGGTCGGCCTGGGCACCAGCTCCTCGATCCCGTCCCCGCCCAGCGGTACCCCCGCTCCCCTAGCCAGCGAGCTCAACGCGATTCGCGGCCAGTTCCTGTCGCTGCAGAACGCCGCCGGGGCGGCGGGATTCGGCTCAGACGTCCCGCCCACCACCTACTTCCGAGGCGCCAACACCACGCAGTACGGCGGTCACAGCTCGGTCTCGATGGAGGGGACGACTGGCTCCCAGAACACCGGCAAGGCGTCCGGGGCCGCCGCGCTGGTGATCAGCGCCGCGCAGGAGCACGGAATCGGCCTGACCCCCGACGAGACGCGGGAGATCCTCGAGCAAACCGCCGAGCGGGCCGTGACCCCCAACTCCGGGACGATCGGCAGCCCCGACCGGATGGCCCCCGCGACCTGTGTCAGCCCCGCCACCCCGGCCAGCTCGCACGGTGCCTGCGCCACGCCCGACCTGCAGTGGACCGAGCACTTCGGCTGGGGTCGGGTCGACCTCGGCGCGGCGGTCGCCGTGGCGGCCAGCGGCAAGATTCCGCCGATCGCGGCCATCCACTCGCCGGACTGGTACGCGCCGGAGACCGGTGCGTCGATCGACATCAGCGGGCTGGCGCGGGCGCCGCGCGCCACCGGGCAGAGCCTGCGCTGGAAGCTGATGTGGGCTCCGGGCGTCCAGCCCGCCTCGGACTCGTGGACGGTGGCCGCATCGGGAAGCTCATCGGGCACCGTCACCAACTTCGGCTCGATCGACCTCACGGCGGTGCGCACCGCGCTGGCCGCCTACGTCGCTCCCGCCGACGCGGGCGCGCCGACCTTCTCCGCGACGGCGCCGAATCCGTATGCCGGGCAGTTCTCGGTCCAGCTGGAGGTCAACGGCCAGGGCCTCCCGATCCCCGGGATCGACCGCCGCGTGTTCACCGCGGTCAAGGACCCATCGCTCGAGGCCGGCTTCCCCAAGCGCATGTGCCAGGCCAACCTGGGGAGCTGCTCGGCCACCACCCCGGCCTCGGGCGGCGAGGCGCCGATCCGCTACGCCGACCTGACCGGCACCAACGAGCAGCAGCTGCTCGTCCCCACCGAGGACGGCTTCATCCACGCTTACCAGCGCAACGGTAGCGAGCTCCCCGGGTGGCCGGTGCGCACTGAGCCCCAGTCGGCGGCCGCCGGCCACGACTCCTCCCCGGCCCTGAAGAGCGTCGGAGTCCCGCACGAGCCGCCCCGGGCGGCGGCGGTTGCCGACCTGACTGGAACCGGGCATCCCGACGTCATCACCGCCGCCGGCGTGCACGTATACGCCTGGCGGGCCAATGGCCAGCCGGTGGCCGGCTTTCCGGTCAGCGAGGATCTCGCGCACTGCGGACCGGCGCTCGAGAGTCAGGCCCTCCAGGAACGCCCGAAGTGCGGCTTCCTGGCCAGCCCGGCCGTCGGCTACCTGCAAGGGCGGTCCCAGGGCCTTGACATCGTCGAGCCGGGGCTCGACGGCTACCTCTACGCCTGGAACGCCCACGGCCAGCCCCTGCCCAACTTCCCGGTCCGTCTCCGGGATGCTGGGAGCGCGCCTGCTACCGAGATCGCCGAGTCGATCAACGATCCCGCCTTGGGCAACCTCACGGGTGCGCCCGACGGCCACCAGGACGTGGTCATAGCCACCAACGACTACTACGGACCCGGCGCGGCCGGCAACGGCGGCGACGTGAGCTTCTTCGGCTCGCTCTCGCAGGCGGCCGGGGGCTCGACCCGGGTCTACGCGGTCGACGGGGAGAGCGGCAAGTACCTGAGTGGCTGGCCGATCTCGATCCCCGGGATCATCCAGAACGTCCTGCCGCTCGTGGGGCCCGGGAACGACCCCTCGATCGCCAGCGTGCAGGGCAAGCCGGAGGTCATCACCTCGGCCACGGGTGGGGCGCTGGCCGAGATCGCCCCCAACGGCAGGTCGACGACAACAATCCAGCAGCAGAGCTACGGCCCGAGCTCGAACGCCACTGACCGCTCGGGCGGCCTGAACCTGTTCGAGGGGGCGGTGGAGGGCAACCTGCTCGGCACCCCGGGGAGCGTCGACGTCGTCAAGTACGAGCTCGGCCTCGCCGACGCGGCCAACCTACTCCTGTCCGGGCAGAACGTCCCCTACAACCACCTGATCGGCGCCTGGGATGCCGGCACCGGCGCGTCGCTGGGCGGCTTTCCCACCGTCACCGACGACTACCAGTTCCTGTCCTCCTCCGAGGTCGCCAAGGTGGCCAGCGGGCCGACCAATCAGGTGGTGGCGGGCACCGGCCTCGGGCTCCTGCACGCCTACGACGGCCTATCCGGCCACGACGTCTCGGGGTTCCCCAAGGTCACCGGCGGCTGGCTCTTCGCCCCGGCCACGTTGAGCAACGACGGGCGGATGGCCGACATAACCCGGGAGGGCTACCTGTTTGCGTGGAACGTCGGTCAGACGCCGTGCCAGCCGACCGGGACCGAATGGCCGAGCTTCCGTCACGACCCGCTCGACAGCGGCAACTACAACACCGACGGCACTCCCCCCGCCTCGCCGGCGACCGTTAGGTTGACCGGCAAGGGCCACGACAGCTACGGGCTGACGTTCGTCACGCCGGGCAACGACGGCTTCTGTGGCCACGCCGACCACTACCTGGCCAGCGCCGGCGCCACGCGTCTCTCGCCATCCACGATCGGCCTGGGCTCGCCGGGCGCCGGGGGCAGCCCGACCAGCGTGACCGTGAAGCTGCCCGCCGGGGCCCGACAGTTCGCCTTTCAGGCGGTCGACGCGGCCGGCAACCTCGGCGCCCCGGCCACCCTGGACGTGCCGGCTCCCGGGCAGACCACCACGGGCGGGGGCCGGCCGGTGGGCTTGCCGCCCACCCCCGGCGGGGGTGGACACGGCCGATCCGCCTGTCCCAAGGCGTCCGGACGGGCGCGCGGACTGACGCTCGGGGCGCTGCGCCTGGGGATGACCCGGGGGCGCGCGCACCGGGCGCTAAAGCGCCACTCGACCCACGGCAAGCGCTACGAGGACTTCTTCTGCATTGCCGGGGGCGGGATCCGGGTCGGCTACGCCTCGTCCCGGCTCCTACGTCGGCTGTCCCGCGCCGAGCGCCACCGCCTCCAGGGCAGGATCGTGGAGATCCTCACCGCCAACCGTCACTACGCGCTCCGCGGCGTTCGCCCCGGCACCCGACTCGGCCGCCTTCCCCGACGGCTCCGGGTCGGGAGGGGGTTCCGAGTCGGGCGCAACACCTGGTATGAGTTCAGCGCCGGCCGCAGCCGCGGACTGTTGAAAGTTCGCCATCGGGTGATCGAGGAGATCGGGATCGCCGAGCGCTCGCTCACGCGCAACCGGTCGATCAGCCGGCGGTTCTTGCGCACCTTCTACTGAGCCAACCGTCAGCCGATCAGTTGAAGCTGCGCAGAAAGATCCGGCTGGCCCCGCGGGTCCGGGTCAGGCGCCGGTCAGCGATCCCGATCTCCTGCACCCGGCCGTGGCGGACCTTGAGCACGCCGCGGCTGGCGCCGTTGGGCACCAGGTACCAGTAGTTCAGGCCGACGTGGTAGGGCCGGCCCAGCTTCAGCCTTCGCGCAGCGGGGCCGATCCGCATCCTGACCCGCACGCCTCTCAGTGCGAAATGGCGGTTGGCGGTGAGGATTTCCACGACGCGGCCCGTCAGGCGGCGGCGGCGGCTGGGGGACAGCGGGCGCAGCAGCTTGGGTGAGGCATAGCCGACCCGAATTCCGGACGGCACCAGGCAGAAGAACTCCAGGTAGCGCCGTCGCCGAGTGGCGTTGCGGGCGAAGGTCCGATGGACGCCAGCCCGGGTCATCGTCAGCCGCACCGGCCCGAGCGCGAGCCCGCCCAACGGCCCCCGCGTCTGCGGACAGCTCGCCGTGCCAGCCACTGGAAGGCGGGCCGCGCCAGCGGCGCCGGGCTGGAGCTCGGGTACGCCGTTCTGGCTCAGGGCACCGCAGGCCTGGACCGGCGACGAGGGCTGTCCGGGCACGGCTCCGCCCAGCGTCTCGGCCGCGCTCAGGCTCCCGAACACGTCTAGGTAGAAGCGCTGCGCCACGCAACCGTCGGCCCCCAGCACCAGCATCCCGCGTGTGGTGATGTCGGGAGCCGCCTGCGGCTGGCCGTCGTAGTCCATGAACAGGCCGTGGAGGTCGACCCGGCGGCCGCCGAACCGCGATACGCCGGGGGCGCCGATGAGCAGGTCGTGGGCCGGAGCCAGGGCCGTCGCTCCCGGCGCCGCGACCAGCACGCCGGCAGCCCCCGTCGGCCACCGGGAGTACGCGCCGTTCATGGAGACGAAGCGACCGGGACGGATCCTGGCGCTCGGGTCGGGCTCGCGAGCCAGCAGGGCGCTGAGACGGTTGGCGACATCGTTGGCTGATGTCGGCCCCGCAGACTCGGATTCCAGCTTGTGGCGGTGGTGGTTTGCGTCCTGGTAGCAGGTGTCGTTGTTGAACAGCCCCGGCGTCCCGCTGGCAAAGCCCCAGGCCGGGATCAGATAGCCGATCAAGTCGTCGGCCAGCCCGACCTGAAAGCGGAAGAGCGCTCGGGCGCGCCATGTCGGCACGGATGGATTGGGGCGGCTGCAGCTCGCGTCCTGGACCCCGAACGGGCTGCCGAGCATCAGCGCCGGGAACGCCTCACCGGGATTGTCGAGCATCTGGAGGTCGGGGCCGATGTCCGCGTAGCTGACGAAGGTCCGGAACTGCGTCGAGCCGGTCGGGGCCGGGCCGCCGTTGGGTACCGGCGACAGCGGCCTGCCGTCAGGGCCGCACGCGTATCCCTGCTTGAGCCCGAAGTCGCCGCTTGCGGCCAGGGCGACGAAGCCGTTGTTCTCCAGCGGAACGCAGAACTGCTGACGGGTCAGGGTGACCGGGCCGGGATTCAGGCGGACCGCGGAGCTGGCGGCGCTCGCCACGATCTCGGCGAAGTGTCGGCCGGTCGCCTGGGCCTGGATGAACTGCGTGACCTGGTTGGAGTGATTCTCCGAGCCGCTGGGGATCGCCGCCGGGCTCGTGCTCGGGTCTTCCTCGGAGCCGTTGTCGCCGGCCAGGAACATCGCTGTGCCCCCGTTGCTCTGCTCGAACGCATGCTCGAACGCGCCCGGCCAATCGCTGCTCAGGCCAGCGCCGGAATTGCCCATCTCCTGATTGTGGGCGGCCAGGCTCATGACCGTGAACACCGGCTGCCCGGCTGGCGTGCGGGCCTGCAGCACACCGAGCTTGGGGTCGACCGCGGCGACGCGATCGTCGCCGGGCAGCGCGACCGAGGTCGGGAACTGGTCCGAGATCCGCTGCGACATGCCGGTCAACAGCGGGTAGCTCGACCCCGCGGCGCCGTCGGGAATCCTGCCCTGCACCTGGTTGGCGTACAGGTCCGCGGGCCGCAGGTCGTGGACCGCAGCGGCCGCCGCCCTGGCGATCCGATCCTCGAGGAACGCCATGTAGTACTCATTGATTCCCGAGCGGATCCCGACCGACAGCGGCGTCTGGGGGGAGCCGTAGAGGCCGACCGTGTCCGGCGAGCTCTCGTTGTGGTCGGCGCTGACGACCAGGTCAGCATGGACCCCGTAGGTGTTGAGCAGGCGGGAGCGAGCCTGCTCTGTGTAGTAGTCGAACAGGCCGATGACGTCGACGGATGCGTAGACGACCGGGATGTTGTGGCCGTCGGAGATAGCGATCGCGCGCACGGCCAGCGGATCGTGGACTCCGCTGGCCGGGCCGTTGCCGTTGTCGGCGTAGATTCCGTCCCAGCGACCGTTGGCGTTGGTGTCGCAGAACGGGTCGGGCTTCTTCCCCGTCGGCCCGTTGGTGAGATCGAACCCGCCATCCCACTGGCCATCGCCGTTGAGATCGGCGAACGGCTCCTGGAGGGCGAACCGACCACGGCTCGGCGAGGCGGTGGCCGGGCAGGTGCCAAAGCCCGGCGCGAAGGCGGCGTCGGCCTGGCTCCCGGCGACAGTGCCAGCGGCCGGCGGCGTGGTGTCAGACTGGCCGGCGCCCGCGAAGAAGCTGTAACTCGGGGGCCTCGTGGGGCTCGCAGCGCCCGCGCGGGGCGCCAGGCCCGCGCTCATCGCGAGCGCGAGCCCGAGGGCCAGAAGGATCGGCTGGCTGGAAGCTAGGTGGCGCGTGACCTGCGCAGACTACTGACGGTCCAAGCCATGCACAAGAAGACTGTATATCGGCTGGCGCTCTGGCCCGTGGTCCCTAGGCGTGCGAGAACGGGCGCCGGTGCGCAGTGCCCAGGCTGTCCAGGGCCGCGTCGAGCAATCCCCGCCCGGGCCCGAGCCGCGGAGGTTCGTCGGCCGGCGCGTCAGCCTCCGGGCGCTCGACGATCTCGAGACGGACACCGGGCTCTTTCCGCGTCGGCCACAAGCGGCCGAGCCAGCGCGACATCCGGCGCGAGCCCTCCGCCGGCCCCGACGCTACGGGTGTTTGGAGCGCCGGGCTCGGCATGGTCGTGGCCGGCTGGGCAGGCGTTTCGGTGCGGGCGGTCAGGCTCACCCGAGTCCCCCACCCCGTCGGCTCGAGAGTCACCGTGCCGCGTACATCCTGGCCCTCCCAGGCAACGGCGGTTTCCGGCTCGAGCTTGGTGATGGAGATCTCGCCAAACGCCCCGAGATGCCGAGCCAGCGAGGCCGCATCGCTGCACTCCGCCCACAGCTCGGGGGGTGACTTGACCAGGGTCCGGCTGGCTTGCAGTTCGGCCATGGTCCAGGGTTTCGCGTGCCCGGGCACGAGTCCTTCCCCCGTCGGTGGGCTTGCATCACGTCCCGCCGCCACCCCCTCGGCCACGGCCATCTCCGGTGGCAACGGTACGTGGTGAGCGCCGACAGCGGACCCGATACGACGAGCGGTCCCTCTGTCGAGGGGTTTGTCGTGCCGGCCCCACCCCTCGGGCCTAAAGCGACAAGCCCCTCAAGCAGCGCTATGGCTTGTCGTCCTGAGTCCGCGCACCGGGGGGGTCACGCCGGTCCCGTGACCGGCGCGGGGTCGCCACCCGGAGCGTGTTCCGCTGATCAGGCGCCGGCGTGCGTGGCCATCAGAAAGACGGTGACGACCACGATCCCCTGGACCACCGTCCCGGCGATCGTCAGCCGCCGGAAGCCGGCCACGTACTCCGGGCTCCACGGGGCGCTGACCCGTTGCCCTCCGGCCGCGACGCCGTTCGCGGCCAGGTCGCGCGCGGCCAGGTCGGCCAGCCGCCCGGCGCCGCGGACGATCAGCGAGCCCTCGATCGCGCCGATCACGATCACGGCCACGACCCCCCAACCGACGTAGAACGAGCTCCACTGGTGCTTGTCGCCGGCCAGGTAGATGCCGGCCAGGAGCACGACGAGCAGGCTGGGGTTGACCAGGTAGCGCCCGATCCGCTGCCGGGAGCGCAGCAGCCAGGGCGTGACGCTGGGGTCGAGCTTCGCGGCCGCGGTGAACAGCAGCGGGTAGGCGAAGGTCACGCCAAAGGCGAGCACGACGGCGAGGATGTGGATCGCGAGGATGAAGTCCGAAAAGGCGACGGCGGGAGCAGCGAGCACAGTCACAGCTTAGAAGGACGGCCGGTAGTCGCCGAACACGTCGCGCATCGCCTTACAGACCTCGCCCATCGAGCAGCGATCCTTGAGGGCGTCTCTGAGCACGGGGAGTAGGTTCTCCGGGCCGCGCGCGCACTCCCGCACCTCCTCCAGGCGACGCTGCACCAGCGAGGCATCGCGGTCGGCCTTGAAGGCCTCCAGGCGCTCGAGCTGCTCGCGCTCGGACTCGGGATCGACGCGCAGGAGGTCGGTGACCTCGGCGCTGTCCTCGACGAACTTGTTGACCCCGACGACCACGTCCTGCTCAACCCGGTAGCGCTCGTGGTAGCCGAAGGCCGACTCCTCAACTTCGTGCATCATGAACTCGATCGCCTGCACGGAGCCGCCGAGCTCGTCGACCTTGGCGATCAGCTCGGCCGCCCGCGTCTCGATCTCGTCGGTCAGTGCCTCGACGAAGTAGGAGCCCGCGAAGGGATCGACGGTGTCGGCGGCGCCTGACTCATAGCCGATGATCTGCTGGGTGCGCAGGGCGATCTTGGCTGAGCGCTCGGTGGGCAGGGCCAGCGCCTCGTCAAAGCCGTTGGTGTGCAGCGACTGGGTGCCGCCGCAGACGGCGGCGAAACCCTGCAGCGCGACGCGGACGATGTTGTTCTGGGGCTGCTGGGCGGTCAGCGTGACGCCGCCGGTCTGGGTGTGGAAGCGCAGGCGCCAGGAGCGCTCGTCCTGGGCCCCGAAGCGCTCGCGCATGATCTGCGCCCACATCCGGCGGGCAGCCCGGAACTTGGCCACCTCCTGAAAGACGTTGTTGTGACAGTTGAAGAAGAAGGCCAGGCGGGGGGCGAACTTGTCGATCTCGAGCCCAGCGTCGAGCGCGGCCTGCACGTAGGCGATCCCGTTGGCGAGCGTGAAGGCGACCTCCTGGACGGCCGAACAGCCCTTCTCGCGAAAGTGATAGCCGCTGATCGAGACCGTGTTCCACTTCGGCACCCGTTCGTTGCAGTAGGCGAACAGGTCGGTGGTCAACCGGATCGCCCCCTCCGGCGGATAGATGTAGTTCCCGCGAGCGATGTACTCCTTGAGAATGTCGTTCTGGGTCGTCCCGCGCAGCTGCTGCGCCGACACGCCCTGCTCCTCACCGACCAGCTCATAGAGGAGCAGCAGCACGCTGGCCGGGGCGTTGATCGTCATCGAGGTCGAGACCTGATCGAGCGGGATCTGATCAAAGGCGGTCCGCATGTCGTCGATCGTGTCAATCGCCACCCCGGTCCGGCCGACCTCGCCCAGGCAGCGCGGGTCATCGGAGTCCAGCCCGAGCTGGGTGGGCAGGTCAAAGGCCATCGAGAGCCCGGTCGAGCCCTTGGAGAGCAGGTAGCGGTAGCGCTGGTTGGATTCCTGGGCGCTGGCGTAGCCCGCGTACTGGCGCATCGTCCAGAGTTGGCGGCGGTACATGTCGGGATGGATCCCGCGCGTGTAGGGATAGTCACCGGCCTCGCCGAGGCGCGCCACCAGGTCAGCGGGAAGGTCAGACTCGTCGTAGGCGGGCTGGACCTCGATCCCCGAGTCGGTGAACCGGCGGGGATCGTCGGGACCGACGATGGGGGCGATCGTTCGGTGTTCGTCGGCCGTGGCCATGGGCCGGAGACTACCGGCCTACAGCACCTTCCAGAGAAACGCCTTGGTCCGCTCGTGCTGGGGATTGCCGAGCACCTCGGCGGGCGGTCCGGACTCGACCACCACACCGGCGTCCATGAACACGACCGTGTCGGCCACCTCGCGGGCAAACCCGATCTCGTGCGTGACGACGACCATCGTCATCCCGTCGTGGACGAGCTGCCGCATGGCGTCGAGCACGTCGCCGACCAGCTCGGGATCAAGCGCCGAGGTCGGCTCGTCGAACAGCATCAGCTTCGGCTCCATGGCCAGCGCCCGGGCGATCGCCACCCGCTGCTGCTGGCCACCGGAGAGGGCGACGGGATAGACGTCGAGCTTGTCCGAGAGCCCCACCCGGGCCATCAGCTCCGTCGCGCGCTCACGGGCCTGCTTGCGGTCTGTCTTCTTGACCCGAAGCGGCGCCAGGGTCACGTTCTCGAGCGCGGTCATGTGCGGGAAGAGGTTGAAGGACTGAAAGACCATCCCGATCTGAGCTCGCTTGCGCGACACCTCCTCGTCGCGCAGCTCGTGCAGCTTTCCGCCCGCTTCGCGGTAGCCGACCAGCTCGCCATCGACCGACAGCCGACCCGAGTTGATCTGCTCGAGGTGATTGATGCAGCGCAGGAAGGTGGACTTGCCCGAGCCCGATGGACCGAGCAGGCACATCACCTCGCCCTTTCCGACTTCGAGGTCGATCCCCTTGAGTACCTCGAGGCTCCCGAAACGCTTGTGGACCCCTTCGGAGCGGATCATGGGCTCGGGCATCAGTGACGACTCATCCCCAGGCCCAGTAACCGGCCCCCGCCCGCCCCGCCGCCGCCGGAGGCCCGGGAGAAGCCACGCCCGTAACGCCGCTCGATGAAGTACTGCCCGACGTAGAGGACGCTGGTCAAGATCAGGTACCAGATCGCGGCGACGATCAGCAGCGGGATCGTCTGATAGGTGGCGCCGTAGATCTGCGAGACCTCGTAGAACAGCTCGGCGTAGCCGATCGTGTAGACGAGCGAAGTGTTCTTGAGCATCGAGATGGTCTCGTTGCCGGTCGGCGGGATGATCACGCGCATCGCCTGGGGCAGGATCACGTGGCGCATGATCCGCAGCCGGCTCATGCCCAATGACGCCGCGGCCTCGCTCTGACCTTCGCCGACCGAGAGAAAGCCAGCGCGGACGATCTCGGCCATGTACGCCGCCTCGTTGAGCCCCAGGGCGAGGATCGCGGCGTTGAAGGTCGTGATCAGGGTGTTGGCGTCGCCGTGCACGATCGCCGGGCCGAATGGGATGCCGAGCGCGATCACCGGATACAGCGCCCCGATGAAGCCCCAGAACACGACCTGGACGAGCAGGGGGGTGCCGCGGAAGAAGAAGATGTAGAGCCAGCTCGAGCCGGAGATGAGCGGGTTCGGCGATCTGCGCATGACCGCGAGCAGAACTCCGAGCACGAGCCCGATGACCATCGAGATGACGGTCAGCAGGATTGTCCCCAGCACCCCGTGCAGGACGCGGGAGTCGAACATGTAGTGCCCGACCACGCTCCACTGGAAGCCTTTGGTGGTGGCCGCCGAGCGGATCAGCGAGGCCGCGACGGCGAGCACGATCACCGAGGCGATCCAGCGCCCGGGCCGGCGCACCGGGACGGCCTTGATCTCCTCGGGCCGTCCCGATACGTCGGTTGATAGCTCGGAGGTACTCACCTCAGAGCCGTAGTGTGACTAGCTCGCCGCTAACTCGTGGCGCCGTTGAGCTTGGGCGCGGTGATGGCGCCGGCCTGAACACCCCACTTGTCGAGGATCTTGGTGTAGCTCCCGTCCTTGATGATCGCGTTCACTGCGGCCAGCACGGCCTTGTCGAGCCCGCTCGGCTTGGGAATCGCCAGCCCGTAGGGGGCGGTGGCGAAGGTCGAGCCGACGAGCTTGAACTGCCCATTGGTCTTCTTGACCTGGTAGGCGGCGACGGGCGAATCGGCAAATCCGAGTTGCGCCTTGCCGCTGGACAGGGCCAGGTTGGCCGAGTTCTGGTTGGGGAACACGAGCACGTTGACCGCCGGCTTGCCCGCCGCCTTGCACTTCTTGCTCTGGGCCGTGGCGTCGGTCTGCTCGGTCGTCGTGCTCTCCACCGCGACGCTCTTGCCGCAGATGTCACCGATGCCCGAGATCGCCGTTCCGCCCGAGGCCTTGGTGTAGAAGGCCTCACCGGCCGAGAAGTAATCGACGAAGTTGACCACCTTCTCGCGAACCTTGGTGTCGGTGAAGGAGGAGGCCCCCAGGTCGTACTTGCCCGAGGCCAGACCGGGGATGATCGCGTCGAAGGTGACGTTGACGACGTTGGCCTTGAGCCCCATCACGCCGGCCAGGGCCTTGACCAGATCGGCGTCCATCCCGATCACGGTGTGGCCGTCGGGGCCGATGAACTCGTTCGGCGCGTAGCTGGCGTCGGCCGCGACCGTGATCGTGCCCTTGGACTTGATCGCGCTCGGGACGAGCGCGGCCGCCGACGCATCGGCGCTCGGGCCGGCCGAGCTCGACTTCGCGCTCGAGGACGCCGAACTGCTCGAGCCCGCGCCTCCGGCTGACGACGAACTGCTGCTACTGCCACAACCCACGATCGCCCCCGTGCTCAACAGGGCCACCGCGAAGGAGATCAGGCTCCTCCGTGTCTTCATAGTTCCTCCTCCGAGAAATGTGTCGAGGCAGAATAGGCGCTATCGCGGGGCGGCGGCGACCGGTTTAACTGGCCCGCAACACGGGCTACCCTGGGAACTCATGCAAGTGACGGTGCGACTGTTCGCCGGCCTGCGCGAGCGCGCGGGCGCCGACCAGGTTCAGCTCGAGCTCCCGGACGGGGCGCGGGTCAGCGATGCCCTGAGCGAGATGGCGACGCTGACCGCCGGCTTGCCGGTGGTGATGGCGGTCAACCGCGAGTACGCCGACGCCGAGCAGCCGCTCGGGGCCGGCGACGAGCTCGCCCTGATCCCCCCGGTCTCGGGGGGGGCCGTGACGACCGCCCACGTGCGGATCACCGACCAGCCGCTGCGGCTGGATCCCCTGCTCGAGCTGGTCTCTGACCCGCGCGCGGGCGCGCTCACCACCTTCCTTGGGGTCACCCGCGAGGTCGCGGCGCTGGAATACGAGACCTACGCGGAGATGGCCGAGCGGCAACTGGCCGAGGTCGTGCAGGCGGCGATCGACGCGCATGGACTGTGCGCAGCCGCCGCCGAGCACCGCACCGGGGTCGTGCCCCGATCCGAGGCCTCGGTGGCGATCGCGGTTTCGGCTCCCCACCGCGAGGCGGCGTTCGCCGGCTGCCGGCAGATCATCGATCAGATCAAGGCCCTGGCTCCGATCTGGAAGAAGGAAGAGGGCGCGTGGGTGGACGGCGTGAAACCGAGCTGAGGGCGCTCCCCTCGGTTCGCGAGCTGGCCGAGACCCTGGACGCCCCGCAAGCGCTGGCCGTGGCTGCCGCCCGGCGGGCGATCTCGGAACAGCGTGCACTGTTGATGAGCGAGGCCGAGGCCATCGTGAGCATCTGGGAGCGCGCTCGCGGTCACCTGGCCGCCCTCGCCTCCCCGTCCCTGCGCAACGTCGTCAACGCCACCGGCGTGATCATCCACACCAACCTCGGGCGTGCGCCCCTGTCGGCGCCGGCCCGAGCCGCGGTGGCCCGCGCGGCGGCCGGCTACGCAAACCTCGAGCTCGACCTGGCCTCGGGCCAGCGGGGCTCGCGTCACGACCACGTCGAGGACCTGCTGCGCGAGCTGACTGGTGCCCCGGCCGCGATGGTGGTCAACAACGGCGCCGGCGCCGTGCTCCTGGCCGTGGCCGCCGTGGCCGGTCCGGGGCGTTCGGTCATCGTCTCCCGGGGCCAGCTGGTCGAGATCGGGGGTGGCTTTCGGATCCCGGACGTGATCGCGCAGGCGGGCTCGGCGCTGGTCGAGGTCGGAACCACCAACCGCACCCATGCCCAGGACTACGAGCGCGCGCTGGTCATGAGCCGGTTGCCCGTGGGGGCGATCCTGCGCGTACACCAGTCCAACTTCCGCACCCGGGGCTTCGTCACCGAGGTCGACCTGGAAACGCTGACCGGCTTCGGCGTTCCGGTGATCGACGACATCGGATCGGGCGTCCTGGCTCGGTCACCCGCGGTGGGCGTCTTCGGTGACGAGCCCGACCTGAAGGCCTCGATCGCGGCCGGGGCGGCCTTGGTCTGCTGCTCGGGCGACAAGCTGCTGGGCGGCCCGCAGGCCGGCCTGGTGCTCGGAACCGCGGCGGCGATCGCCGCCGCCCGTACGCACCCGTTGGCCCGGGCCCTGCGCATCGACAAGCTCTCCCTGGCCGCCCTGGAGGCGACGCTGATGCTCTACCGCGACCCGGATGCCGCGCGACGCGAAATTCCGGTCCTGGCCATGCTCGAGGCCGGCGAGGCCGAGCTGGGAGCGCGCGCCCAGCGGCTGGCCACCGCGATCGGCTCTGACGCCGAGCTGATCCGGATCGCCTCCCGGGTCGGTGGCGGCGCCCTCCCGGAGGCCGAGCTGGAAGGTCCGGCGGTCGCCCTGTCGGCCGAGATTGAGCCGACTCAGATCGCCGCCCGCCTGCGCTCCGGCGAGCCGCCCGTGATCGCCCGGGTCCACGACGGCCGCCTGGTGCTCGATCCGCGCACGCTGACCGAGGACGAGGTCGAGGTCGTGGCGGCCGCGGTCCGCAGCGTGCTCCTGGCCGGATGAGCCGGGCGCCGCTGACGCTCGGGACCGCCGGCCACATCGACCACGGCAAGTCGGCCCTGATCCGGGCACTCACCGGGGTCGACACCGACCGCCTGCCCGAGGAGCGCGATCGGGGCATCTCGATCGAGCTGGGCTACGCCAGCTTGGCCCTGGACTCCGGAGCGCGCCTCTCGATCGTCGATGTCCCCGGCCACGAGCGCTACGTGCGCACGATGGTGGCCGGCGCGACCGGGATCGATCTCTACCTGATGGCGATCGCCGCCGACGACGGCGTGATGCCCCAGACGCGCGAGCACGCCGCCGTGCTGCGGGCCCTCGACGTCGGCCGGGGAGTGGTCGCGATCACCAAGTCAGACCTCGCCGACCCCGAGCTCGCCGAGCTCGAGGCCGGCGAACTGCTGCCCGGCGTCGAGATCGTTTCAGTGTCTTCGCGAACCGGGGCGGGTCTGGTGGCCCTGCGGGCCGCGCTGGACCGCGTCGCCGCAGACGTGAACAGCCGGGCGCAGTCCCGCCCCGACCGACCGGCTCGGCTGCACGTCGACCGGGTGTTCACGATCCGGGGGGCCGGCACCGTCGTGACCGGGACGCTGTGGTCGGGCACGATCGCCCGAGGCGATTCGGTGGCGCTGCTCCCCGGCGCGCGTCGGGCCCGAGCCCGAGAGGTCCAGATCCACAACGCGGTCGTGGAAACGGCGCAGGCCGGCCAGCGGGTCGCGGTCAACCTCAGCGGAGTGTCAGTCGATCAGGTCCAGCGCGGCGATGTCCTGACCGACGCCGGCGGCGAGCTCCGGGAGACGTTCCTGCTCGACGCCGAGCTCCAGTTCGAGGGCTCAGACCCGGTCCACGGCGCTCGGGTGCAGATCCACCACGGCACCCGGGAGTCACCGGCGCGGCTGAGCTGGCTCGGGGGGCGCTTCTGGCAGGCGCGCCTCGAGCAGCCGCTGATCGCGGCGCCCGGCGACCGCGTGGTCGTGCGGCAGATCGCCCCCCCGGACACGCTGGGCGGCGGCCGCGTACTCGACCCTCACCCTCGCAAGCACGGACCCAGCCGGGACCTGCTGGTCAAGCTCGAGCGCCTCGCCCGCGGGGAGCCCGCGGGCCCCGCAGTGGAGGCCGGCGACGCGGGGCGGGGGGAGCCGGGGGGGCGGGCGGGGCCGGCGGTGCGGGCGGGGTCGAGTCCCGCGAGCACCCGCGCTCCCCAGCCGGTGGCGCTGCGCCCGTCGGCGCTCGAGCTCGAAGCGCGGTTGCACGCGGCCGGCTTTGCCCCCCCGCTGGACGCCGAGTGCGATGGCGAGGACCTGGCCGCTCTGCGCGCGGCCGGCCGCGCCGTCCGCGTCGCCCGCGCCCTGCACTTCCACTGCGACCGCCTGGCCGAGCTCCGCGCGATCGTGATCGCCACCGCTCGCCGCCACGAGGGCGCGATCACGATCGCCCAGTTGCGCGACGAGCTTCAGACGTCACGCAAGTTCGCCCAGGCCCTGCTCGAGCACTTCGACGCCGAGCGGGTGACGATCCGTCGCGGCGACGCCCACCACCTGCGCCGCGGCGCG
Source organism: Solirubrobacteraceae bacterium (assembly GCA_051005855.1). Taxonomy (GTDB): domain Bacteria; phylum Actinomycetota; class Thermoleophilia; order Solirubrobacterales; family Solirubrobacteraceae; genus Palsa-465. The sequence continues at coordinate 33,167 of JBPCIY010000049.1, read as the reverse complement.
GCCGATCCCTGACCCCCCGGCGCGGCGACCGCGGCGCGGTGCTCGATTTTGTCCTCTATGCGAACAAGATCGATCACGCGCCCATGATCCGCGCCCCCCGGTAGGCTCAGACGCCATGCCCACATGCCTGGTCACCGGCGGCGCCGGCTTCCTCGGTTCCCATCTGTGCGAAGAGTTGCTGCAGCGCGGCAATCGGGTGATCTGCGTAGACAACCTCGAGACCGGCTCGCTGGCCAACATCGAGCACATCCGTTCCCCGGACTTCGTCCACCGCAGCATCGACATCATCGAGCCGTATTTCGTCGACGAGACCGTCGACTCGGTCTTTCACCTGGCCTCGCCGGCGTCACCGATCGACTACCTGCGGCTGCCGCTGCACACGCTCAAGGTCGGGTCCTACGGCACCCACCACACGCTGGGGCTGGCCAAGCGCCACCGCGCTCGCTTCCTGACCGCTTCGACCAGCGAGGTCTACGGCGATCCCAAGGTTCACCCGCAGCCCGAGAGCTACTGGGGTCATGTCAATCCGATCGGCCCCCGCGGCGTCTATGACGAGGCCAAGCGCTATGCCGAGGCGCTGACCATGGCCTATCACCGCCAGCAGGGCGTCGATACGGCGATCGTGCGTATCTTCAACACCTACGGTCCGCGCATGCGTCCGCACGACGGTCGGGCGATCCCGACCTTTCTGCGCCAGGCCCTTCAGGACCGGCCGATCACCGTGTTTGGCGACGGCTCGCAGACGCGTTCCTTCTGTTACGTCGATGACCTGATCCGAGGCATCATCGGGCTCTCGGAGTCCGGCTACCACGATCCGGTCAATATCGGCAACCCGGACGAGTTCACGCTGCTGGAGCTGGCCAAGGCGGTGATCGAGGCCACCGGTTCGCGCTCGGAGATCGTCTTCGAAGCGCTCCCCACCGACGATCCGCAGGTCCGCCAGCCCGATATCAGCCTCGCCCGGGAGGTCTTGAACTGGGAACCACAGGTCAAGCTCGCTGAAGGTCTGCGCCTCACGCTCGAGCAGTCCGGAGCGCAGGCTCTGGTCGGCTCGGCGCGCTGAGCCCGGGGCTCCCGGTCTGCACCGTAACTTTACCTTCACGCTACCGTTACAGAGGGGAGGGGGAGGTTTTCACGGGCCCCTGGACGGCAAATGCTCGACCAAGACGAGGTCATCCGACAGCGGACCGGCGGCTCCCTTAACGGTGCCCCACGCATCGGGCTGCCCGAACGCGACGTCCGGCGCAAGCGTCCACCCCTGATCACGTTCCTGCTCCGACGCGAGACGCTGCGGCGTATGGTCCGGGTCGCCTCGCTGCTGTTGCTCGACCTCGCTGGAGTGGTCGCGGCGCTGTTCACGGCGATGGCGCTCAAGCTCGCGCTGCTGGACACCTTCAGCTTCCACGACGCCTGGGGCGATGTGCACCAGTCGATCGCGTTTGCCTACCTGGTCACCGTGCTCATGTTCGCCCGCGTCGACCTGTACGCGGACCGGCCCCGTCGGCCGGGCCTGGCGTGCATCGCCTCGGCCCTGTTCCAGGCCACCGTGATCGCGCTCGTGTTCGCGCTGGCCAACGGCCGGCATTTCTCGAGCTACTACATCTTCTACGGCTCGCTGTTCTTCGGGGTCGCCTACCTGGCCGCGTTGCGCTCGCTCTACACCCGGATCACCGGCCTGCTGCTGCAGCGGGCCGGCTATCGCCGCCGCGCTGTCCTGGTCGGCTCCGGAGCCCACATCGAGGCCGTCGCCCACGCACTGGCCGGCCCGAGCCGTACGCACATCGACGTGGTCGGCTTTGTCTCGCTCGTGCCCCGGCCCGAGAACGGACTGCGCTCGCTCGGCGAACTCAGCGAGCTGGGCACGATCCTGACCCGCGAGCGCGTGGACGAGGTGGTGATCGCCGACCCCGACTTCCCCCAGGAACGGGCGGTGGACCTCGTCGATCGATGTCACCAGCGCGGCGTGTCAGTGCACGTGGTCCCGTCGACGATGGAGATCCTGATCGACCGGGCCGAGTTCGTGCCGGGCGAATCGGTCCCCCTGTTCACGCTTCGTCCTCCGGTCTTCGACGGGATCCAGTACGCGCTCAAGCGGACCTTCGACCTGATCCTCTCGAGCCTGCTGCTGCTCGTGCTCGCGCCGGTCCTGCTGGCCATCGCCGCCGCCGTCAAGTTCACCTCGCGCGGCCCGATGATCTATCGCTCGATGCGCCCCGGGATGGCCGGCCGGCCGTTTCACTGCTTCAAGTTCCGCACCATGCTCGACGATGCCGACAAGGCCCAGGACAATCTCGAGGGCCTGAACGAGCTCACAGGGGCGCTGTTCAAGATCCGCGACGATCCCCGCCTGACCCCGATCGGCCGGACCCTGCGCCGCTTCTCGCTCGACGAGTTGCCCCAGCTGCTCAACGTGGTCCGGGGCGAGATGTCGCTGGTCGGCCCGCGGCCCCTGCCGATGCGCGACTTCGAGCGCCTCGAGGAATGGCACAAGAAGCGTTACCTCGTGCTGCCGGGGATCACGGGGCTCTGGCAAGTCTCGGGCCGGGCCGAGCTCGAGTTCGACGATCTCGTCCGCCTCGACTTCCTGTACCTCGAGCGCTGGTCGATCTTCTTGGATCTCTCGATCCTGCTCAAGACGATTCCCGCCGTGCTCACCCGCCGCGGCGCCTTCTAGGACGCCGCTCCGGCGCCGCCCTGTAGGCTCCCGCCCGGCCATGCCGCCGACCGACCGCTTCGTCATTTGCTTCGCCGCCGAACCGCCGCAGGAGAGCCTGCCCTACGGCCGCTGGGCCGACACTCTGCGCGAGTACTTTCTCGCCGCCTGCCAGCAGATCGATGCCGACGGGGAGGACCTGGGCGAGACGGGAGAACTTTCGTGGTTCCCGGATCGGACCTATGCCGAGCGGACCTTCGTGCCCGCCGTGGCCCGGACGAGCGCCGGCTATGAGCTGTTCGGTTTCGTCTCCTTCAGCGAGGCCGCCGGCGGCGGTCCGACCGACTTCGAAGCCCGGGCGGACTTCACCACCGAGCTCGCCGAGGCCAACCCGGACTGGAAGCTCGACCTCAACGATGACGTCGTGGCCAGCTGGCGAGGCGAGGACGGCAAGCGCGCGGCGATGACGCTCGTGTGGGGCGTGCCGATGGTCCCGGGCGGGGCGGTGGTGACCGCGGAGCTGGCCAACCTGGCCGTCGACCAGTGCGAGCTGATCGACGAGCGCTTCACCCTCCTGGCCGCCGATAACTACCGCGGGGACTACCTCGAGGTCAAGCTCTGGGACAAGCGCGGCTCGGAGTTAGCCGCCGAGTCGCTCTACGTCGAGGACGACGCGGACTCAGAGGATGGCGCCACTAGTTCAGCGACGTGAAGCTGTAGTCCCAGGTCCCCCCGTTCCAGAGATCATTGATGCCGAGGACGTGCCGGCTCTTGATATTCGGCTGGTTGTCGAACTCCTCGGGCACCGCGACGGCGTCGTTGACGAGCCGTTTGTCGACGTTTGCCCAGGCCTGATCGCGCGCCGCAGGGTTCATGAGCAGTGCCGCCTGCTGCATCGCGGCGTTGATCGTCGGGTCGTTGACCTGCCCCCAATTGACATTGTCGGTGCCCGCTATCGCCGGACCATAGAACGTCGGGTACAGGAGCGACACCGGGTCCGCGAAGTCACGGATCCACCCGACGTTCGGGCAGACGTCGATCTCCCGACCAGGCACGCCGCAGTACCTGGTGTACATGGTCGCCTGACTGACCTGGATCACGTGCGTTTTGAAGCCGAGACTCGTGAGGTCGGAGTTGACGATCTGGGTGATGGCCGGGTCGTTGCCGTTGTCGTCCCCGACCACCTGCAGCGTCGCGGCGCCGGTGTACTTCCCGGACCTGAAGCCGGCCCGCTTCATGTATTTGCTCGCCAGGGCCGGGTTGCCGTTGACGTTTTGGTTGAAGTCGAGCTGCGGTCCTGGATAACCACCGGCTTGCTCGAATCCGTTGCTGCCGGGGTAGATGAAGTGCGTCGCCGGTGAAGCAACGAGTGACCCGCCCCGCGCCTTGACGATCGCCCTGCGGTCCAGCGCCGCCCAAACCGCTCGGCGCAGATCAATATTCTTGAAGGGGCCCGCCGCGTTGTCCAGCGCTAGGTAATGCTCCCCCGAGCCTGGGGTGAAGGTGATCTGCGCGGCGTACTGCTGGTAGGCCAGCGTGACGGTCGAGGGCGCCGGTGAGTCGAGCTGGACCGCGTCTGAGCCATTGAGGACCCGCTGGCCCACCGCGGTCGCGTCACGGTCGACGTTGATGTTGATCCGGTCCAGATACGCAGGCCGGAAATCGGTCTTCGGATTCCAGTTTGGGTTGCGGACCAGTCTCTCTGACTTGCCCTGCTGATACCCGATGCCCTCGATCTTTCCGGTTTCAGCGGCGTCCACCATGTACGGCCCACTGGACACGAGGTATCGCGTCCCATACGTGGTGGGAGCGTGCTTGTCGAGCGGAGCCACGAATGACCGCGGCAACGGCGCCGACAACGGCAGGCTGAGCGCCTCGATCAGCGTCGTAGATCCGGGCTTCATCATGCGGAAAACGATCGTCCACCGGTTCGGAGTCTGAATTCCCGGGATCGCCCCGCCCGCGTAACTGATGGATTGAGCCCCTTGCAGCGGGGCGGGCGAACGGGACCCGAAGTACGAAGCCCAGTACGCGTTGCCGACATTTGGGTTCGCTCCGCGCTCCATCGCGAAGGCGACATCGAATGAGGTCACCTGGCGGTTGACCGGTGGACTGAAGTAGATGCCCTTGCGAATGTGAACCGTGACGGTCTTGCCGCCGTCGGCGATGCCGCCATTGGCGGTCGTCGGCATTTCGGCCGCCAGGTCCGGCGCGATCAGGTTAGCGGTGTTCGGCCGGTACGCGAACAGCGCGCGACTGGTCGCCTGCACGAGCGGGTAGTCCAGTGAGCGGGACGCTTGACCCGAGTCGAGGTGCCCGAGGTCGTGGCTCGAATAGACAGTCAGGGTGCCCCCCTTGGTCTTGCCGTACAGCTGCTGGCCCGCCGGATTCTCGCCCGCCTTGAGCGGAAGTCCTTGAGCGTCGCTGGGGTGGGCGCTGGTTCCCGTCCCGGACGATCCCGAGCCGCTGGAGCCACACGCGGCGCCGCCAACCGCGAGCAAGCTGATGGCCGCGAGAGCCGCCAGGCTAGGTCGACTGGCTCTCATCGGCCCGCCCTGCGCTAATCATTGCCGGCGCGCCGCAGCGGCGGCCCGAGCCCCACCCCTGAGCGCGAGCGGCAGCTGGGTCGCGATCTCTTGATCGGTGAGCGGGTAGTGGCAGGCGGCGACGCCTACCCCGCCCTTGCGCTCGAGCGCCGGCTCCCGCTCGGAGCACAGCGGCTTGGCCTTGGGGCAGCGGGTGTGAAATCGACAGGCGGACGGCGGGTTGGCCGGGCTCGGCACGTCGCCGCTCAGCAGCTGACGCTCGCGCTTGGCGCCGGTGGGATCGGGCACCGGCACGGCCGAGAGCAGCGCGCCGGTGTAGGGGTGACGCGGCTGTGTGTAGAGCTCATCACTCGGCGCCAGCTCGACGACCTTCCCGAGGTACATGACCGCGACGCGGTCGCACATGTGACGGACGACCGAGAGGTCGTGGGCGATGAAGATCAGGGTCAGGCCCAGCTCGCGCTGCAGCCCCCGGAGCAGGTTCAGCACCTGCGCCTGGATCGAGACGTCGAGCGCGGAGACCGGCTCGTCGGCGATCAGGAGCTTTGGCTCCAGGGCCACCGCCCGGGCCACGCCGATCCGCTGGCGCTGCCCGCCCGAGAATTCGTGCGGATAGCGGTTGTAGTGCTCCGGGTTGAGGCCGACCCGGTCCATCAGGTCCTGAACGTGGCGCTTGCGCTCGCCGTCGCCCTTGTGCAGGCCGTGGATCACGAACGGGTCGGCGATGATCGATCCGACCATCTTGCGCGGGTTCAGCGACGAGTACGGATCCTGGAAGACCATCTGCATGTCGCGGTGCAGCGCCTTGAGCGCGTCGCCCTTCAGGGCGGCGATGTCGTTACCGTCGAACGCGATCGAGCCCGAAGTCGGGTCCATCAGCCGGCACAGGAGCCGTGCCGTGGTGCTCTTGCCGCACCCCGTCTCGCCGACGATCCCGAGCGTCTCCCCTTGCTGCACGTCAAAGGAGACGCCGTCGACCGCCTTGACGGCGCCGACCTGGCGTTGCAGGATGATGCCGCTCTTGATCGGGAAGTGCTTGACGAGATCGGTGACCTCCATCAGCACGGTCACGTCTTGGACTCCAGAGTCGATGCCGTTGGGCCGCTGCCGCCGGCGGCGATGCGCTCTAGCTGATCCTGGTCGCGGCCCTCCTGCAGGCCCGCCCAGATCCGCCGCCGGATCGGTTGGTCCAGCAGGCACGCGACCGCGTGGCCGCCGCTGGAGTCGATCGAGCCCAGTTGCGGATCGACACGCTTGTGGGCCTCCTGGACATACGGGCAACGCGGGTGGAAGTGGCAGCCGCTCGGCCGGTGGATGAGGCTCGGCGGACGGCCGGCGATCGGCACCAGCTCCTCGCCCCGCGGACTGTCCAAGCGGGGGATCGACTTCAACAGCCCCCACGTGTAGGGGTGCTCCGGCGCTCCAAAGATCTCGCCCGTGGTGCCGCGCTCGACGATCCGCCCGGCGTACATGACGGCGATCTCGTCGGCGATCTCGGCCACCACGCCAAGGTCGTGGGTGATGATCACGATCGCCATCCCGAGGCGGCGCTGGAGGTCTGAGAGCAGGGCCAGGATCTGGGCTTGGACGGTCACGTCGAGCGCCGTCGTCGGCTCGTCGGCGATCAGCAGCTTCGGCTCGTTGGCCAGCGCCATCGCGATCATCGCCCGCTGGCGCATGCCCCCGGAGAACTCGTGCGGGTACTGGTCCACGCGCCGCCGCGGGTCGGGAATCCCGACCAGCTCGAGCAGCTCGATCGCGCGATCGCGACTGGCCGCTCTCGAGACGTCTTGGTGGGTCCGGACCGCCTCGACCAGCTGGGTGCCCACCTTGTAGAACGGGTGCAGCGACGACAGCGGATCTTGAAAGATCATCGCGATGTCGTTGCCGCGGATTCGCCGCAGCTCGTCACCCGAGGCCTCCAGCAGCTCGCGTCCCTCGAACATGATCCGGCCCGAGATGCGCGTCGCGGCGCCCCTGGTCAGGCCCATCGTGGTCAGAGAGGAGACCGTCTTTCCGGATCCGGACTCGCCCACGATGCCGAGCGTCTTGCCGGTTTCGACGGAGTACGAGATCCCGTCCACGGCGTGTACGACCCCGTCGTCGGTGGTGAACGCGACCCGTAGATCCTCGACTTCCAACAGGCGTGAAGTCATCAGTATCGGACCCGGGGATCGATGAAGGCGTAGGCAATATCCACGACCAGGTTCATGATCACGATGAAGAACGCGCCCACCAGGACCGTGCCCTGAATCATGGGCAAATCGCCGTTGAGGATCGAGTCATAGGCCAGCCGGCCAATGCCCGGGATGTTGAACACGGCCTCGACCAGGATCACGCCGCCGAGCAGGACGCCGATGTCCACGCCGGCGGCACTGACCAGCGGGGTGATCGCTGCGCGGATGCCGTGCCGGACGATCACCGTGCGCTCGGGCAGCCCCTTGGCCCGGGCGGTACGGATGTAGTCCTCGGACATGACTTCGACCAGGTTGCCGCGCAGCAGGCGAGCGTAGATCGCCGCGAACCCCGCCGCGAGCACGAACCACGGCAGCAACAGCGAGGTGAACCAGTGCCCCGGACTCTGCGACAACGCCACGTAGCTGCCCGACCCGGGAAAGATCTTGAACTTGCCGATGTCCGACGAGAACAGGAACAGGCACAGCAGGCCGAGCCAGTACGGCGGCGCTGAGATCGCCACCAGCGCTGTCCCCATGGCCGCGCGATCGAAGCGCGAGCGGCGGCGAACGGCCGAGATCGTACCGACCGTGATACCGATCACCAACCAGATCACGGCGGCTCCGATGGCCAGCGAGATCGTGGCCGGTAGGCGGCTGAAGATCATCCTCCGGACGGGCTCGTCGTACTGGTAGCTGTAACCGAAGTCGAAGTGCAGGACCAGCGCCTTGATGTAGTCGAAGTACTGCGCGTACCACGGCTTGTCGAGCCCGAGCCGATGCTCGATGGCCTTGATCAACGCCGGGCTGGGCTGGTGGCCGGCGCGCAGCAGCGCCGGGTTGGCCGAAGGCAGCAGGTAGAAGATCACGAACGTGATCAGGCTGACCCCGAACAGGAGGACGATCACCCACAGCAGCCGCCGGATGATGTATTTGGTCATCGCTTCATGGCCTCCGGGAGACCCGCCGCGCGCGACGGGTCTCCCGTGAGACGCCTCTCAGACCAGTGGCGCCTAGCCGTTGGTCAGCCAACTGTTGGCCAGGTCCCAGTCGCTGTTGTCAAAGGCCCAGTTGACGCCGTGGACGTTCTTGGACGCGAACGAGACCTCGTTGTCCCACAGCCACGGAACCACGTACACCTGACTCGTGATCTCCTTGTCGAGCTTGCCCCAGGCCGCCGCCCGCTGGGTGGGATCGATGATCTGCTCGGCCGCGTTCATCTGCGCGTTGAGCGCCGGGTCGTTGGCCTGGGCGGTGTTGGTGTTGCCGGTGGGCACGATGTTCTTGCCGTTGAACACCGGGTCGATCATGCTCTGGGAGTCGTTGAAGTCCTTCCCCCAGCCCAGCGTCGGGCAGATCGCCACCTTGGCCTTGGGGACCAGACAGAACTTCGACAGCACCGTCGCGTGCGGAACCTCGCGGAAGTTCAGCTTGAAGCCGAGCTGCGCGAGCTGGCTCTGCACCGCCTGGGCGGTATTCGAGGCCGGCGCCTGGTTGTCGGCGATGGTCAGCAGCGGCGGTCCGGTGTACTTGCCGCTCGGGTAGCCAGCCGCCTTCATGTACTTCTCGGCCAAGGCCAGGTTGCCGTTGGGGTTGGCGTAGAAGTCATACCCCGGGCCCGCGACGCCGCCCGCCTGGGCAAAGCCGGGCAGGCCCGGCGGGATGAAGTGGTTGGCCACCGTCCCCAGGGTCGGCCCGCCGCGGGTCAGCCGCAGCGCGTTGCGGTCGATCACCGCGGCGATCGCCTTGCGCACGTTGACGTTGTTCAGCGGCGCAACCGTCGTGTTGAGCGAGATGTAGCGGTTGCCATCGCTGGGCAGGATGTGGAACTGGCTCTTTTGCGACGAGGTGAGCCCCTGCTGCAGGACGTTGACCGGCGGCGCGGCATAGTCACCGCTCATCATGTCGCTGCCGGTCAGGGTCTGGCGGCTGGCGACGGTGATGTCGTTGCCCCCCTTGAACACGATCTGGTTGAAGTTGGCCTCCCGCAGCGGATCGGTGGACGCCTGCCAGCTCGGGTTGCGGACCAGGTCCAGCAGCCGGCCGGCCGAGTATCCCGAGCTCGGCACCGTGCCGCTGCCCGCCCCCTGGATCATGTACGGCCCAGTGAACACCTGGTGCATCCCGTAGGTGGAGGTGCTGCCCTTGTCGTACTTGGCCGCGTAGCTCTGCGGAACCGGCACCGTGCAGGCCAGCGACAACGCGTTGGCGTCGGCCAGCACGCCGACCGGGACGCTGGTCTTGATCACCAGCGTGGTCGGGTCGGGCGTCTGCAAGCCGGTCAGGTTGGCGAGCTTGGTCGTCGGGGCGGTGGGGGCGCCGACGATCTTCGGGTAGTAAGCCGCGGCGTAGCCGTTGCCGACCCCGGCCAAAAAGCAGCGCTCGATCGCATACTTGATGTCCGACGAGGTGACGGTCTGGCTCTGCAGCGGCGGGCTGTAGTGAATCCCGCTGTGGATGTGGATGGTCAGCGTCTTGCCGCCGTCGGAGATCACGGGCAGCGCCGTGGCCAGGTCAGGCACCGGGTTATTGCCCGAAGACGTGAAGCTGTACAGGGTGCGCTGGGTCGTGCGCAGCATGTCGGCGTAGTCGGTCTGGTAGTACCAGTAGCCGGGGTCGAGGTTGTCGATCCCGCCGGCGGTTTCCAGGATCGTCACCGTCCCCCCCTTGACCGGCTTGCCGCCACCGGCGCCGCTGGCGCTGCTGGTGCTCGAACCAGAACCCGAGCCCGAGCTCGAGCTCGACCCGCAGCCGGCGACCACGAGCGCGCCTAGGGCGAGCAACGCGACCAGCCTGAACCTCCAAAGTCTCCTCATGACATTCCTTTCGCTTGGTGTACTCATAGTCACTCCTCCTCTTCCGGAACGGTTCAGTTGCTGGCTGCCTTGGGGTGAAGCGCGTCTTGGAGCCCGTCCCCGACCAGGTTGAAGGCGAGCACGGTGATCAGCAGGGCCGCCCCGGGGAAGACCATGTACCACCACGCGGTGTTGTAGATCGTGGTCGCGTCGGCGAGCATCGCCCCCCAACTGGCCGTGGGCGGCTGGACTCCCGCGCCGAGAAACGACAGCGCGGCTTCGAACAGGATCGCCTGGGGGATCAGCAGCGTGGCGTAGACGATGATCGGCGCGATCAGGTTCGGGAGGATCTCCTTGAAGATGATCCGCGAGTTCGAAGCCCCCAGCGAACGCGCCGCCTCGACGAACTCCTTCTCGCGCAGCGACAGCACCTGCCCGCGGACGATGCGCGCGATGTAGGTCCAGTTAGCCACGGCGATCACGAAGATGACTACCACCAGGCCAGGCTTGAGCGCGCCACCGAAACAGCCTTTGCCGAGCGAGCAGGCCGCGGCCAGGCCCAGGGCGAGGAGCAGGATCGGGAACGCCAAGAGCAGATCGATGAGCCGCGAGATCACCGTGTCGACCACGCCGCGGAAGTAGCCCGCGACCATCCCCAGGGTCACGCCGATCAGCATCACCAAAGCCGTGGCCACGAACGCGACCAGCAGCGAGACCCGCGCCCCGTAGAGGACCCGGGCAAATATGTCCCGGCCGAGCGGATCGATCCCGAAGAGATGCTTGGCCGAGGGCCAGGTGGTCACCGCGAGCACGACCGCGGCCAAGAGCGCGAGCGCGATGATCACCAGCTGTCCGCGGCCTCGGGTCGCACGCCAGGCGCCCAGCAGCATCGCCAGCACCAGGCCCAGGATCGCGACGATGAACGGCAACAGGGCGTTGTGCGAGGGGCCGGTCGGCGTACCGAACGTCGACAGTGCGCTGGTGTTCTGCACGTTGGGACCCGGAGCGCCGACCAGCTTGACGATCAGCGGCGCGAAGATCGCCGTCAGGATCAGCAAGGCGATCACGACCAGAGACGCGATCGCCACGCGGTCCTGGGCAAACCGGCGCAGGAACAGCTGCAGCGGCGAGCGGGCCGTGATCTCGCCGGCCACCGGCTCGATCTCGACACCGGTCTCGTCGCCGACCAGGAGCTCCGTGGAGGCGCCGACGCTCATCGGGTCAGCGACGCCCCACGACGCACCTCGGCATCCTCCATGCCAGCATCGAAGCAGATGGAACTTGCGCTGTCATCCGACATTAACCCTTCCTCAACGAAGCGAGTTACCCTGCCTGGCCGGCCCTCGTAGCTCAATGGATAGAGCACGCGCCTCCTAAGCGCGGGATGCAGGTTCGATTCCTGCCGGGGGCAACGGGGTCGTCGGCCGCCTGGAATCTCCTACCCCGACGGCTTGCTACGGTCGGCGCCTCCTCGTGTCCCAGCGCACGCTAGAAGCACAACCCCGCGCCAACGCGCCCGCGCAAGCCGGCTCGCCGACGGAGCCGCCAGCGCCGTGGACGCTGCGCCTGTTCGCGCGCAGCCATCCGGCCTGGACGACGACGATCGGCCTGATCGTGCTCTCGGCGGTGATCGTGTTCTGGGCCGACACCCGGCCGGGCTTTGACCCCTACGGCTGGCTGGTCTGGGGCCACCAGACGACCACGCTTTCGCTGGACACCAACGCCGCCCCGTCGTGGAAGCCGCTGCCCTGGGTGTTCACGGTTCCCTCCGCGCTCGCCGGTCACTACCAGTTGCGGCTGTGGATGATCACCTCGGTGGCGATCTCGCTGAGCGCAGTCGTGTTCGCCGCTCGAATCGCCTACCGGCTGACCGACGCTCCCGCCGAGCGCCGCTGGGCCGGTCTCGTCGCCGGCGCGTTCGCCGGGATCGCCGTGCTCGGCATCCAGAACTACGCCCACTACGTGCTCAGCGCCCAGTCCGACCCGATGATCGTCTCGCTGTGCCTGGGGGCGATCGATTGCCACCTGTCAGGCCGCCCGCGGACCGCCTTCCTGCTTGGGACGCTCGCCTCGCTCGGCCGTCCCGAGGTCTGGCCGTTCCTGGGCCTGTATTCGATCTGGGCCTGGCGCACGGTGCCGCGGTCACGCGTCCTGCTCGTGGCCGGGTGGGCGGCGATCGTGGGGTTCTGGTTCGGGATCCCCGCCATCACCTCGCGCAGCCCGTTCGTGGCCGCCAACAACGCGATGGGCTCGGGGCGGCGGCTGACCAGTGGCCAGATCGTGGGGACAATCAAGCGCTTTTTGGCCATCAACGAGCTCCCGGTCGAGCTCGCGGCGCTGCTCGCGGTGGCCCTCGCCGCCTGGCGGCGCGACCGGGTCGTGCTCGTGCTCACGGCCGCGATTGTCACCTGGGTGGTGATCGAGGTCGCCTTTGCGCTGCACGGCTGGCCAGGCCTGGTTCGGTACATGTTCGAGGCCGGGGGCCTGGTCGTCGTGCTGTCCGGCGTCGCCGTCGGCTGGCTGCTGAGCGGCCCCTCGAAGTGGCCCACGCTCCCGGCCCCCGGTTTGACCTCGGCCTCGTCCTGGGTCGGGCCGGCGCTCGCCGTGATTCTGGTGGCCAGCCTGATCCCGGCCGGAATCTCACACGCTTCCGCCGAGCACAAGGACCTCCACGAGCAACGCGCTCGCACCGCGGAGATCAACGCGCTGACCCCGGTCATCGACCGGCTCGGCGGGGCGGCCCGCCTCAACGCCTGCGGCGAGCCCCTGACCCGACTCCAGTACCAGACGATGCTCGCCTACACGCTGCGCATCAACGTCAACAAGGTCGGCTTCAAGTACGGCCAGGCGATGGCGCACGGCAACCCGATCATCCTCTTCACGCCGTATGCGAGTAAGACGGGCTGGGTGGTCAAGGCCATGCACCAGACCAACCCGAGCTGCCGGGCACTGCCCCGCTGAGCTAACCGGCCCTTCGCCGCGACCTAGGGCCGGTCAGGGCGCTCGGGATACACCTCGTCGATCGTGGTCAGAGCCAGGTACGGCGCCCCGGAAGCTCGCTCGATCGCCTCGCGCCCGCCGGCCAGCCGGTCGCAGATCGCGAGCACGCCGCAGACCTCGTGGCCCCGGTCCCGGATCGCCTCCAGCGCGCGGATTGTCGAGCCGCCGGTGGTGACCACGTCCTCGACCAGCAGGCAGCGATCTCCGGGCTCGAGCTCGGGACCCTCGATCCGGCGGGCGAGTCCATGAGCCTTGGTCTCCTTGCGCACGAAGAACGCCTTGACGTCGGCGCCGCCGGCCAGGGCGGCGCAGGCAATCGGGTCCGCGCCCATCGTCATCCCCCCGACGGCCGTCGCCGACCACGCCCGAGCCTGGGCGGCGACGAGCTCGGCCAGGGCCTCGAAACCGGGGCGCTGGAGGATCGCCCGCTTGGCATCGACCAGGTACTTCGCCGTCGCCCCGCTAGTCAGTACGACGTCGCCGATGACCAGAGCGTGACGCCGCAGCTCGGCGAGCAGGCGCGCCCGAGCGTCGGTGCTCCCGGCGTCGCTCACCTAGTGGGTCTCCCGCGTTTCAGGGAGGCCCACTAGCTAGAGGTAGACGTCGACCACGTCGCCGTAGGTCAGCCACCGGTAGACCGAGATGGCGTCGATGATCGGCAGGCGCATGCAGCCGTGGCTGGCCGGGTAATCGGGGGCGGGGCTAAAGCCGTGGATCGCGTACCCGCCGTAGAAGAAGCTCGAGTAGTACATGCCGTCCGGCAGGTACCCCGGGGTCCGCTGGTAGACCCGGAAGTGTCCGAGCACGGTCGGCGTCGACGGTTTGCCCGAGCTGATCGGGTAGATGCGGTAGACCTTGGAGCCGTAGATCTCGGCCAGCAGCTGCTTGGACAGGTTGCCCTCGATGTGGGTCCCGTCCTGGGGGTGGCGCACCCGGAAGGCGCCCTTCCCGTTGAGCAGGGCGCTGATCGTGGCGCCGTCGAGCTGCTGGGAGGCGCCGTGGCTGAGCAGGCGATGGTAGGCATCGACGGCCAGACCCATCTGCTTGTCATACACACCGGTGGCGGGGAGGTAGACGTGCAGGGCCAGCAGCCGCTGCTGCACGAGGTCGACGAATAGCCCGCGAGTGCCGAAGCCGGCCTGGGGGGTCAGGGCAGCGACCGCGCGCCGGGCCAGGAAGCCGAGCATCGAGGGCGTACGGGCGTGGGTCACCGTGACTCGCACGATCCCGGCCGTCGGGCTGCGCACGGTCTCGGTGAACAGGCCGACACGGCCGTTCTTGGAGGGCTTGACGCGCAGCCGGTCGGACTTGATGCGCCGGTGTCCGACGAACGCCTTGACGGCCACCACCTGGCCGGCGACGTAGGGCCGGACGACCCCGGCCACGGAGAAGGCTCGGCCCGGAACGGTGACCGCCTCGCCGTGGACAAAGAAGGCGTTAGCCACGAACAGACGACCGGCGGCCTTGACGGCCCGCGGCGTGGGCGGCGGGGTGGTGGGTGGGCTCGGGGTCGTGGGGGTGGTGGTCTGGGCGGGAGGGCTGGGCGCGGGGGCCGAGCCACCGGCGGCGGCCAGGCTCGGGGCCAGGCCGGAGGCCGCGATCGCGGCGGTGAGAGACGTGATTGAAAGTGCTAGGCGACGGCGCATGGGGGAAAGTAAATCAGTCAACCGTCGTAAAGTCATTCATCTTCACCGCAAAGGTGCGGTTCGGGCCCCCAGCGGGCCCGTGATCATCGCCACCACGAGCCAGGAGGCGACGATCAGTCCGACGATCTCGAGGGCGCTCCAGCCCAACTGAACGCCCAGAGCCAAGGCGTTGTTGGCGCCGTGCAGAGCCATGCCGGGATACAGGGAACCTGTGCGCCAGCGCATGATGCAGAGCACGAAACCGAGGAAGCCAAGGGGG
Organism: Solirubrobacteraceae bacterium; assembly: GCA_051005855.1. Lineage (GTDB taxonomy): Bacteria > Actinomycetota > Thermoleophilia > Solirubrobacterales > Solirubrobacteraceae > Palsa-465. The sequence continues at coordinate 18,094 of JBPCIY010000049.1, read as the reverse complement.
ATCAGGAACACCAGCGCGGCCGAGCCGACATGGAAGGCGCCAAACAGGACTCCGGTCAAAATCGCCGCGACCCAAGTGCCCAGGTCACGATCGGCAACCCGGATCGACAGGCGGCGCAGCGCGCCAAAGATGAAGCCGCGGAAGAAGAACTCCTCCACGACCGGCGCGATCACGCACACGAACACGGTCGCGGCGACCAACGCGGCGTGGCTGCGATTGACCCCCAGGTCACTGGGCAGCTTGTCTCGTTGGTGGAGGGCAAAGACGAGCGCGTAGAGCGCGCTCAGGCCGTAGTAGCCGATCGCGGCGAGCACCACGGCCAGCACCGCCAGGCGGGCTCGGACGCGCCGGAAGCCGAAGTCAGCGGCGCGCGGTCGCCCGTAGCGCGACGCGAAGTAGAGCGCCGCGACAACCAGGGCCAAGTCGAAGATCATGTCCCCGGCGATGGTCAGCGCGGGGGTGGTATGGCCGACGGGGGCGCCGCCGCCGGCCGCCGCTACGTCCACGAGAATCGTCGCCACGGCTCCGAGACCGAGGGCCAGCACAACGGCCGCGGGGGCCGTCCAGGGCGACCACGGCGGCACGTCGGCCGGCCGCCGCGGGGCGAGCCCGCCGACCCCCGGCTTCGGCAGTTGCTCGGATGGCATGGGTCCACTTTTCATGGCCGCTCGGAGGTTAGGGGGCTCAGGGCTCAGCCGAGCTCGGCCAGCGAGGCGATCGCGGTCACCCCGGGCGGGACGGGACCGCCCTTGCGGTTGAGCCAGAGCACGGGGATGCCGGCCGCCTGTCCGCCGGCGACGTCCTCCTCGAGGCTGTCACCGACGTGCCGAGCCTGGGCCGGTCTCACCCCGGCCACCTCCAGCGCGCGGACGAAGATGGCCCGATCGGGCTTGCGGGAGCCGACGGACGCGGAACTGATCACGCCGTCGACGAGGTCACGCAGCCCGACCCGGGCCAGCACCTCGGGCAACGTGACGTCCCAGTTGCTGAGCACGATCACCCGCTCGCCGCGTGATCGGGCCCGTTGCAAGGCGGGGCGGGCATCCGGAAGCGCCTCGAACTGCAGCGAGGCCAACAGAACCTGGGTCACGAGGTCGAGATCGAGGTCGGCGGCCGCGGCGGGCAGGGCGCGCTGGAGCGTCTCAGCGCAGGCGCGCCGCAGCGCCGCCACGCTCGCGAGGTCTTGCCCGTCCTGCATATGGGCGCGGTAGTAGGCGATCTCGGCCGCCAAGGCCCGTTCGGACTCGGCGGACGAAACGGTCACGCGACACCGTCGCTCGAGCTCAGCGCGCAACCGCCGAGCCGGGGGGGAAAGGGCCACCAACGTGCCCATGGCGTCGATCAGGAGCGCCCTTCGTGGGCCGGCGGCCGCGTGCATGTCGGGTTGCGATCCTGTCAGGCCCGGCAGGAGCGCGAGGCGGCGGGACGAAACAGCCCTACGGCTACACTGGCTCATCTCCGTCCGGCGAGGATCTCCCCGCCGGACGTGATCTAGGCCAATCACGCCAGCGACCCATGAGCCGACGCGAACGACAGCGGCGCCGCCGGCGTAACCGCGGATCCACCCTCAAACGAGGGGTAGCCCTGACCGGCGTGCTCGCCGCTTCGGCGCTCGCCGTCGGGGCCCTCGCCGTCGCCGGCTGGGTGGTCAACGTGGCTCAGTCGGCGCCGAACCTGAGCGAGCTGCGCCCGGTGCTCCCGGGTCGGCCTTCGCAGATCTTCGCCGCCAACGGGACCTCGCTGGGCTACATCTTCTCCGATAACATCCGCACCCCCGTGGCCGGGAGCAGGGTCCCGAACGTCCTCAAGGAGGCCACGATCGCGATCGAGGACCGCCGCTTCTACCAGCACGGGGCGCTCGACTACCAGGGCATCGTCCGGGCGGCGATCAAGGACGCCTTTGGCGGCGGGGGACTGCAGGGGGCCTCGACGCTGACCATGCAGCTGGTCGACAACGTGTATATGACCCGGCGCATGAAGGCCAAGCGCGACCTCAAGTACAAGATCGTGCAGGCCAAGCTCGCCCAGCAGCTCGAAGCCCACCACCACAAGGGCTGGATCCTGAGCAGCTACCTCAACGACGTCCCCTACGGCACGGTCGGAGGTCAGACCGCCTACGGCGTCGCCGCGGCTTCGAACATGTTCTTCGACAAACCGGTGGCCAAGCTCAGCCTGGCCCAGGCCGCCCTGCTGGCTGGGCTGCCCCAGTCACCCTCGCAGTACAACCCGTTTCTGGACAAGGGCGCCGCCCTGCGGCGCCGCCACGAAGTCCTGCAATCGATGGTCGGAGCCAACTACATCACCCAGGCCCAGGCCAGCGCGGCGGACCAGGCACGCCTCGAGGTCCACCACAACTACACGTATCAGGTGCGCAGCCAGCCCTACCTGTTCGATTACATCACCCAGGCCGCCGCTCGTGACCTGTGCCCCCAGGCCCCGAGTAACTGCCCGATGCTCTACGGCGGTGGTTTGAAGATCTACTCGACGATCGACCTGCGCAAGCAGGCCATCGCCCGCCAGTCGATTCTGGCCCACGAGGGCGGCCCGGGTCAGCCCGCCTCGGGACTGGCTTCGGTCGACCCGAGCAACGGCCACGTCCTCGCCATCGCCTCCTCGGGGGACTACAACCAGACCAAGTTCGACTACGCCACCCAAGCCCACCGCCAGCCGGGGTCCTCGTTCAAGCTGTTCGTGCTCATGACCCTGATCCACGACTTCCACGGCGACCCCAATCAGACCTTCTACAACTCGCACCGGCTGTTGCCCGGGTGGCTGCCGGCCTACCCGACCTACGGGGTCCAGACCGCCGAGCTCAGCTATCTGGGCAACATCAGCGTGACCAAGGCCACCGCCGCGTCCGACAACACGATCTTCGCCCAGCTCGACGCCGACCTGACCCCGGCCAAGGTCACCCAGACGGCGTACGCGATGGGCATCACCACGCATCTGGACTCGCTCCCAGCCGAGGCGATCGGCGGCCTGACCACCGGGGTCACGCCGCTCGAGATGGCCGACGCCTACTCGACGGTGGCCAACGGCGGCTCCCACGTCCCGGCCACGGTGATCACCACGATCAAGTTCCCGGACGGCAGCGTGCGCAACTTCGGAAACCCGGCCCACACCCGCGTGTTTACCGACGGCGAGGCCTACGCCGCCACCAACGTCCTCAAGGGCGTGATCACCGGGGGGACCGGCGTGGCCGCCAACTACGGCTGCCCGGCGGCCGGCAAGACGGGCACCTCCGAGAAGCTGGCCAACGCCTGGTTCGTGGGCTACACGCCGCGGATGACGACGGCGGTCTGGGTCGGCTACCCGCAGGGCAACGTCCCGATGGTCAACGGCTTCGGCGGAGCGCTGGCCGCGCCGATCTGGCACGACTACATGCAGCAGGCCTCCAGCGGCTACTGCGGGGACTTCCCGACGCCGACCGCGCCCTTCTCGGGCACTTCCTACTTCGGCCAGTACGCCGTCACGGGCGGCTCGAACACGCTTCCCGGCCACCGTGGCGCCACGGCCAACAACGGCGGCGCCAGCGCGACCCCCACCACTCCGTACACCAACCCGACCCTGTTCGCCCATCCGCCCCAGGGCGCCGCTCAGAACGGCCGCGGGAACGCCACCGGCAGGCCGCACGGCAACGGCAACGGCAACCCCACCGGCAACGGCGGGGTCTCCTCGACCGGTGGGGCCGGAGTCAAGAAGCACTGACCCGGTCAGCGGCCCCGGCGGCTGGTAGCGTTGCAGCGATGCCCAAGGAAGAAAAGGTCGAGCTCGAAGGCGAGGTCGTCGAGGCCCTGCCCAACGCCATGTTCCGCGTCAAGCTCGACAACATGGACCGGGTGGTCCTCGGCCATGTGGCCGGCAAGATGCGCCGCTTCCGGATCCGGATCCTCCCCGGCGACCGCGTCCGGGTTGAGCTGTCTCCCTACGATCTGGACCGCGCTCGGATCGTCTACCGCCACCGCTGACCGCTCCGCGCTGCCACCCTCCGGTGCGCGAGCTCGAACTGATCGCCGGGGTGGAGCGGGTCCTGGCCCCGGGCGGGCCGCGGATCGTGCGCTGGCTCGGGGACGATGCCGCGGTCGTCCGAAGCCGTGGCTACGCGGTCACCTCTGTGGACACGATGACCGACGGGGTGCACTTCCGGCGCGGCCAGCTGACCCCGGCCGAGATCGGCGCCCGCGCCTGTGGGGCGGCGCTCTCAGACCTCGCGGCGATGGCCGCCTCGCCCGGTGAGGCGTACCTGTCGCTCGGCCTGGCGCCGGGGACCGAGCCGGCGCAGGCCATCGCCCTGGCGGCCGGCGTACAGCGCGTGGCCGAGCGCTTCGACGTCGTCGTGGCCGGCGGCGACGTCACCGCGTCGAGCGCGCTGACGGTCTCGCTGACCGTGGTCGGCTGGGCCGCTGACCCCGGAGACCTGGTCGGGCGCGACGGTGCCCGGCCGGGCGATCTGGTGGTCGTGACCGGCACGCTGGGCGGGGCCGGAGCCGGACTCGTGCGGCTCGAAGGCCGGGCGGGCAGTTGCGAGCTCACTGACGCCGTGGCCGCAGAGCTGCACCGCCGTTACGCCGCGCCGGCGCCGCGGGTCGCCGAAGGCCTGGCGCTGAGCGCACTCGGGGCGACGGCCATGATCGACATCTCCGACGGCCTGGCCACCGACGCCCGCCATCTCGCCCTTGCCTCCGGCGTCGCCATCGAGCTCGAGGGCGCACGCCTGCCCCTCACCCCCGGGGTGCCCGAGGTGGCTCGCGCGCTCGGTCAGGAGCCGGTCGAGTTCGCGCTGCGCGCCGGGGAGGACTTCGAGCTCTGCGCCTGCCTGCCGGCGACGATGACCGATCAGGCCCGGGGCTCGGACCTCGCCCTGACGATCGTCGGGCGAGTCCTCGGCGGAGCGCCCGGTCTCTCGCTCGACGGCGAGCGGAGCGAGCTAGCGGGCTACGAGCACTCGCTCTGAGCAGACTTGGGTTCGGTCGAGCCGGCCCGGAGACCTTCGAGCAGCCGCCGAACGATTGCGTCGGCCACCGCTTGGGGGTCGACGCGGTACTCGCCGCGACCGATCTGCTCTTGTAGTTGGCTTACGCGCATGGTCCGGTCCTCTTTTCTTATCGGCATATCTGCCCGCTCAAGTTCTGGCCCCTTGTTTCGGCAGCGGTGATCCGCATCTGCACAAGGGGACGGTCAGAATGGACGTTCGTCCACCGGGACCGAGCGGCGCCCCCGGCGGGGTCAAACTCGGCGCCTCAGACCGGCCCCAGGGGGCTGACCGAGCTCAAGCGGGCGAAGACGATGATCCGCTGCGCGGCGCTGTAGAGCGGGTGGCACGCCGACAGCACGAGCCGGTCATAGCCGACGTTGTCAGTCACCCAGAGCGCCGTGGGCAGAACGATCTTGAGGCGCTGGACGCGGTAGGTGAAGCGGCCGTAGGGCATCGTCAGCACGATGCGGTTGCCGGTCGCGAGCTCGTTGAGGCGCCGAAACGGCGCCAGGTAGGTGGTGCGGTGCCCGGCCACCGCGACGGTCAGACCCATCCCGGGCAGGGCGGTGCCAGGGTAGTGGCCGGGGCCCTTCTCGAGACTGAGCTCGTCGGTCCCCTGCACGACCGTGTAGCCAGCACCGATCTTGGGGATGAAGATCCGCCCCACCGCATCCCCGGACTTGATCTGGCGCTGCTCCCGACGGGCGAGGTACTCGATCCGCCGGGTCGGCGAGCGCAGCCCGGTCAAAGCCGCGCGATCCAGTGAGGAGAGCGGGGCGGTGGTGTAGCTCAGGTAGCGGTCGTTGACCTGGCCACGCAGGACCAGGCCGATGGCCGCCGTCACCGGCTCCTGCCAGGCCAGCGTGACCCCGGCATCCAGCACGAGCAGCAGCCCGGAGAGGATCAGCACCGAGGAAATGTCGCGAATCAGGCGCCGCATCATCGTCGTCCATAGTGGCAGGCGATGCCCGTCCGGGCGCGCGCCGGCAACCCCTTACCGGCGCAGGGCCGACTCGGTCCCGCCGAGCGAGCCCGGACCGGCATAGCCGACCGGACCCCGCACGGTGACCGGAGCCTCCTCAGGACGGGGCTGTCGGGCCAGCGCGACGAGGACCGCAGCGGCGGTCAACACACAGCCCGCAAAGACGCTCCACTCCACGGTGGCCGCGAGGCCGACCCCGTGACCAGCGATCAACAGCGTGAGCATCCAGAGCCCGTCCCCGGGGCTGTAGCCGAGCGTAGCCGCGTAGTAGACCGGCACCAGCGCGAGCGGCACCAAGCCCACGAGCAGCAGCCCGAGCCGGAGCGCGAAGCGCAGCCGCAGATCCGGGCTCAGGGCCACCAGCCAAAGGTGCAATCCCGGCAGCACCAGGGCGGCGGCAAACGGGTTGGCCGTCCACAGAGCGAACGTGACCAGGCAGGCGACGGCGAGCAGTCCCACCACGGCGCCTTCGATCGCGCTGTCACGTCCAGGAGCTCGCGAGCGGGCCCGCGGGCGCGCGAAGCCAACCGCCAGTGGACGCACCAGCAGCCCCGAGCCCAGGGCGACGAGCGCGGCCACGACCAGCACCGCGATACCCCCCGAGGCGATCGGCACCGCCCCGGCCGGAGTCGGCGCCGCGGGAGCTACGGGCAGCGCGCCGAGCAGGCGCGCCGCGAGCACGACCAGCACAGCGAGGGCGAACGGCACCGCGGCCAGAAGGGTGAGCACGAGCCAGCGCCAGACCGCATGACCGCGCCGCCGCGCCCGAGCGAGCCCGTCGATCGTGGTCAGCAGCACCGGCACGATCAGCGCCAGCACGAACACCGAGATCGCCCACCCGGGGACGACCTTGTTGTCCAGCAGCACGTAGGCCGACGCGGCGGGCAGGGTGGGAGCGCTGTCCAGGGCGGAGATCGTGGCCAGCACCGAGCGGCCCGTGGCGTTGAGCGCATCGACCCCGCTGAGCGGGTCGGAGGGGGCCGGACCCCGCTCCCCCGAGAGCGAGATCAGCACGGCGGGGACGCCCAGGCTGCCAAACGGCGCCTGCTCGGAGACGGTCAGGGGAAAAGCCAGGTGCAGGAACTGTCCAAACAGGCTCGTTCCACCCACCGGGAGCGTCGCCTGCTGGTTGAGCTCGGCGGCGATCGTGTTGCGCAGCCGAGGCGGGGCCACGTCCGGACTCGTGGACCAGGGCACGACGATCGGCTGGCGCTGATGGCCGCCGGCCAGATCCCCGAGCGCGAGCACGGCGTCGACCGGGCCGCCCAGGGTGGCGGCCAGACGCAGGGCACCCGCCGTGCCCTGGGCGCCGGTGGTCGAGGCGAGCACCACCGTGCGATGCAGCGTCTCGCCTTCGAGGTCGCGGGCGAGCTCGACCAGCGTCGCCGTGCCCGAGAGGCTCGCCACCGCCGGCGGCGAAGCGCGGGCATCGCGATGGGCGATGACCACGATGCTGCCGCTCTGGGTCCCGGGGCGCACCGCGACCACGTTCTCGAGGGTTCGCGTGCCGTCGGCGGTGCGTCCGGTGAAGACATCCCGGGTCACGGCGAAGCCGTAGCGCTCGAAGCTGATCGCGACCGAGCTGGCCAGCGATTTATCCCCCTCCGACCCGGGGCGGCGATCCTGCACGCCGTTGGGTCCGGCCATCGCGACCATGGCGTTGAAGACGTTCTGGCCGTTGAAGGCGTCGGGGGCCAGCGTCGAGGACACTGCGCCCGGCTGGTTTTGAAGCGAGAAGGCGAGAACCAGGACGGCCATCGCCACCAACACCAAGCCGGTCCGGTAGATGCGCGGATCGAGCATCCTCGTCGACTTTATAGCGGCCGCTGCGGCCTTGACTTGATCTGCGAGCCAAGCTCGCCAAGCCTTACGCTTGGGGCTTGCCCGATCACTCAGCGCGCATCCTGCTCGTGGACGACGAGCAGTCGATCCAGACGCTCCTCTCCTACCCCCTGCGCAAGGAGGGCTATGAGGTCGTGCAGGCGACCGATGGTCGCCAGGCGCTCGATCGCTTCGAGGAGCAGCCCTTTGACCTCGTCGTGCTCGACCTGATGCTCCCCCACCTCGACGGGCTCGAGGTCTGCCGGCGACTGCGCAGCCGCAGCTCGGTGCCGATCATCATGCTCACGGCAAAGTCCGAGGAGAGCGACAAGGTCGTCGGTCTCGAGCTCGGGGCCGACGACTACATCACCAAGCCGTTCTCGTTGAGGGAGTTTTCGAGTCGCATCAAGGCCGCCCTACGGCGTGCGGAGATGAGCCGGCCGGCCGAGACGGCCCCCGACGAGGCGCCCCTAGAGATCCGCGCGCTGCGCATCGACTTCCCCAAGCGGACCGTGCGCGTCCGCGGCGAGGACGCACAGCTGACCTACGTCGAGTTCGAGATCCTCTCCGCGCTGGCGCGGGCTCCCGGGCGGGTGTTCACGCGCGACATGCTCCTGGCCCGCATCTGGGGCGACTCGGCCTATCGCGATCCCCGCACGATCGACGTTCACATCCGCCACCTGCGCGAGAAGGTCGAGAGCGATCCCAAGGATCCCGAGTACCTGTTCACCGTGCGCGGAGTCGGCTACCGCTTCCGTGACACCGAGCCGTGAGCGTGCGGCTCTCCCTGCGCAACAAGCTCGCCCTGGTCTTCTTCGCCATCACCCTGGTGGCGATCGGGGCCCCGTACGTGTACATCGCTCCCGGGCTCCAGTCGCGCTTGATGGACGCCAAGCTCCACGAGCTCTCCACCGCCGCCCAGGACCATTCGCCGGCCATCCGCCGGACGGTGGGCAGCTCAACTGTCCTGCCCCGCGTGCGCGCGCTGGTGGCGAGAATCGGCGGGGCGTCAGGGGATCGGGTCACCGTCCTCTCGGTCAATCGGGTCCAGGGCACGCTCCAGCTCTCGGCCGCGGCCGATTCCAGCAACCCGGCCGCCAGCGGTGCCCTGCGCTTCCCCGTCGCCTACCGAGCGATCGCCGCCCGCCGGCAGGTCAGCGGGACCGAGACTCGACGGGACGGCATCACGGCCGAGGTCGCCGTGCCGATCGTCTACCAGGGCCGAGTGGCCGCGGTGATCGTCTACTCGGCCCCGGTCTCGGACATTGTCCGCACCGTGACCACCGTACGGCACGAGATCCTCGTGGCGGGGGGGATCGCGCTCGTCCTGGCTCTGATCGCGAGCTATCTGGTCGCCCGGGCCCTGGCCCAGCGCGTCCGGCGGCTCGAGCTGGCCGCCCGGCAGGTCGCCGGGGGCGAGTTCGGCCATCCGATCCCCGTCGACTCAACCGACGAGCTCGGTCAGCTCGCCCTGGCCTTCAACGAGATGCAGCATCAGCTCGAGCAGCTGGAGCTGACCCGCAAGAAGTTCATCGCCACCGCTTCGCACGAGCTCCGCACCCCCGTCTTCTCACTGGGCGGCTTCGTCGAGCTGCTCGAGGACGACGACCTCGACGCCGAGACGCGGCGGCGCTTCTTGGGCCAGGTCCGCGATCAGGTCGATCGCCTGGGCAAGCTCTCGGTAGATCTTCTTGATCTATCCCGGTTGGAGTCGGGGTCGCTCGAGCTACGTCCCGAGGAGGTCGATCTCAGCGAGCTGACCCGCTCGGTCTCGGGTGAGTTCGAGCCGACGCTCGCCCAGCACGACGCGCGACTGGAGCTGCGCCTCCCCGCCCGGCGGATCGAGGCCCAGTGCGATCCCGTCCGCGTGGCCCAGATCATGCGCATCCTGATCGACAACGCGCTCACCCACACGCCGCGCGGGACCCAGATCGTGGTCACCGCCGGCCGTGACAACGGACACGTACGCCTCGCCGTGCGCGACGACGGCGAAGGCATCGATACTCGCGTCGTCCAGCGCATCTTCGAGCCCTTCTACACCGCCGACGACGCGCAGGGCTCGGGACTAGGCCTGGCCATCGCCTCCGAGCTGGCCGAGCGGATGGCCGGAGCGCTGTCGGTCAACTCGGCCGCCGGACGCACCGAGTTCACGCTCGAGCTCCCGGTCTAGGTTTAGAAATCCCAGTCGGCGAGGAGGGTGAGCCAGACCTCGCTGCGGGTCGGGAAGGACGGCATGGCGTGAATCAGGCGTTGCAGCGGCACCTCGCCGACGACCGCGATCGTCGCGGCGTGCAGCGAGTCGGCCATGTCGGGCCCGGTGAAGGTAGCGCCGATGATCACGCGGCGAGACTCGTCGATGACCAACCGCGCCGAAGCCGGGGCGTTGCGGCCGACGAAGCTGGCCCCGGCGGTGCGGCCGACCTCGGCGTCGACGGCGCGGGCAGGTATGCCCTGAGCCAGTGCGGTCTGGAGGGTGCGCCCGACCGCCGCCACCTGCGGCTCGGTGAAGACGACTCGGGGGGTGAGGGGACCGTCCCAGACCGCGCGCGCCTGGCGGTTCATGATCACGGCTGCCGCGACGCGGGCCTGATACTTGCCGGCGTGGGTGAGCAGGGCCCGACCGTTGACGTCCCCGATCGCGTAGAGCCAGTCGTGACCCGAAACCCGCATCTGATCATCGACGGTGATCGTGGCGCCCGGCTTGAGGTCGACCGTCTCGAGCCCCAGCTCGCTGGTGTGCGGCTTGCGGCCCACGGCGACGAGCAGCTCGTTGCCGCGGAGCTTGTCGCCGCCCTCGAGCTCGAGCGTGAAGATGCCGCGATCGTCACGGCTGGCCGCCACCGCCTTGGCCCCGGTCCGGACATCGACCCCGTGCTCGGCCAGGGAGTCGGCGAGCTGCTCGCTGGCAAAGGGCTCCTCGTTGGCCAGCAGCCGCGGCAGCGCCTCGACCAAGACGACTTCGGAGCCGAGCGTCCCCCAGGCCTGGGCCAGCTCGCAGCCGACGGCACCACCGCCCAGCACGAGCAGGCGCTTGGGCACCTCCTTGGCGGTGGTGGCGGCGCGGTTGGTCCAGGGTGAGATCTCGGCCAGGCCGGGCACCGGCGGGAGCGCGGCACCACTGCCGACCGCGATCACCACCGCGCGCCGGGCCTCGAGCACCTGGTCGCCGACGAGCACCCGGCGCGCCCCGTCCAGGCGCGCCGCTCCGCGGACCAGGTTGATGCCCCGGTCCTCTAACCAGGGCAGCTGGCCGGCGTCGTCGAGGTCATGGATGACCTCGTCGCGGCGGGCCAAGACGGCGGCGACGTCGAGCTTGTCGTCGGTAGCCTCGCGCGCCCCGGGAACGCGCTGCACTTCGGCGAGGAGCTCGGCCGGGCGCAGGAGGGCCTTGGAGGGCATGCAGGCCCAGAACGAGCATTCGCCGCCGATCAGGTCGCGCTCGACCAGCGCCACCTCAAGGCCCTCGTCGGCCAGCTGGCCGGCGCAGACCTCGCCGGCCGGTCCGGCGCCGATCACGATCACGTCGGGCTGGCTCATCATCAGCTCACCTCCCGCAGGCGCCCGGACTCGACCTCGTAGACGAAGCCGCGGATCGCGTCCTTGTGGGGAATGAACGGCGAGGCCTGGAGGCGGGCGATCGACTGACGAACGTCAGCGTCGAGGTCGGAGAATGCCTCGGCCGCCCAGGTCGGGCGGATGCCCGTATCCTGCTCGATCGCGTCGCGAAACTCGTCGTCGCGGAAGGTCAGCATCCCGCAGCCGGTGTGGTGGATGAGGACGATCTCCTCGGTCCCGAGCAGACGCTGAGAGATGGCCAGCGAGCGGATCGCATCGTCGGTGATGACCCCGCCGGCGTTGCGGATCACGTGCGCCTCGCCCTCTTGGAGGCCAAGCGCACCGTAGACGCTCAGCCGCGCGTCCATGCAGGCCACGACGGCCAGCTTCTTGGCGGGCGGGAGGGGCAGATCGGCCTGGTCAAAGGACTCGGCATAGCGCGCGTTGTTGGCAATGAGGTCGTCGGTGTTGCTCATCTTGGTCTCCTTGGGAATGAGGACGTCGGCGCTGGATCCTACGATTCTTCGCATGCTCCAGCCCATCCCGGTCGCTCACAAGCACCTCGTCGACTACGCGAGCCTGGTCGGCCGCGAGCTCGTGGAGGAGATTCGCGAGCGCGCCGGCCGCCTCCGCGGCAAACGGATCCTGCACGTGTCGGCGACCGCGTTCGGCGGTGGTGTGGCCGAGATCCTCTACACGCTGGTCCCGCTGATGGTCGATGTCGGGCTCGAGTGCGAGTGGCAGGTCATGTACGGACGCGAGGAGTTCTTCAACGCCACCAAGGTGATGCACAACGCGCTGCAGGGCAACCCGCAGGACCTCGACCCCGACCAGTGGGAGATCTGGCGCCACTTCAACGAGCTCAACGCCGCCGAGCTGTCCGGAGACTGGGACGTCTGCATCGTGCATGATCCGCAGCCGGCCGCCCTGCCCTGTTTGGTGCCCGCGAACGCCCGCCGCTGGGTCTGGCGCTGTCATATCGATCTCTCCACCCCCAATCCGGCCACGCTGGCCCGGCTCCTTCCCTACCTCGACCCCTACTCGGCCGCGGTCTTCCACATGCCCGCCTATGTCCCGCCGGGGATCGACGGACGGGCGCGGATCGTGCCGCCGGCGATCGATCCCCTGGCCCCTAAGAACATGGCCTTCTCGCCCGACGACGCGGCTTACATTTGTCAGCAGTTCGGGATCGACCCCGACCGGCCGCTGCTCTGCCAGGTCTCGCGCTTCGATCCCTGGAAGGACCCCGTCGGGGTGATCGACGCCTACCGGATCGTCAAGGAGCAACACCCCGACGTGCAACTCGCCCTGGTCGGATCGATGGCCACCGACGACCCGGAGGGTTGGGACTTCTTCAATGCCACCGTGGCCCATGCCGATGGCGACCCGGACATCTACATCCTCAACAATCTCAACAACGTCGGCGCGATCGAGGTCAACGCCTTCCAATCGCACTGCGATGTCGTGATCCAGAAGTCCACCCGGGAGGGCTTCGGGCTGACCGTCACGGAGGCGATCTGGAAGGCGCGACCGTTCATCGGAGGCAACGTCGGCGGCATCCCGCTCCAGATCGCCGACGGCGAGACGGGCTTTCTCGTCTCAAGCGTGCAAGAGTGCGCCCAGCGGGCGGTGGAGATCCTGGGCGACCCCGAGCTCGGTCGCCGTCTGGGACGGGCCGGGAAGGAGACTGTGCGGCGGCGCTTTCTCACTCCGCGCCTGCTGCGCGACTGGCTCGAGCTGTTGGAGGCCATCGACGCATGAGATAGTGCGGGAGAGATGTCGACCGACACCCCTCTCGTCCTGGTCTCCAATCGCGGGCCGGTCACCTTCCAGCCCGAGGGAGAGATAAAGCGCGGCACCGGCGGCCTGGTCACGGCCCTGATCGGGCTGGCCTCCCACCGCCCCGTGACCTGGGTGGCATCGGCCATGACCGACGAGGACGTGCAAGCGGCCGAGGTCCACGGCGGGCGCCCGTTCCCGGTCAAGACCACCGACGGGGACGAGTATCGAGTCAAGCTGGTCGCCTCCGACGCTGACGCCTACGAAAGCTTCTACAACATCATTGCCAACCCGATGCTGTGGTTCATCCAGCATTACCTGTGGGATTTGAGTAACGCCCCGGACATCCGGCGCAACGAGACCGAGGCCTTCGAGTTCGGCTACAACGCCGTCAACGAGGACCTGGCCTGGGCGGTGCTCGACGAGATCATCGAGATCGAGGCACCCGTGGTGATGGTCCATGACTATCACCTGTACACGCTGCCGGGCCTGATCCGCCGCGAGCGCCCGGATGCCTTCCTGCACCACTTCGTCCACATCCCCTGGAGCCAGTCGGACTCGTGGCGGGTGCTGCCGTCGGTGATCCGGCGTGAGATCTACGACGGAATCCTGGCCAACGACATCGTCGGCTTTCACACCCGCTCCTACCGGCACAACTTCCTCCAGTGCTGCGCCGACCTGACCGACTACGAGGTCGACTTCGAGAGCGGCGTGGTTGCCGTGGGCGACCGCGAGGTGTGGGTGCGGGCCTACCCGCTGCCGATCGATTGGCGAGCGGTCGAGGCGGTGGCCGGGCGGTCGCGGGTGCGCGAGTTCGAGCGCGAGCTGTTGCGCCGGCGCCGCGACCACCTGATCCTGCGCGTCGACCGGGCCGATCTGAGCAAGAACGTCCTGCGTGGGTTCAGCGCCTTTGACACCTTCCTCGAACAGCACCCCGAGTTTCGCGAGAAGGTCACCTTCATCGCCCAGCTGATGCCGTCCCGGACCGACGTGGCCGAGTACGCCGAGTACCTGGAGCGGATCGAGGCCGTGGTCGCCGTGGTCAACCACCGTCACGGCTCACCCGACTGGATGCCGATCCAGCTCAAGCTCCGCGACGACCTCGAGGAGGCCGTAGCCGCCTACAAGCACTACGACGTACTGATGGTCAACGCGATGTTCGACGGCATGAACCTGGTCGCCAAGGAGGGCCCGATGGTCAACGAGCGGGCCGGCGTCTCGCTGCTGTCTGAGAACACCGGCGCCCACGAGGAGCTCGGCGAGTACGCGCTCTCGGTCAACCCGTTCGACATCCAGGAGCTCGCCGACTCGATCCACGCCGCCCTGACGATGCCGATGCAGGAGCGCCAGCGCCGGCACGCGGGTTTGAAGTCGATCGTCACCGCCCGCAACCCGGGCGACTGGATCGACGATCAGCTCGCCGACATCAAGGCTAAGGGCCGCGGCTAATTGAGCGTCTTAGCGGCGTTGAGGAGCTCGATGTAGTCGGCGATCCGCTTGGCCCGGCGCTCCGGCGAGCGGACGCGGTGCAGCCGATAGAGGAAGGCGTAGCGGCGCGCGCCGGTCAGGGTGGCAAAGAAGTCCCGGGCGGCCGGGTGCTGATCCAGGGCCCGCTGGAGATCGTCGGGCACGGTGGCGCGGCTCTGGGGCTCGTAGGCCTGGTCCCAGCGACCGTCGTCCTGGGCCGCCTGCACCTCGGCCCGACCAGCGGTCTGCATCCGGCCGGCGGCGATCAGGGCCTGCGCCTTGTCCCGGTTGACCTGTGACCACCGGCTGCGGCGGCCGCGGGGGGTGAAGCGCTGAAGCCAGAAGGAGCCATCGTGGGCCCGCTTCTGGCCGTCGATCCAGCCAAAGCAGATGGCCACCTCGAGCGCCTGCGCATACGTGACGGACGCCTCCCCGGAGCCCTGCTTGGCGATCTTCAGCCAGACGCCGGGCGAGACGGCGTGGTTGGCTCCAAGCCACGCCTCCCATTCGCCGGCACCGGCCGCGGCGTGAACCGGGAGCTCGGGACGGGGTGGGGCCATGGCTTCATCCTGTCACCGGCGGCCGTTACGAGGTCCGGCGCCGCCAAGCACTCGCTATAGTCGGCCGCCACCCGGCATCGGGCCTTCCATGCCTGTCCAGACTCCGCTCTACGACCTCATGCTCGTCATCTCGGCCAAGACCGAGGACGATCGGCGCGCGCAGATCCTCTCCGAAGTCGAGGCGCAGATCTCGAGCGGCGGGGGCACCGTGGAGCGAAACGACGACTGGCGGATGCGGACCCTCGCCTACGAGATTCGCCACCAGACCGAGGGCGAGTACCACCTTCTGCAGTTCACCGGCCCGACCATGCTGCTCGAGTCGCTGTCCCACAGTCTGCGCATCGACGATGGCGTGCTGCGCTTCCGGATCATCAAGGCCCTGCCCGGCACCCCCGCGCCCCCGGACGCCGCCCCTCCCGCGGCGCCCCCCGTGCCCGTCGAGTCCTAGTCCCCGCCGCGTTGTCCATCTCGCTTCGCGCCGAAACGGTGACGGTGCGTCACGACTCCGTGCCCGCTCGGCAACGTTTCTGTCCATTTTCCGGCTCGGGGACGAGTGGCCGCCTGGCCCAGCCATAGACTCGACATCGAGCTTCAACGTTCCCTGGAAAGGAGCCTCAGCAAATGGCAGGCACCAATATCAACCGCGTGACCATCACCGGCAATCTGACCCGCGATCCCGAGCTGAGCTCGCTGCCGTCGAGCGGCACGCCGGTGTGCTCGCTCCGCGTCGCCTGCAACGGCCGGCGCAAGAACAACGAGACCGGCCAGTGGGAGGATCAGCCCAACTACTTCGACGTCACCGTATGGGGCGCCCAAGGGGAGAACTGCCACCGCTTCCTCTCCAAGGGCCGCCCGGTGGCGGTCGACGGACGGCTGCGCTGGCGCGAGTGGACACAGTCCGATGGGCAGAAGCGCCAAGCCGTCGATATCATCGCTGACACGGTGCAGTTCCTCGGCGGCCGCGAAGACGCCGGTAACGGGAACGGCTTCTCGAGCAGCGTGCGCGCCGCCGAGAGCGACGTCCCGATCGACACCGGCGATTTCGAGCGCACTCCCGTGAGTGCTGCTGCCGACGAGGACATTCCGTTCTAATCATGCAATCCGCGCAGGGCGCGGCGACCAGCTAGGCTCAGAAACAGTGGCAAAGCAACGCAGACGTCCGGTGCGCCGGCGCGACAGGAAGGGCGGGCCGACTTCGACCCGTCGTAAGTCGTGCCCGTACTGCCGCGACAAGATCGAACAGGTCGACTACAAGGACATCGCGACCCTGCGCCGGTTCATCTCCGAGCGCGGCAAGATTCGCTCGCGGCGGATCACAGGGGCGTGCCGCCGGCATCAGAGCCAGGTCGCCAGGGCAGTCAAGCGCGCGCGAGAGCTCGCGCTGCTGCCCTACGTGGCCGAGGGCACTGAGCACCGCGGGGGCCGGGGCGATCGCGACCGCGGTGACCGCGGCGACCGCGACCGCTGATTCACAGGCCGCTCACGATGCCCCAAGCGATTCTGCTCCAAGACGTCGAAGCGCTCGGCGAACGCGGCAACGTGGTCGACGTGTCGGCCGGCTATCTGCGCAATTTCCTGCTGCCTCGCAGGCTGGCTGAGCCCGCGACCAACGCCTCCATCAAGGTCGCCCAGACGCGACAGGAGAACGCCGAACGGGCGCAGCGTGAAGCTCAGGAACGCTCCCAGGAGAGCGCGGCCGTACTCGGCCGCACCGTGCTCACAATTGCCCAGCAGGCCGGCGACGACGGCCGTCTGTTCGGCTCGGTGACCACCCAGGACATCGCGGATGCGATCCGCGACGCCCGCGGAATCCGCGTCGACCGCCGCAAGGTCCACCTCGACGAGCCGATCCGCAACGTCGGCACGTACATGGTGGTGGTCGAGATCGCCGACGAAGTGACGGCGGCGGTCAAGACCATGGTCGTCGCCTCCTAGCCTGTCGTTCCTGTCGCGGGCCGGGCGGGTTCCAGGGACACCTGAACCTGGGCTACATAAATGGCGTCGGGGCGCGCGAGCGGCACAGGCGGTGGGAGAGGCATCACCAGTTCAGGCCGGCTATGGGGTCTGGCGCGCCGACTATCTGTCGAGGTCGTCTTGAGGGACCCCGTGGGTGTCGATGAGGGTCATGAGGCGGTTCGCGATGCGAGGTGGTTGCCCTTTGTGGGAGGGGTCGGCGGGTCGCTGGCCGTGTTGTCGTTGGGTAGCGATCGTGATCTGATCTGGCGCCACCCCGGATCTCGCGTTGCGGCCGTTACGCGCTGACGGCGGGGTGCGCCACTGGCTCTGGATCGACCGGCCTCGTCGCTCGCCACCACTGCGCGGCACGTCGCAGCCAACGCAACATCACCGTGAACCGCCCGATTCGGGCGGGCGGGCCGGCGGGCCGGCGGTCGGCTCGGACAGGTCCCCGCTCGCGAAGGCCCCGAGCAGAAGGTTCACCAGGCCAACGGCGCCGAGCAGCAGGGCATAGAAGCGGGCGTCGCCGAGCACCGAGCTGTAGCGCGACTCGAGCGCCAGCACCGCTCCGCCGGCCGCGAGCGTAAGCGTCATGCCCAGGGGGTCCACGGCGAAGCCCCGGCGAGCCAGCAACATCCCCGTCGTCGCTCCCACCCCGGCCCCGAGCAGGTAGAGCCCGGAGGTGTCGAGATTGGGATTGAGCTGGCGGACGACGACCACCGCAGCGCCCCAGCCGATCAGGACCACCGCCGTCGCCCAGTAGCTTCCCTGCGAGCCACCCGCCAGCGCGCCCACAAGGTAGATCAGGCCGAGCGCTAACGGGGTCCAGTAAAAACCGGTCGGCGAGGACCCGATCGCCAGCACGATGACGATCGCACCGACGAGCAGGATGACCCCCTGCCGGAGGCGCAAGGACCGCGACGTCCCTGAGCTCGGAATCCGCATCATCGCCAAGCATAAGAGCGTCGCCGGCTCACGTTGAGCGTCGGGGCTTACGAG